>NZ_QKTB01000001.1:0-432641 GCF_003234405.1 Curtobacterium sp. MCLR17_045
CGAGGCGTGGGAGACCATCGTGTCGGTGGCGAAGGTCGTCGTGGCGGTGGGTGGGATCATCGCGATGATCATCCCGGGGCCGTGGACGTTGATCATCGCGGCGATCGCGCTGGTGGTGTTGGCGGACACGTTGTACAAGATGAGCAAGGGTGAAGCCGACGGGTGGGACCTCGCGTTCTCCCTGCTCGACTGCGTCCCCGCCGGCGGCGCGGTCGCCGCTGCAGCTCGAACCGCGCGTCTTGCTGAGGGAGCGGCGAAGCTCTCGAGCCTGTCCTCGACAGCAGGCCGGGTCATTGATGGCGGACGTCGCGCAGCGCAGTGGGTCGGTGGGGTGAAGAACGCCGCCGTCGGTCGCGGTCGCGATGTCATCGACCAGGTACTCTCAGGCTTGCGACGGGGCAAAGGAGACCGAAGTGAAGTGGCATTCGGGCACACGTACTTCGATCAGAATGCTGCCGAAAAGTACTACCTGGAGCCGAATGAGCCTACGGTGGGTTCATCCGGACTGCCGGTCTTCTTCATGTCAGAGAAGGAAGCCCTCGAGCACATCCACAGCCCGTACGATGCGATGGTCCGAACGGGATACGCTCCTCGCGTCCAGCGCGCCGCCGAAACGGGCGAACCGGTGTACGGGCTTCGGTTCCGAGTGGACGGTCTTGAACCAAGACTCCCCACCCGAGCCGACGCCGGGAGTAACCCGCACTTCCTGGAGGGCGGGAAGACCGCCGTTGCGATGGACGGAGGATTCATGGTCAACCCGATCCACGAATTCGTCGTCGAGGGTGGCGGTGCAGTCCGTCCCGGTGACCAAGTCTTCAAGCTGATGGACGACGGCCAACGAATCATCATCCACACATTCTGAGGAACAGCAATGCCACCGGAAGATACAGCACCCACGAACGCTGTAGAGCGCGCGATCGTCGATGGCAGAGCCGGCCGCGTCGACAGCCGATCGGTGGCGGAGGCGGTGTGGGTTGCTCCACTGATCGTGCCGTCCGGGGTCCCCGCACAGGGATTGCACGAACTCGCGCCAATTATCTTCGATCGAGAAGGCGTGCCGATGATCGCAGTCTTCTCTGACCCGTCGCGGGTCCAGGAGCTCGCTGCAGAAGCCCCGTACTTCATCGTGTTGAGCGGCCGGGAGTTGATGACCCGTATGACGCCGGGCCACGGCCTGGTTATCAATCCTCGGACACTACCGATCGGCATGGAGATATCGCCAGAAGGAGTCGCCGAGACAGTGCAGACCTTTGCCTGACCCGTTTCCGCGCCACGGTTGTGAGACCTGCCTCTGGACGTGGCAGCGCCGCGCCACCGTTTTTGATCAGCTCGGCTTCTCCGAATCATCCCGGTGCTGGTACTTCCGGTGCATCGCCTGCGATTCCTATTGGAAGGCGAGCATCGATGCGATATACCCGATCAGTCCCGCAGAAGTGCCGAGCGATCGCACGATGCCAGACGCAAGGGAGCTCGGGCGCGGGGTCGACCAGCCCGAAGGCTGGCCGTTGGAGTTCGATCTCCCCCACGAGCTACCCGAGGTAGTCGAGGTCGATGCCGTTCCCGATCGCCATTTCGAAGGGAACCGGCTCGTGATCCCTCTTGCCGAGAACATCGATACACGGGATGTCCCCGAGCGCTTTCGTGCCCGAATGGGCTTGTTGCGAGCGCTCGCGCTCACCCTGGATGCTCTCGATCCGGAAGTCGACCTGCGAACCGGCAGCACCCACACGTTCCGAAGAGCCGAGTACATGGACGAACTTGGCCATCTTCATGTTGGCTACGGCACAGTTCTCAACCTCGCGACCACCATCGAAGCGCTCCAGACCAGGGCGGTACTCCCGGAGCGCACGGATCCCGGCCTGCCACCGTCGCCCACGGAGAGCATCACCGATCCAAGCGGGTACCTCCGCTCCATCGGGCCGGGTATCGCGGCGCCGACACAGTCGGCGTTCAACCGCGTGGATTTCACATTCGAAGATGCCGACCGCTGACGGAGGCTTCCAGCACGGCGTCCTCGGGCCCGAAGCCCCCCGGGCGGTGGCGCGACGTGGTTCTCTTTGGTTCGCGTTGTCTTCCCGCTCATCCGGTATTCGGACGCCCATCACCGGCGAGCACAGACATCGGGATGCCGCCCGGGTGACCGCGTACGAGCGCACTGCCCACCGCAGGGGCGAGACGACGCCGGCCGCGATCACCGTGGACGCTGAACCGTCCGGCGCGGGCGGGCGGCCCCGCTACGCCGTGACCGTCCTCGTCGACGGTGTCGAGCATGTGGCCATTGAGGACGACGCTTTCGATGCCTTGTCGGCGGTGCGGTTGGAGCTCGAACGAGACGGCTGGCTGCTGGGCGTCGAAGGTGCGCGAGGAGACGTCTGGCCGAGCGGCATGGCGAGGGACCAAGGCGGCGGGCTTCGCGCTTACCGGCTCCGGCGAGGACGCACTCCCCGTTCGGAGGACCTGGTCGACGTGTTCGCACCGGCGACCGAGCACCTGGCGATCGTGGCCGAGCAGCGCTTGGCGGTCGGTGTCGCGCCGCTCGCCCCCAGTGCCGCCCAACGTACGAGGACGATGACGAGGCGGCGGAGGGCGCTAGGCATACTGCGTGCGACTCGGCCACTCAGCTCGAAGCGACAGCATGGTCGACGTCTTGCAACCCGTCTCGGAGACCGTGAGCCTTGCCGAGCAGCGAGCCTTCACTCAGCGATGGGAGAAGAGCCTCGGCTTCGCCGGACGGATTGCATCGGTCTTCCGTCCGAGCGGCGGCTCCCGGCGGTGATCTCTGGGCACGGTTCCGACGGCCCCCGTTACGAGGCCCTTGCCGCGGCCGCGAACGATGCGCTCCGTTCTCAGGCGAGTGCCGATCACGCGCACGGTCAGCAGTGCCTGGATCGACGAGCTTCCTGTCGAACACGCCACCTGCCAGGCCGATGAGGACGGGGCTCACGAGGGCGGGCAGGTCCCTGCTGCCGACATCGAGGTCTTGGCGGGCGCGGCCGGAGCCGGAACCCGATGGTCGTCTCCGCACGATGACGTCCCCGGACCCGCTCTGGCCGGAGTACGGTCGTCTGCTCACCTTCATGAACTGGCTCGAAGACCGCTCCTTCACGATCGCCGAGCATCGCGGGCCATTCCGTCAGCGAGGCAATGAACTCCTCGTTGACAGACGATTCACCGCCGTCGGAAGGCCGTGTTCGATCGCTGACCTCGAGAAGGACTGGTCCTTCGGCGAAGGGATTGAACTCGTCGAACGCCCGGGCGGTCCTGGGACGCCGATCGCTCGACTTCGAGACGGAGGACGAGCGGGTGACTACCGGTACTCGGTCGATCTGCGGATGGCGGTCAACGGAGATACGCTCGTGAACGACGACCGAGACACAGCCTTTCGCGCACTGATCCGTCTCGGTCCTGCGCTCGCTGCCACCCCCACGTGGAACGGTCGCGACGTCCCCGCTGAGCACCCCGCCGAGGCCGGATGGGGACGCCTGCCGTACATCGTTCGATCAATCCAACGGGAGGGCGGTCGGCTCTCGACTCGTGCTCCGAACCAGCGCTTCTCGAAGGCGGTGGAACACTCCGGGACCATCCTCATGCGGGGCCGCTCCACTCTGCAAGACCTCCGACTTCCCGACGGCATGGCGGCAGAACGTCTCGACGACGGAACGACACTGGTCCGGGACTTCCCCGGTGGGTTCGCGAGTGAGCGGGCGCGTTTTGCACTCGTCGTCCTGCCGGATGCCTGATGCCCTTGCGCAGCGCCTCAGCGCCACGAACATGCTCGTAGGGTGGTGAGCGTGCGCATCGCTGCTGTCCCCGTACCCGATGACCTGCACCTGGCGATCGACGACCGCGGCCGGCCCGCCACGATGCCGTACGACCGTGGCGTCGTCGTCGAGTTCGCGTACTCCATCGCCGGGGACCGCCCGCCGGCTGTCGGCACCGGCTCACGGCGGGTGAGTCGTCAGTCGCTGATCGAGGACGAGCGCAGCGGTCGCGCGATCGTGTTCGTCGACGTGGCCGCCGATCACTGGGAGGGATTGCCGGTCGCCGAACGCCCCCGAGCGCGGCGGGGTCTCCTGCCGATCCAGTCGCGAGCAGCACACGCCAGGCGGATGTCAGCATCCAGCGGCATCTGGGCCGAAGTGGTCCTCGGAGTGTCCGTCCCGCACACCGCATGGAAACTGTTCACCTTCAACGCCACCGGGCCGCGACTGCACCTGGTGATCGCCCCGGATCCCGCCCGGCGTCGCATGAAGATCCTCCGGGCACTCGGAGACCGACCGCACCCGGAGATCACCATCGTCGATTCCGTTGACGCCGTTCCACGTGCCTGGCGGAATGCCGCCCGCGCACTCCTCCACGGACAGCACGATGGCTGAGGCTGAGGACGAGCTCGGCCACCTCCACGTCGGGTACGGGGCCGTACTCCGCGGGAAGCCGAGCCTGCAGCTACTCAGCGATCGAGCCGCGTTGCCCGAGGAGGCCGGGGACCATCGCCCGCCCAGTCCGACCGCCCATCAATCGGACTCGGCGGGCACCCTCCTCGCGATCGGACCGGGCGTCACGGCGCCCACCGGACTCCCGTTCAACCGAGCGGTGATCAACAGATGACGATGACGAGCGCGGATCCGACGGCGATCGAGCCAGGATGTTCGGTCTGCACCGCTGCAGTGGCGCGGCACGGCAGAGTCGAGACGTCGATCGGCGTCAGCCACCAGCAGCGGACCTCGTACTTCCGCTGCGTCGCCTGCGACACCTACTGGGGACAGGACGAGCGCTCGCTCCGCGTCGTCGGGGAAGCCGACGTGCCGCTCGACCTGACGAGCGACTGGCGCGACGGCGACGGCAACCTCCGAGCAGCACCGCTTCCGCCGTACCGCCCGTTCGCGCGGCACGCCGATCTCCCGACGGAGATCACCACGACGGCCTTCGGTGACCAGGAGCACCCGCCTGCCGTCATTGACATCCCGTTCGCCCACGAACTCCTCAACTCGGTCCCCGCTGGTCCCCTCGCCGAGCGCGTTGCCGTCTGCCGACAGCTCGCGCGGTTGGCCGAAGCCGTCTCGCCGTCTCTGGGCCGGGCAGAACGAGCGTGGACCTTCCGCCGCGTCGAGTACACCGACTCGCTCGGGCACCGTCACGTCGGCTACGGCTTGGAACTCGACCGGGTTGCGACGTTCGACGAGATCGCATCCCGCGTCAGGTTCCCCGGGTTCGGACCGGGCGTCTTCTCGGCGACTCCGCGGAACGCCACGGTGTCCGAGTCGGGAACCCTGATGACCATCGGTCCGGGAGGCGCGATCGCCCACCCGGGCGTCCCGTTCTTCAATGCGCTGCGGCTCGGTGCGTGACATGACGACCTACGAACGAACCGCTCACCGGAACGGCACGAGCGCGCCGGCGACCGTGATCATCGAGATGGACCTGACGAACCCCGACCATCAGGTGCGCTACACCGTGACCGTGTTGCTGCTGGGCGCAGAGCACGCGGCCACGGCGTACGACGCCTTCGAGGCACTGAGCCTGGTGCGCGAGGCGCTCGACGACGAGGGCTGGCTCCTGGGCGTGCAGGGGGCCCGCGTCGACGTGTGGCCGAGTGGGATGGCGCGACAGCAGGGCGGTGGCATGCGGGCGTACCGACTCCGCCGCGGTCGTCGTCCCCGGTTCAAGGACCTCGTCGACGTGTTCGCCCCGGCCGACGAACACCTCGGCACCGTGCAGGCGCAACGCGCGTTCGTCGAAGCGAAGTTCCCCGACGCCTGACCGGGTGCCGGCGACGACCGTCCGTGACTCCCTGAACACCGAGCCCCCGCGCACGGTTGGGTGGGTACATGTCCTCTGCCCCGCTCTCCGGTGACGACTCCCTGCACCTGCCCGAGTTCGACAACCCGCCAGCGTCTCCGCTCGACCTCGCTCGCGAGTGGCTGTCCGCGGCGAAGGACCGACAGGTCTCCGAGCCGCTCTCGATGACCCTCGCCACGGCCGGTGCCGACGGCCGCGTGTCTGCTCGCACCGTCGACGTGAAGCGGATTGAGACGAACGGACTGGTCTTCGGGACGTCAGAGGACAGCCCGAAGGGCCGGCAGCTCGCCGAGAACCCGCATGCAGCCCTGCAGGCGTACTGGCGCGAGACGATGCAGCAGCTCCGGTTCGAGGGCCACGTCGTCCGGCTGTCGGACGCCGAGTCCGACGCCCTGTTCGCGGACCGCTCCCCGAAGTCACGCGCCGCGACGGCCATCGCCGATCAGTCCGCCGTGCTCGAGCCCCGCACCCTGCAGGACCTGATCGACGACGCGAACGACCTGCTCGACGACTCCGGCGAGGACGTCCCGCGACCTGCACGATGGGTTGCCTGGCGGCTCGAGCCCGACATCGTGGAGTTCTGGCACGGCAGCCGTGACCGGATGCACCGACGACTGCAGTACGCACTCGCCGAGGGCGCCTGGACGGCCACACGCCTCCAGCCGTAGTCGGCGCGGCTTCGGTTGGTGCGAGATTGACCACTCCGTGCGCGCTCGTTGCGCTGCACTGAGTGATCAGGCTCGCACCGAGCGCCACTGTCCCCGGCCGCCGAGCCCGCGCTCCCTACCGCCCGATCGGGTTCGCCATCGCCCCCGCCCGGATGAGCGACGCCGACTGGTCCGCCAGGTCCACCATCGACAGGGTGTTCCGCAGCTGCAACCGGTTCAGGCACGAGTGCTCGAACGTCGGCACCCGCAGGTCCAGGGGACGACGGCGGTCCGGGTGCGCGGCGGCGTGGGCGTCGATGCACTCCCCCACGACCTGCCAGAAGCGGGACTCCGGCAGCACCGCGTCGTCGTCGAGGATCGCGGCGACGAACCGGAGCACCCCGTCGAACACGTCGGTGAACACCGCGAGCGCGGCCTCGTCATCGGACACGGGGTGCACGATCCGGTCGATGTCGGCGGGTACCGGGCGGTCATCGTGTCGGCCGAGCACCGCGGCCTCCTCGCCGATGTCCTTCATCACGGCGCGGACCACGACGCCGTCGCGCACGACGAGCACCAGGTTCTCGCCGTGCGGCATGAACACCAGGTCGTGCACGGTCAGGCAGTGCACGACGGGCAGCAGGTAGGCGTCGAGCCAGCGCCGGACCCAGACGTCGGCGGGCAGACCGGATGCCTCGATCAGCGCCGAGACCACGGCGTTCCCCGAGGCGTCGCGGTGCAGCAGCGCAGCCATCGTCAGCAGTCGCTCGCCGTCCGCCACCCGCGGCAGCGGGCTCTCCCGCCACAGCGCCGCGAGCATCTTGCGCTGCGGCGAGGACACGTCGACCCGGTGGTAGGCGTCGCCCGTGTAGCCGATGGCGGCGTGCTCCCGGAGCACCGAGAACCCGGCGGTGGCGAGCGTGGGGTCGGCGGAGACGATCGACTCGACCCAGTCGTTCACGGCCGGGGTGTTCCGCATGTAGGCGGGCGACATCCCCCGCAGGAACCCCATGTTCTGCACGGCGAGCGCCGTCTTCACGTACGAGCGTGCCGGCTCGGTGCGGTTGAACGCGGTGCGGATGGACTGCTGCGGCTGGTACTCGTCGGGTCCCTCGCCCAGGTCGACCAGGTCCTGTCGGCCCAGGTCGGGTGCGAAGGTCACGGCGATCCGGTGCTGCCACTGCCACGGGTGCACGGGCAGCCAGACGTAGTCGTCGGGGTCGAGCCCGCGACGCTCCAGCGTGGCACGGAACCCGGCCACGACCGCCGCCGACAGCTCGGACTCCCAGTGCGCCTGTTCGGTCCGGTCCGCGGCGAGCGCCAGGTGCGTGTGCTCGCGTCGGGCGGCGAGCCACCGGTACCGGAACCGGCCGCCGGACTCGGGCGCGAACGCCCGGTACTCGTCGAGCCCGAACCCGATCCGGCCGTTGGCGGCGACGAACGCCGGATGCCCCTCGGTCATCGCCGCCTCGACGTCCTGGAACGACGCGACGACGTCCTCGACGGAACCGGACGAACCGGACGATCTGGACGCCTCGGCCGACCCGGCGGACCCGGCCCCGCCCCGCCCCCGCGCCAGCTGCCCAGCCGACGGTCCGCCCCGCCGGTGCTTCGCCGCCGCACTCGCCAGCGTCGACGCGATCTCCTCCAGGTACGTGCCGAGCAACTCGTCGGGGATCCCGAGCACCTCGTGCAGTTCGAGCACGAGCTCCTGCGCGCTGAGCGGCGCCGGCGCCCCCGCACGGGTCCGCGTCAGCGAGGCCTCGTCCATCGACCAGTGCTCGAGCACGTGCTGCCGCGCCCGGAACCGGTAGGTCGACTCCCCCGCCTCGAGCCGCCACCCGTCCCCGTCCGGCACGGGAGCGATCAGCCGTTCGTGGGTGAACTCCGCGATCGCCTTCGCGACGAGGTGCCGTTCGGCGGGCTCCAGATGCTCGGGCCGCAGGTGCGCGGCCGGCCCGTCGTCATCGGGAACGCCGATGCGATCGGTGTCGAGCACCGACAGCAGGGCCCGCTTGCCGTCGACGTCCACCTGTCGCAGGGCGCGGAACCCGACCTCGGCGTTCTTCGCCTGCACGGCGGCGTTCCGCACGTCCGGTTCGACGACGACCCGGCGCGCGCCGAGGGCGTCCCGGCAGTGCTCGACGACGGCACGCATCACCGCGCTGGTCAGGCCGTGCACACGACGGTCAGCGGGCACAGGCGCGACGAGCAGGTGCATGCCGACGTCGCCGGGTTCGGCCGCCCACACGTCGACGAGCAGGACGGCGGAGGGGTCGTAGGTCTCCGCCAGGAAGCACGGTTCACCGTTCCGGCGGCCGAGCCACGCTGCCTGCGCGGGGTCCGCCTGCACGCCGGCCAGGTAGGCGCGCACGCGGTCCACGTCGAGGTCGCCCATCTCCCACCACGACGACGCCGGGTGGGCGAGCCACGACTGCACGACGGCGGCGTCGCGTTCCGGGTCCACGGGTTCGACGGTCAGGAGGCCCGGCTCGGCTCCCCCAGGCGCGGTCGCGTCCGGCTCCGTGGTGGTCACGGTCGTGCTCATGCGGAGACCTCCGCGCGCTCGGTCGCGGGCCGGGCCGGCGCGCGCTCCGCCGCGCCGGGGTGGGCGGTGGACGGCGCTGCTGTTGACGGCCCCGAGGCGGGCAGGCCGAACTCCTGGAAGGCGATCCGGGCCTCCAGGCCGTACACGGGGCGACCCGTGACGGACCGGATGATCGACGCGTTCCGCCACGCACCCATGCCGAGGTCGGGCGCGGTCAGGCCGTGCGTGTGCTCCTCGGCGTTCTGCACCCAGATGCGTCCGCCCAGGGTGTCGACGTGGTGGTCGCGGGCGACGGCCAGGCGACCGCGGGAGTCGCGGGCGACGAGGTGCTCGACCGGGTCGAGGAACCGCGGGACCCGCGGGGTGTACCCGGTGGCCAGCACCAGCTGCTCGACCTCGTGCTCGTACGTCTGGTCGAGCTGCTCGTGGCGGAGCGTCAGCCGGTAGGTGCCGCGGTCGGCGAGCCAGGCGGCGTCGACGACGCTCGTCTCGGTCCGGAGCGTCGTCGGGACGGGGCCGCGCGCACTGATCCGGTAGAGCTGGTCGTACAGGTCGTCGACCAGGTCGGCGCTGATGCCCTTGTACAGGCCGCGCTGCTCCCGCCCCAGGCGGTCGCGGACGGCTTCGGGCAGCCCGTGGAAGTGGTCCGTGTACTCCGGGCTCGTCATCTCGAGGGTGAGCTTGGTGTCCTCCATCGGGAAGAACCGGGGCGACCGCGTGATCCAGTCGAGGCGGTAGCCGTCTTGCCGGATGTCCTCGAGCAGTTCGCGGTAGACCTCGGCGGCGGACTGCCCGCTGCCGACGACGGTGATCGACCCGGCGTCGCGCAGGGCATCGCGGTTCGGCAGGAACTCGGCGGAGTGGACCGCCGGTCCGCCGATCCCGCGCAGCGGGGCGGGGACGGACGGCTCGGTGCCGATGCCCACGACGACGTGGTGTGCGCGGTACGTCTCGGGACCCTGATCGGTCTCGGCGTGCACCGTGAACGTGTCGGTGACCGGGTCGTGCTCGACGGCCGTCACCCGGCGGCCCCACCGCAGGGTGTCGAGCCGGTCGGCGGCCCAGCGGCAGTAGGCGTCGTACTCGCTGCGCAGGGGGTGGAAGTCCTCGCGGATGTAGAACGGGTACAGGCGCCCGGTCTCCTTGAGCCACGCGAGGAACGAGAACGGCGAGGTCGGGTCGGCCATCGTCACCAGGTCGGCGAGGAACGGTACCTGGATCGTGGCGTCGTCGAGCATCATGCCGTGGTGCCAGGCGAAGCCGTCGGCGGCGTCGAGGAACACCGCGTCGAGGTCGGCGATCGGGTCCGTCAGGCAGGCGAGGCCGAGGTTGAACGGGCCGATGCCGATGCCGACGACGTCGTGCACGGCGGGATCGGCGGTGGCGCGGGTGCGGTCGGCGGCGGTGCGGTCGGCGGTCATCGGTTCGCTCCCTCGGTCTCGGTGGTGGCGGCTCGGACGCGCGCGGCCGTCGCGACGACGTGCTCCAGCGACGCGCGCATCTGCTCCGGCGTCGTCTCGGGGTTGAGCAGCGTGAGCTTGTTGCACGGCCGGCCGTCGATGACCGTCTTGGCGATGAGCACCCGGCCCTCGGCGAGCAGGGCCGAGCGGATCGGGGCGACCAGTGCGTCGGCGGCCTCGTCCGTCATGCCGGCGGGCTGCCAGCGGAACAGCACCGTGCTGAGCTGCGTCGGCGCGACGAGCACCAGGTCGGGGTGCTCCTCGACGATCCGGTGGGTGGCCGCGGCGAGGTCGATGACGGCGTCGAACGCCGCACCGATCGCATCGGCACCGGTCGCCCGCAGCGTGGCCCAGAGCTTCAGGGCGTCGAACCGGCGGGTGGTCTGCAGCGACTTGTCGACCTGGTTCGGCTCGGCGGCGTCCTCCGGGTTCAGGTAGTCGGCGTACCAGGCGGTGCGCCGCAGGTCCTCCGGGCGCTGCACGAGCAGGGCGCTCGACGACACCGGCTGGAAGAACGACTTGTGCAGGTCGGCGGTCACGCTCCGGGCCCGTTCGACGCCGTCGAGCAGGTGCCGCCGGGTCGGGGACACGAGCAGACCGCAGCCGTACGCGGCGTCGACGTGCAGCCACACTCCCTCCAGATCACAGACGTCCGCGATCGGCTCGAGCGGGTCGATGACCCCGCGGTCGGTGGTGCCGGCGGTGGCGACGACGGCCATCGGCGTCTGCCCGGCTGCGCGGGCGGCGGCGATCGCCTCGGCGAGGGCGGCGGGCACCATCCGGCCGGCGTGGTCGGTGGCGACGGCGACCACGGCCTCCAGCCCGAGCAGCCGTGCCGACTTCGCGATGCTGAAGTGGGTCTCCGCGGTCGTGAACACGGTGCCGCTGCTGCCGAGGGCCTCGCGCGCCAGCAGCAGGGCCTGCAGGTTCGACTGCGAGCCGCCCGAGGTGAAGATGCCGTCCCCCGCGGCGAACCCGATCCGACCGGCGAGCCAGGCGACGACGTGCCGCTCGATCTCGGTGCCGATGCGGGACTGGTCCCAGGTGTCGACCGACGGGTTCACGGCGGCCAGGACCGACTCGGCGGCGACCGCGGGCAGCGCGACCGGGCAGTTCAGGTGCGCGAGGTACGCCGGGTCGTGGAACCAGACGGCCTCGCGGACGAACAGCTCGTCGAGTTCGGCGAGCGCGCGGTCCGTCCCGAGGGGTTCGGCGTCGAGGTCGACGTCCTGCACCCGGGCCCGGAGGACCTCGGGAGCGGTGTCGGTCGTCGGACGGTCGGCGGCGGCGAAGCGGTCGGCCAGACGGTCCACCGTGGACGTCACGGCGGAGCGGTAGCGCTCGGCGGTGGCGGTGGTCAGGAGTTCGATGGGAGGTGTCACGTTAGGTAAGGCTAACCTCACTAACCGTCATCGTGCCACCCGAACGAGGGGCGCGCCGAACGGCCGGGCGTGTCAGACGCACGTCTGCCGGGCAGCCCGAGCCCCCACCCACCGCACGGGCCAGGCGTCCGCCGCCGGACGTCAGGCGTTCATGAACTCGCTCGGCTGCAGGGCCCGGCCGACGATGCGCACGTCGCCGATCGACCCGACGAACACGTTGTCGAGCTTGTCGCCGTAGCGGTACCCACCGAGCAGCCACGGCTTCCCGATCGTGCTGAGACCGCGGTTCGGGGTGGACGGGTTGCGCACGACCGGGCACCCGTCGACGTACAGCACGGTGTGCGTCCCGTCGTTCACCACGGCCACGTGCCACCAGGCGCCGAGCGGCAACTCGTGCCCCCAGTTCGTCAGCGATCCGTCCTGGCTCGTCGGGTACACGCACCACTGCAGTTCGCGGTCCCCCGACAGGCTCAGCGTCATCGCGGGTTCGTCCGGGTCACCGTCGGCTCCGGTCGCCTTCCCCACCTGGCCGGCGCTCGAGTACTGCGACAGCAGGGCGCTGAACCCGTTCGCACTCGGGTCGAACGTGGTCGGCAGCACGAAGAACGCCTCGACCGTGTAGCCCCGGGGGAAGTGGGTCCGGTTGAGCGGTGCCGTGTCGACGGTCTGCAGGTGGTCGCCGCCGGTCTTGCCGCCCTGCAGCGCGAGGCTGCCGGCGCCCGGCTGGTCGGGGTGGTGCGCCGCCGTCCAGCGCAGCGCCCCTGCGACGGCACCGGTCCGCCGGGCGACCACCAGGTCGTTGCCCTTGCCGCTCTGGTCGCGCACCCGCGTCGTCGGCGCGAGCGCCGCCCCGTCCGGGTTGCCGTCGAACCGCCAGTACGCCAGCGTCCCCGGCACCAGCATGCGTGCCGCCGGCCGGGAGGCCCGTGGTGCGACCGGCGCGAACCCCGCGAAGCGCGCGTCGAAGTCCACCGCCATGGTGAAGCGGTCGACGTCGCCGCTGAGCGCGGTCTCCTGGGCTGCGAGCTCGTTCGCGTCGCCGAGTCCGCCGGCGAGCAGGAAGGGCGACAGCGTCTCGACGTCGATGACGTTCCGCTCGAGGTCGACGTGGTACAGCCGGATCATGGCCGCTCCGCCGTAGTAGCGGTTCTGGTAGTTGGTCAGGTGCAGGGCGACGTCGTGTCCCACGGCGTTCTTCGCCGTGGTGCGGCCCGGACCCCAGTAGTGCCCGTTGAGCGTCAGGAACACCTGGTCGTGCTTCGAGATGAAGGAGTCCCAGAGCTGCTGGCCGTAGGGGTCGAACGCCGCTCCACCGCTGGCGTCCGAGTCGACGAGGGCGTGCGTCGTGAGGATGACCGGGGCGTGCGGCCGGGCCGCGAGCACGGAGCTGGCCCAGGCGAGCCCGCTCGCGCTCGTCCGCCAGTCGAGTGCCAGGACGACCCACTCGCGGCCGGCCGCGGTGAACCGGTGGGCGGTGTTGTAGCCGTCGGGGCTCGAACCGATCCAGCCAGGGGCCTTCCGGAACCGCTGCGGACCGAACACGTCGAGGTACGGGGTCCGGCCGCGCTGGTCGTCGGTCGAGGAGTCGACGTCGTGGTTGCCGGCGAGCACGCTGTAGGGCGCCCCGGCTCGGTCGAGCACGTCGAAGACCGCACCGGACGCGCGCATCTCGGACGCCGCACCGTTCTGGGTCAGGTCGCCGAGGTGCACGAGGAACACCGTGTTGTGCCGGGCCTGCTCGCGGACGACGTACTCGAGCGAGGCGCGCATCGGTGCCTGGTCGACCGCGGCGCCGTCGAACATGTACTGCGTGTCCGGCATCACCGCGACGGTGAAGCGCGGCGAGGTCGTGTCCGGGTGCCACCGTCCGGTGTGGCCGCGCACCACGGCTGCCTGCGCGGCCGCGGCCGATCCGCCGAGCGCTGCCGGAGCCACGGCGGGTGCCGCGGTCAGCGAATCGGCGACGGCCGGGGCGCTGCCGAAGCCGTTCGACGCCACGAGACCGGCGGCACCGGCGAGTCCGGACCCGACCAGGAAGCCCCGGCGGGAGACCGGGATGCGCTTGCTGCGCTCTCCGGCGTGGTCGTGGGCGTCGTCGCGGTCGTCAGGGCTGTTCTGCACAGCACCGCACCGTACGGATCGCGGGGGAACGCCCCGGGTCCGTTCCGTGAACTCCAGACCGGCCGCGACTGCCGGTTCGGTGTGGACCGGTGAGGGCTCCTACAGCTTCTCGATCGGGGCGATCTTGATGAGGAGCTTCTTGCGGCCCGCGGAGTCGAACGCGATCTCGGCGATGCGCTTGGCGCCCTGCCCCGTCACCGCGGACACCGTGCCCTCGCCGAAGTCGACGTGCTTGATGCGGTCGCCGGCGACGAGTTCCATGTCGCCGTTGTCGCGCACCTGCCCGGACACCCGGTTCGCCCACTCGGTCTTCGGACGGGTCTTCGAGGCAGCCGCTGCGCGGTCGTACGAGCCGCCGCCCCAGCCACCACCACCGCGGTAGCCACCGCCGCCGCCGCCACCGCCGCCGAAGCCGCCGTCGCGCTTGGCGTTCAGGGCACGGGGCTGCGTGCCACCGCGGCTGTTCGCCATGCCCGGGGACTGTTTCCACTCGATGAGCCCCTCGGGGATCTCCTGCAGGAAGCGCGAGGGCATCGCCACGTTCACGTCGCCGAACTGGGCACGGGTCATCGCGAGGGAGAGGAACAGGACCTTCTTGGCGCGGGTGATGCCCACGTAGAACAGCCGGCGCTCTTCCGACGGACCGCCGGGTTCGTTGGCGGACATCCGGTGCGGGAGCAGGTCTTCCTCGACGCCGGTCAGGAACACCGCGTCGTACTCCAAGCCCTTCGCGGTGTGCAGCGTCATGAGCGACACCGTGCCCGACGAGTCGTCGAGCTCGTCCGCCGCGGCGACCAGCGAGACCTCGGTCAGGAAGTCCGACAGCGTGCCCTCGGGGTTGTTCTTCTGGAACTCACGCGTCACGGCCACGAGCTCGTCGATGTTGTCGGCACGGGCGGCGTCCTGCGCGTCGGGCGACTTCCGCAGGTTGTCGAGCAGCCCGGAACCGTCGAGCAGCTGCGTCAGGGTGTCGACCACCGGCTGTGTCGGGGCCTTCTCGGACACGGCGTCGAGCAGCGCGGCGAACTCGATGATGGCGTTCCGCACCTTCGGCCCGAACCCGAGCTCCCCCGCGTGCCGCAGGGCGTCGCGCATCGTGGTCTCGTGCTCGTCGGCGTAGCGCTGCAGCGTGGTCTCGGTGACCGAGCCGATGCCGCGCTTGGGCACGTTGAGGATGCGGCGCAGCGCCATCGGGTCGGCCGGGTTGGCGACCGTGATCAGGTACGCCATGGCGTCCTTGATCTCGGCACGCTCGTAGAACTTCGTGCCGCCGAGCACCCGGTACGGGATCGCCGCACGGATGAAGATCTCCTCCAGCGCACGGGTCTGCGAGTTGGTCCGGTAGAACACCGCCATGTCGCGGTAGTCCATGCCGTCTTCACGCAGGCGCTGGATCTCGTCGGCGACGAACTGCGCCTCGTCGTGGCCGGTGTACCCGGTGAAGCCGACGATCTTCTCGCCGGCGCCGACGTCGGTGAACAGGCTCTTCGCCTGGCGGTCGAAGTTGTTCGCGATGACGGCGTTCGCCGCGTCGAGGATGTTCTGCGTCGAGCGGTAGTTCTGCTCGAGCAGGATCGTCTTGGAGTTCGGGAAGTCCCGCTCGAACTCGACGATGTTGCGGATGTCCGCCCCGCGGAACGCGTAGATGGACTGGTCGGAGTCGCCGACCACCGTCAGGGACGCGGGAGCGATCGAGCCGTCGGTCTCGCGCATCCGGGCGACGTGCTGGCCGGAGTCCTCGAGCTTGTCGACCTGTTCGACCGGCACCGGGCGGGTGAGCTCGCGGATCAGGGCGTACTGGGCGTGGTTCGTGTCCTGGTACTCGTCGACCAGGATGTACCGGAAGCGGCGCTGGTACAGGGCGGCGACGTCGGGGAAGGCCCGGAACAGGAACACCGTCTGCCCGATGAGGTCGTCGAAGTCGAACGCGTTCGCCCGGCGGAGTTCGTTCGTGTAGCGCCGGAACACCTCGGTGAACATGACCTCTTGCGGGTCGTTCACGTTGATGTTGCGCGCGTAGGTGTCGATGTCCTGCAGCTCGTTCTTGAGCTTCGAGATCTTCGACGCCGCGGCGCCGACGGTCAGCCCGAGGGAGTCGGCCTCGAGCTCCTTGATGATCCGCTTCAGCAGCGCCTTGGAGTCGGCGGAGTCGTAGATCGTGAACGACTGCGGGAACCCGAACCGCTCGGCTTCGCGCCGCAGGATGCGCACGCACGCCGAGTGGAACGTGGAGATCCACATCCCCTCGGCCTCGCCACCGACCAGGGCCCGGACGCGCTCGCGCATCTCGGCGGCGGCCTTGTTGGTGAACGTGATCGCCAGGATCTGCGACGGCCACGCTTCGCGGTTGGCGAGCAGCAGCGCGATGCGGCGGGTGAGCACGCTCGTCTTGCCGGAACCGGCGCCGGCAACGATCAGCAGGGACTCGCCGCGGTACTCGACGGCTTCCTTCTGCTGGGGGTTCAGACCCGCGGTGAACGGGTCTTCGTACGCGCGGGCACCGGCGCCCGGCTCGGGCGTCGATTCGAAGGGGTCGAGCACGATCGTCATGTTCGGGACATTCTAGGCGAGACCCCCGACAGCGACCTCGTGCGGCAGGATGGCACCGTGGCGATCACACCGGACCGACCTGACGTCTTCGTGCTCCCTGCGATGTCGGCCGCGGTCCCCACCACCCAGGACGTCCTCTGCATCCTGCCTCCGGACGGGCGTGACGACCCCGCCGCGATCATCGAGAGTCACCGTCGGGCCCGTGCTCAGCGGTCTCGACAGGACACGGCGGGGTGCCTGGTCCCGCTGTCGGTCGGCCTGGTCGCCGCTGGGCTGTGCCTGGCCGTACTCGGGGCCCTCGCTGCGTCGACGTTCCCGAGGAGTGCCCGGCTCCTCGTCGCCGTCGTGGTGTTCCTCGTCGTCTCGTCCGCCGTCGCGGTCCTCGTCGATCGACGGCGGCGCCGACAGCCACCGGTGCACGCCCTCCCGGTGACACCGATCGACCCTCGGGTCGCCCGTCTCGCGCCCGGGGACCTGCCCGCGGCCGAGGTCATCCGTGCCTCGGCAGTCCTGCAGGTGCTCGACCGTGCGCGTGCCGACCTCCGGAAGGGCGAACACGACGCCGACCTGACGGACGCGCAACGGACGGTCTCGCCCGGCGACCGGAGCTCGTGGTTCTACCGGCCCGAGGACCTGGCCGGGCTCCGCGCCGCTGCCACGTCCGCACGCGAGGAGGCCACCGAGGTCCTCCGGTCAACCGGCATCCCGCTCGAGGCGCTCGAGGACTGACCGGGCACGCACCGCCAGGTCGGGGTGGTCGGCGAACACCCCGTCGAGTCCGGTGCGGATCACGGACGTGAACCACCGCTCCCAGTCGCCGAACGCCGCGACGTCGCCGCCACGACGCAACGGCGACGGCAGGAACCGGTTCTCCGGCCGGAGGGTCCACGTGTACACCGCGAGTCCGGCGGCGTGGGCGCGGTCGACGATCGCACTGCGCACCGGCGTCGGGTCGTCGAGTGCGACGCTGTCGACGCCGGCCATCAGGGTGCCGAGGTCGACACTGATGCCGTGGAACTCGGTCGCGAACGACGCGAGCGCGTCCTCGGAACGCTCAGCGGCGTAGGTGGGGGCGAGCGATCCGTGGGACGCGACCTCGTCCGCGGCGCTGCCACGGGCCTCCTGGAGGTACACGAGCCGACCACCGGTCCCCCGCTCGCGCAGGTCCCGCAGCACGCCCTTCTCGAAGCTCTCCACCGTGAGCCGCTCGTCCTGCCGCCACCCGGCCTCGCCGAGCGCGGCGTCGACGAGTGCACCCATCGGGAACCCGGCGCGGTCGAAGAACGCGGCGTGCTTCACCTCGGCGACGAGCCCGACCGGGCGGGGCGCCGCGTCGAGGATCGCGAGCAGGTCGACGAGCCGCAGGATCGGTTGCGCACCGTCGTGCTCGGCGGATCCCGGACGCAGCACCGGCAGGCGCTCGCGGGTGCGGAGCGTCTGCAGCTCGGCCCACGTGAAGTCCTCGGTGAACCAGCCGGTCAGGGTCTGGCCGTCGACGGTCTTCGTCGTGCGCAGGTGCCGGAACTCGGGGTGGTCGGCGACGTCCGTGGTGCCCGAGACCTCGTTCTCGTGCCGGAGCACCAGCACGCCGTCCTTCGTGGGCACCAGGTCCGGTTCGATCGCGTCGGCGCCGAGTTCGATCGCGAGCTCGTACGCGCTCCGCGAGTGCTCGGGACGGTAGCCGGACGCACCGCGGTGGGCGATCACGAGGGTCATGGCGCGACCCTACTTGCCGTGGGTGACCAGCGGGGCACCTGTGTCGCGGGACACACCCGGCGCTCCGAGGCCCGTCGTTCCCAGCGACGACGCCGACCATCACCGCATGACCGTCCGTTCGCTCTCCACCGCCGTCGAGGCCCGGATCGACCGCGCCGCTCGCCGCCTGCTCGACGCCGGGCATCAACCGCACCGGCCCGTCCGGGTGTTCGTCACCGAGTTCCTGGTGTTCGGCGCGAAGCAGGCCTGGGCGTGCGCGTTCGGGGCGCTGCTGCTCGCGACCATGGCCGTGGTGCACCTGACCGTGCCGGCGGCGATGCAGAACGACGTCCTGACGATCGCGGCCGTGCTGCTGCAGGTCGGGATGCTCGTGTTCGGGCTCGAGACCGTGCGGGAGCTCCGGGTCGTCCTGCTGTTCCACGTCGTCGGGACCGCGATGGAGGTGTTCAAGACCCACATGGGCTCGTGGACCTACGAGTCGAGTGGGCTGTTCGTCGTCGCCGGGGTGCCGCTGTTCTCGGGGTTCATGTACGGCGCCGTCGGGTCGTACATGGTGCGGGTCTACCGGCTGTTCGACCTGCGGTTCGACCGGTACCCGCGGCAGTGGCTGCTGGCGGTCGTGGCGGGCGGGATCTACCTGAACTTCTTCGGCCACCACTTCGTCGCCGACGCCCGGTACGTGCTGCTCGCGCTCGTCCTGCTGCTCTTCGCTCGCACGACCATGCACGTGCGGATCCACCGGGCGACGCTGCGGATGCCCGTCCTCGTGGCGATGGCCCTCGTCGCGGTGTTCATCTGGGCGGCGGAGAACGTCGCGACCTGGGCCGGGGCGTGGAGCTACCCGGCGCAGCTCGCGGTGTGGCAGCCGGTGGCACCGACGAAGATCGTGGCGTGGTTCCTGCTCATGACGATCTCGGTCGCGCTCGTCACCTGGCTCTACCCGGCGCTGCCGTCGGGACGGGCGCGCTCGACGGGCTTGACGGGCTCGGCTGGCTCGACGGCGGACTCTCGACGTCCTCGGGGCGCGCGTGCAGCGGGCGACCCTAGGCTTCCCTCGACGGAGCCCGCTGGGCCCGCGTCCGCTCGCCGCGAATCCTCAGCCTTCCGCGACCGAGCGCCCCTAGGCTGAGAGGACTCGAATCTCCTAGGAAGAGGACACCATGGCCTTCAAGCCCGGTTTCGACCAGTCCCCCGCCTTCAACGCCCAGGGGGCAAACACCTGGGGCGGGCGCGGTGCTGGTCAGCAGCAGGCCGGCTGGGGACAGACCCCGCAGCAGGCCCAGGGCGGCATGACCCCCGAGCAGCTGCAGTACATGTATGACCGTCCGACTGCGTCCCCGGTGGACACCGACCGCATGTCGTACGAAGACACCATCGTCAAGACGCTGCTCGCGTTCGGCGTGCTCGTCGTCGGCGCGGTGGCCGGTTGGAACCTGCCCCCGGCCGTCTGGGTCGTCGGCGCACTCGTCGGGTTCGTCCTGGCGCTCGTCAACACCTTCAAGAAGAAGCCGTCGCCGGGTCTGATCCTGACGTACGCGTTCTTCGAGGGGCTGTTCGTCGGCGGTATCTCGAACTACTTCCAGACCGCGTTCCCCGAAGCCGACGGCATCGTCGCGCAGGCGGTGTTCGGCACGCTCGGTGTGTTCTTCGTCACCCTGCTCCTGTTCCGCTCGGGCAAGGTCCGCGCGACTCCGAAGGCCACGCGCTTCTTCCTGATCGCCATGGTCGGGTACATGGCGTTCTCCCTCGTCAACCTGGTCCTGATGTGGACCGGCGTGACGCAGAGCGCGTTCGGCCTGATGGGCGTGACGCTCTTCGGCATCCCGCTCGGTGTGCTCATCGGCGTCTTCGTGGTCGTCATGGCGGCGTACTCGCTGATCCTCGACTTCGATCAGATCAAGACCGGTGTCGAGCGTGGCGCACCCCGCATCTACGCCTGGACCGCGGCGTTCGGCCTCATCGTGACGCTCGTCTGGCTGTACCTCGAGATCCTGCGCATCCTCGCCATCATCGCGAGCAGCTCGCGCAACTAGTACCACCGCACACGCGAAGGGCCCCGGCGTTGCCGGGGCCCTTCGTCGTTCCCGGGCCGGTGGGCGCGAGAGCGCCAGCGGCCCCAGTGGTCACAACACCCCGCCGAACGCCCGCCGAGTGGTCACGAAGCGTCGCCCGGGCCGGGGCCAGCCGACAGTTCGTGACCCCTCGGCACCGGGCCCGCGGGGTGTCGTGACCACTCGACGGCCCCGGCAGCACCCACGCCCACAACTCCAGCCGCCCGAGGTCGCACAACACGCCGCACGCGCAGCGCCCGGGTCGCGCGAACTGCCGTCACACGTCCCGGCCGACGGCAGTTCGTGCGACTCCGGCACCGACCCCGGCACCGACTCGCGCGCCGCCACCGGACGCACGAAGGCCCGGCACGCGTGACGCGTACCGGGCCTTCGTGGCTCAGGGGAGCCCTACTCCCACTCGATCGTCCCCGGCGGCTTCGACGTGACGTCGAGCACGACCCGGTTGACGTCGGGCACCTCGTTCGTGATGCGGTTCGAGATCTTCGCGAGGGTGTCGTACGGCAGACGCGTCCAGTCGGCGGTCATGGCGTCCTCGGACGAGACCGGACGGAGCACGATCGGGTGCCCGTAGGTCCGGCCGTCGCCCTGCACGCCCACGGAGCGGACGTCGGCGAGCAGCACGACCGGGCACTGCCAGATCTCCTGGTCGAGACCGGCCGCGGTGAGCTCTTCGCGGGCGATCTTGTCGGCCGCGCGGAGCAGTTCGAGCCGCTCCTTCGTGACCTCGCCGACGATGCGGATGCCCAGGCCAGGGCCGGGGAACGGCTGGCGACCGACGATGACCTCGGGCAGCCCGAGCTCGCGACCGACCGCACGGACCTCGTCCTTGAACAGGGTGCGCAGCGGCTCGACGAGCTCGAACGTCATGTCCTCGGGCAGGCCGCCGACGTTGTGGTGCGACTTGATGTTGGCGGTGCCTGCTCCTCCGCCGGACTCGACGACGTCGGGGTAGAGCGTGCCCTGCACGAGGAACTTGACCTCGGCATCGGAGTCGGAAGCCTTGGCCTCGAGCACGAGTGCCTCGGCCGCGCCCTCGAATGTGCGGATGAACTCGCGCCCGATGATCTTGCGCTTCTGCTCGGGGTCGCTCACGCCGGCGAGGGCGTCGAGGAACTGCTGCTCGGCGTCGATCGTGATGAGCCGGACACCGGTGGAGGCGACGTAGTCCTCTTCCACCTGCTTCCGCTCGTCGGCACGCAGGAGTCCGTGGTCGACGAAGACGCAGGTCAGCTGGTCGCCGACGGCCTTGTGCACCAGGGCTGCGGCGACGGCGGAGTCCACACCACCGGAGAGCCCGGCGATGACCCGCGCGGAACCGACCTGCTCGCGGATGCGGGCGACCTGCTCCTCGATGACGTTGCTGGAGTTCCAGTTGCCGGGCAGGCCCGCGGCACGGTGCAGGAAGTTCTCGAGCACGGCCTGGCCGTACACGGAGTGCTTGACCTCGGGGTGCCACTGCACGCCGTAGAGCTTGCGCTCGTCGGACGCGAACGCCGCGACGGGCGTCGATGCGCTCGAGGCGAGCACCTCGAACCCGGCCGGTGCCTTGGCCACGGAGTCGCCGTGCGACATCCACGTCACCTGGTCCGCCGGCTGGTCGCCGAGCAGGGTGCTGGTGCCGGGGGCGAGGGTCACGTCGGTGGCGCCGTACTCGCGCAGACCGGTGTTCGCGACCTCGCCACCGAGGGCGGTCGCCATGGCCTGGAAGCCGTAGCAGATGCCGAGCACGGGGACGCCGAGGTCGAGGATGTCACCGTCGAGGGACGGCGCGCCTTCTTCGTACACGGACGACGGACCACCGGACAGCACGATGGCCGCCGGGTCCTTGGCACGGACCTCGTCCGCGGTGATGGAGTGCGGCACGATCTCGCTGTAGACGTTCGCTTCACGGACCCGACGCGCGATGAGCTGCGCGTACTGGGCCCCGAAGTCGACGACGAGGACGGGACGCTGTTCGGTCTCGCTCACCGAGCGGCCTCCTTCTCACGCTGCTGGGCAGCGATCAGCTCGTGGTAGGTGTCCATGGCCCGCTGCTGCATGCGGTGTTCGACCACGAAGGACATGAACGGGATGATGCCCCCGAGGGCGATGAGCAGGAAGCGCGACGGCCTCCAGCGCATGATGCTCCACAGACGGAAGTCCGTGAAGAGGTAGAGCACGTACAGCCAGCCGTGGGCGATGAGGATCGCGATCGACAGGTTGAACGTGCCCGGGGTCTCGCCCGCCGTGCCGTTGGGCACGAAGAACGGACCGTTGCCGAGCTGCATCTCGAGCTGCAGCGGCGTGTACTTGATGATGACCTCGACCACCAGGGCGAGCAGCAGCACACCGGTGATGTACGCCGAGACGCGGTACCACTTCACCGCCCCCGGGATCTTGGGGATGTCACGGGTTCGGACGGTCAGGGCCATGCCGGCAATCCTACCGTCGGAGCGCGTCGGCTTCGGTGGCGAGGGCTGCCTCGCGCTCCTCTTCCTGCTCGCGCTCCCAGGCGTCCTTCACGAACCGGTACCAGAGGAACACGGCGAAGCCGGCGAAGACGACCCACTCGATCGCGTAGAACAGGTTGAGCCAGTCGAACTGGACCTCGCGCGACGGTGCACGGTCGGCGATGGTGCCGAGGTCGGCGGCCTTCGCGGTGGTGCCGTCGGCGACGACGTACCCGAGGTACATGCGGTCGTCGAAGGCCTGCCAGGTGTTCACGAACCGGGCGGGGGCGACGGCGGAGTACTCACCCTTCTTGTAGGCGTCCTGGTCGGGCGACTCCGCCGGGTAGTAGCGGCCCTGGATCGTGAGCGTCTGGCCGTCCGCCAGGCGCTCGCCCCCGTCGACGGCGGCCGACCGCTGGTCGGACCACCCGATGACGACCGGGAGGCTCGCCCCACCGTCCGAGTCCACCAGGTGTCCGACGGTCTGGTACTTCCCACCCCCGGTGCGGCCGGTCAGGACGGTGGTGTCGTCGGCGACGAAGGTCCCGGTGACGGTGACCTTCTGCCCGGCGAGACTCTCGCTGACGGGGCGCTCGGGGGTGGTGACCGCCTCGAGCGTGCGGCGGGTCTCGGTGGTCGCCGGCAGGGGCTTGCCGTTGGCGATCGACCGCTCCAGCTGCCACTTGCCCAGCCCGGCGAACACCGCCGCCAGCACGAGCGCCAGCAACAGCAGCGCGATCCACCTCGGTCGTCGGGCAACGGCCCACATCTGTATCAGTACTCCGGATCGCGCTGTCGGACCGGGCGCTCGGGGCGCTCGGCGGGGATCTCGACCGGCGACGTCACGGGGGCGGACGTCGGGTCGGACCCCTCATTGTCTCGCTCGTCCCTGCCAGCCGCCTCGACGAGCGCGAACTCCTCGGCGAACTGGCGGTCCCGCTCGGCCTTCCGCGCCGCGGCGGTGGCGTCCGCCTCGGCCTCGGCCGCTTCGGCGCTCTCGGCAGCGGCTGCGGCGGCGACGGCACGTCGGCCGCCCAGGCGTCCGCGCAGGCGGATGAGCCGGCCCGGACGCACCACGAGGCGGCCGATCCGGTCCGAGTTCACCGCGAGCAGCGGCCCGAGGACGGCCATGCAGAGGACGTAGAGGCCCGCGAAGGCGGTGATCCGCGCCTCCAGCCCGGCGGCAGCCGACAGGGTCGCGAGGATCAGCGCGAACTCGCCACGGTTCACCAGGATGACGGCGGTGTTGATGCCCTGCTGGACGTTGAAGCCGTTCATCCGCGCGACGATCTGGCCGGCGACCGCGTTGAGCACGACCGTCATGCCGATGGCACCGAGGACGGGCCAGAGCACCTCGCCGAAGGTCGACAGGTCGAGGCCGAGCCCGAAGTTGACGAAGAAGAACGCGGCGAAGACGTCGCGCATCGGCAGGGCGAGCTGTTCGATGCGGTCGCGGTACCGGGTCGCTCCGCAGAGCAGGCCGATGACGAAGGCACCGATGGCGTCGGTCACGCCGAGGAGGTCGCCGATGCCGCCGAACATGACCGCGAGTCCGAAGAACAGCACCGTGAACAGCTCGTCGTCACGGGTGGCGAAGATCTTCGACACCCACTTGCCCGCGAAGCGCGCGAGCGTGAACATCACGATGAGGAACCCGAACGCGAGTGCCAACTTGCCGACGACGGCCCAGACGTTGGTGTCGCCGGACAGCACGACGGAGACGATCGCCAGGTAGACGGCGATGAAGACGTCCTCGATCACGGTGACGCCGAGGATCATCGGGGTCTCGTCGTTCGCCAGGCGCCGGAGCTCGATGAGGAGCTTCGTCACGATGGCGCTCGAGGACGTCGCCGTCATGCCGGCGATGATCAGGGCTTCGCGGGTGCCCCAGCCGAGCGAGAACCCGAAGGCGAACCCGACGCCCATGTTGATGACGACGTAGGTGCCGCCGGACACCAGGAGCTTGCCGGCGTTGCCGTAGAACTCCTCTTGGTCGAACTCGAGCCCGAGGTTGAACAGCAGCAGGATGAGCCCGAACGTCGCGATGAGCTCGATCGTGTGGGACTCGACGCTCAGCCCGAACCACGGCGTGTTCGGACTCGCGACGAGTCCGACCACCATGTAGATCGGGATGGCCGGCAGACCGATGGTCTTGCCCAGCCGTCCCAGGACGTAGGCGATGACGAAGAGCACACCGATGGTGAGCAGCTCACCACCCAGGTGCATGCGCTAGCTCTTCCGCGGGGCCTCGGCCGAGGCGGCCGCAAGCTCTCCGCTGCGGTAGAAGGAGAACGCCTTGGCGACCTTCTCGGGGGATCCGGCGACGACGATCGTGTCTCCGGGGAAGACGACGAAGTCCGACGAGGGCGCCGGGTTGGCGCTGTCGCCACGGACCACGGCGACGACGGTCAGGCCGATGAAGCCCGAGTCGTGCAGGTCGCCGAGTGGCTTGCCCGCGATGGCGTCGTCGTAGTCGACGGAGAACCAGTCGATGGACAATCCAGGGATCTCGTCGAGCTTGTCGAGGCCCTCGGTGATCCGGGTGCCGCCGAGCAGTTCGGCGAGCGTGTGCGCTTCGTCCTCGCTGAGACGCAGCGAGACCTTCTCGGACTTGTCCGCGCCGTCGGAGACGTCGGCGAACGAGATGAGGTCGGAGTGCCCCGACCGGTGCGTGATGACACCGCACTTGCCACCGTCGTCGGTGTAGAAGCTGTGCAGCACGCCGACTCCGGGGAGTTTGACGCGATGGACGTCGACCATGATGGCTCCCTCTTCGAGTACCCCCATGCTAACCACCCGGTGGTCCCGCGCATTCCTCCCGCTACTGTTCTGTGGATGGGGAGAACACGGATCGTCGTGGCCGTCGTCGGGGTGCTGGTCGTGACGCTGTACGCATCACTGCTGGCGGTGAACGCACTGGTGTTGGACCCGCTCGCCGCGGTCCCCGGTGCGACCCTGGCGGAGATCCACGCCGAGCTCTCGGAGCAGGGCTTCGCGGTCGGAGCGGACATCGCGACCGTCATCGGGATCGCCGTCGTCGGTGTCCTGTTCGCCGCGGGGCTGTCGGTCCTGCTGCTCATCACCCGGGCGAGGGCGCACGTCATCGCGGCAGTGCTGCTCGCCGTCGTCGTGATGGGGACGCCGATGTCGTTCGTGGCGGCGATCGCCCTCGGCATGGACGTCGCGGACGCCTACGGGGTCGGCGGCGGTGCCCACACGATCTGGTCGGGCGTGCTGTACGTGACGAGCCTCGTCGCGCTGATCGGGATCCCGGTGGTGCTCGTGGTCGGCCAGGCGGCGCACGTGCGCCGCGCCGCCCTGCGGGCGCACGCCGCCTGACGGACGCACCACGGGCCTCCAGTCCGGTCTTCCGTCCTTCCGGTCTGGAGGCACGGGTGGACTCCGCAAGACGCCGTCGTCTTGTCGAGACGCCTCGTCGACACCGAGACGCCGCCGGATCGGGCGGCGTCTCGACGACCAGACGGCGTCAACACGACACGACGGCGCCTTGTTCAACCCGCAGACGCCGGCGTCTCGGCGACACGACGGCGTCTGCTGGCCTCGCTACTCCGGCTCGCTCGTCTTCTCCCCCACCACCTGCTCGTCGGACGCCTTCGCGCCCTCGGCGCCGTCCGAGCGACCGCCGCCCACGACCACGTCGTCCTCGTCGAAGCCGAACGCGATGTCCGGGGCCTCGAGCCGCACGCGGTCCGCGCTCTCGTCGTCGGGCTGCAGCTGCGACTCCCGCTCGGCGGCGACGCGCTTCAGGTAGTTCGCGACCTCGTGCTCGGTCGTCTCCTGG
Organism: Curtobacterium sp. MCLR17_045; assembly: GCF_003234405.1. NCBI lineage: Bacteria > Bacillati > Actinomycetota > Actinomycetes > Micrococcales > Microbacteriaceae > Curtobacterium > Curtobacterium sp. MCLR17_045. The sequence goes on from NZ_QKTB01000001.1 coordinate 26,527, forward strand.
TCCCACCCGAGCACGTCCGCCATGAGCTTCGCGGCGACGGGCGCTGCTGACTCGCCGCGGTCCCAGGCTTCGATGGAGATGCGGGTACGACGGGCGAGGACGTCCTCCAGGTGCAGGGCGCCCTCGTGCGAGGCGGCGTAGACGACCTCGGCGCCGATGTAGTCGTCGGCCCCCGGCAGCGGCTCGGCGAGCGCGGGGTCCTGCTCGACGAGCTGCAGCACCTCGGTTGCGAGGGTGCCGTACCGGTTGAGCAGGTGCTCGATGCGGACCTTGTGCACGTTGAAGCTCCGTGCGGTGCGGGCGCGTCGGTTCCACGCGGCGGGGTAGCCCTCGGCGCCGAGGAGCGGGATGTCCTCGGTCGTGGACTCGGGGATCCTGCCGTCCATGGCCGCGACGGCCTCGTCGATGGCGTCCTTGCCCATCACCCGGTAGGTGGTCCACTTGCCGCCGGCGACCACGACGAGGCCCGGGACGGTGTGCGCGACGACGTGCTCGCGGCTGAGCTGCGAGGTCTGGTCGGACTCCCCCGCCAGCAGCGGGCGGAGGCCGGCGTAGACGCCCTCGACGTCCTCGCGGGTGAGCGGGACGGCGAGCACCTTGTTGACGTGCTCGAGGATGTAGTCGATGTCCGCCGCGGTCGCTGCAGGGTGCGCCTTGTCGAGGTACCAGTCGGTGTCGGTCGTGCCGACGAGCCAGTGCCGGCCCCACGGGATGACGAAGAGCACGCTCTTCTCGGTGCGCAGGATCATGCCCGTGTTCGACTGGAACCGGTCACGGGGGATGACGAGGTGGACGCCCTTCGACGCCCGCACCTTGAACTGGCCCCGGGTGCCGATCATCGCCTGGGTGTCGTCGGTCCAGACACCGGTGGCGTTGACGACCTGCTTCGCGCGGATCTCGAACCGCTCGCCGGTCTGGATGTCGTGGGCCTGCGCGCCGACCACGCGCTCCCCGACCTTGATGAATCCCTCGATGCGGACGCGACTCGCTGCCTCGGCGCCGTACGAGGCCGCGGTGCGCACGAGCGACGCGACGTAGCGGGCGTCGTCGACCTGGGCGTCGTAGTAGGTCATGCCGCCGACGAAGGCGTCCTTCTTGAGCCCGGGCATGTTCCTGAGCACCTGCTTCCGGCTGAGGTGCCGGTGGTGCGGGACGCCGGGCGGACGGCCGCCGGACCAGCTGAACACGTCGTACATCGCCATGCCGATCCCGATGTAGAAGCGCTCCCAGACCCGGTGGTTGAGCGGGTAGAGGAAGCGCACGGGCTTCACCAGGTGCGGGGCGATGCGCTGGAGCAGCAGGCCGCGCTCGATGAGGGCCTCGCGGACGAGTGCGAAGTTGAGCTGCTCGAGGTAGCGGATGCCGCCGTGCACGAGCTTCGACGAACGGCTCGACGTCCCCGAGCCCCAGTCGCGGGCCTCGACGATGCCGACGCTCAGACCGCGGGTCACGGCGTCGAGCGCGCTGCCCGCACCGACGATGCCGCCGCCGACGACCAGGACGTCGAGCTCCTTGGTCTTCAGCGTCTCGATCGCGGCCGCACGTTCGTCCGGCCCGAGCTTCGCCGCGGGGTCGAACCCCACGCCGGGCGCGACGTCACGCGGACGTCCGGCCGTGCTGGTCTGCTTCGTCGTGCTGGACTTGGCCATCGTCGCCTCCGGGTCACGGTCGGCGCCGTGGCGTCACCCGGGTTCGTGCCCGGGTGCCACCGTCACTGGTGGTACGGCGCCACGACCACTTCTACTCGCTGGAACTCCTTGGCGTCGGAGTATCCCGTCGTCGCCATCGAGCGGCGGAGGGCACCGACCAGGTTCGCGCGGCCGTCGTGGGTCGGCGTCGGACCGTTCAGGACGTTCTCGAGCGGGGCGATCGTGCCCACCTCGACCCGGCGGCCGCGGGGCAGCTCGGGGTGGTGCGCCTCGGCACCCCAGTGGTAGCCGCCACCCGGGGCCTCGGTCGCGCGGGCGAGCGCGGTGCCGAGCATGACGGCGTCGGCACCAACGGCGATGGCCTTGACGATGTCGCCCGCGGTGTCGAGCCCGCCGTCGGCGATGACGTGCACGTACCGGCCGCCCGACTCGTCGAGGTAGTCACGACGGGCACCGGCGACGTCCGCGACGGCGGTCGCCATCGGGGCGTGGATGCCGAGCGCGGCGCGGGTGGTCGACGCTGCGCCGCCACCGAAGCCGACGAGCACACCGGCGGCACCGGTGCGCATGAGGTGCAGCGCCGACGTGTACGTCGAGGCACCGCCCACGATCACCGGGACGTCGAGCTCGTAGATGAACTTCTTGAGGTTGAGGGGTTCCTCGGTCTGGGAGACGTGCTCGGCGGAGACCGTGGTGCCGCGGATGACGAACAGGTCGACACCGGCGTCGACGACCGTCTTCGAGAACTCCTGGGTGCGCTGCGGGCTGAGCGAACCGGCGACCGGCACTCCGGCTGCGCGGATCTCGGCCAGGCGTGCGGTGATCAGCTCGGCCTTGATCGGCTCGGAGTAGATCTCCTGCATGCGCTTCGTGACGTTGCCGTCGGTGAGCGACTTGATCTCGTCGTAGTACGGGGTCGGGTCCTCGTAGCGGGTCCACAGACCTTCGAGGTCGAGCACACCGAGGATGCCGAGCTTGCCCATCTGGATGACCGTCGCCGGCGAGGACACGGAGTCCATCGGCGCCGACAGGATCGGCGACGCGAACGTGAACGCGTCGATCGACCACTGCACGCTGACGTCGCGCGGGTCACGCGTCCGCCTGGAGGGGACCACCGCGATGTCGTCGAACGCGTACGCCCGACGTCCGCGCTTGCCTGCACCGATCTCGACTTCGCTCACTCGGACAGCCTACCGGGCGGGCTCTGCGGCGTGCACGGGCCGGACGGTGCGGGCGGGGACGTCACCACGCAGCCGTCAGCGCGGACGCCGCGGGGCCCGTCGGCGCTTCCGGAGCGCCCGCAGCACGAAGCCGAGCAGGAGCGCGAGCACCACGAGGACGACGAGCAGCGCGGCCGCGACCTTGACGAGCAACGCGGCCCCGACGAAGAGCGCGATGAACACGAGCCAGACGAGGGCGTCGAGCACGAGGGGTCCGGAGGTGCGCACCCGCGGAACGATACCGACCCGCGCGGGGCGAGCCGCGCCTCCTGGCCGGGTACGACGGGCGACGCCGTCGTCAGCCGAAGACGCCGTCGTCAGCGCAGGACACCGCCACGCCGTCGAGACGCCGCCGAATCCGAGGCGTCTCGACGGGACCGCGGCGTCGACGAAACACGACGGCGTCATGCGACCACAGCCATGCAACCAGGGGCGAGCCGCGCCTCCTGGCCGGGTACAGGAGCGGGGCCGTGCGGCGCGAAGCGACCACGCACGGCCCCACCCGTCACGGATACCACCCCCACAGCGGTACCCGTAGCCGACGACAGCGCTAGCGCTGTGCGTCGACGTCCTTGGCGAGCGTCCCCAGGTAGAGCTCGATGACCTTGGGGTCGTCAGCGAGTTCCTTCCCGGTGCCCGAGTACGCGTTCTTCCCCTGGTCGAGCACGTACCCACGATCGCAGATCTGCAGACAGCGTCGCGCGTTCTGCTCCACCATGATGATCGACACACCGGCCTTGTTGATCCGGCGGGTCCGCAGGAACGTCTCGTCCTGGCGCACGGGGGACAGTCCGGCGCTCGGCTCGTCGAGCAGCAGCACCTTCGGGTCCATCATCAGCGCACGGGCCATCGCGACGGACTGCCGCTCACCACCCGAGAGCGATCCGGCCCGCTGGTTCCGCCGCTGCGCGAGGACCGGGAACAGGTCGTAGATGACCTCGAGCCGCTCGGCGAACTTCCGGGGCCGCAGGTACAGCCCCATCTGCAGGTTCTCCTCGATGGACAGCGAGGGGAACACATTGTTCGTCTGTGGTACGAAGCCGACACCGGCCTGCACGAGCTTGTTCGCCTTGAGATTCGTGATGTCGTCCCCCTGCAGGGTCACCGAACCCTCGCGGATGGACACGAGCCCGAACAGCGCCTTCAGGAGCGTCGACTTGCCCGCACCGTTCGGCCCGATGATGCCGATGAGCTCGCCCGGGTAGCAGTCCAGGTCGCAGCCGTTCAGGATGTTCACGCCCGGCAGGTAGCCGGCGACGAGGTTCTTCGCGCTGAGCACCGGCTCGCGTTCCAGCGTGGCCGCCGGGGACGGACTGGAGGCACTGCTCGCGTTCGTGGGGTCCGTTGCGTCCGTCATCGGGTCGTCTCCTCTGCTGCGTCCTCTTCGGCGACTTCCTCCGCCAGTTCCTCGAAGGTCTCCTCGGTGAGGAGCGAGTCGTCACCCAGGTCGGTGTCGTGGTGCGCACCGAGGTAGGCGTCGATCACGGCCTGGTCGTCCATCACCGTGTCTGCCGGGCCCTCGGCGACGACCTTGCCCTCGGCCATCACGACCACCCAGTCCGAGATGTGCCGGACCATGTGCATGTCGTGCTCGACGAACAGCACGGTCATGCCGTCGTCGCGCAGGGACTGGATGTGCCCGAGGAGCGACTGGGTGAGCGCGGGGTTCACGCCGGCCATCGGCTCGTCGAGCATGATCATCGTCGGGTCGGACATCAGCGCCCGGGCCATCTCGAGCAGCTTGCGCTGCCCGCCGGACAACGAACCGGCGTAGTCGTCGGCCTTGGTGTCGAGCTTGAACCGGGCGAGCAGGTCCTCGGCCTTGGCCGTGATCTCGCGCTCCCGCTTCGCCCACACCGGCTTGACCAGGGCGGCGAAGAAGTTCTCGCCGGGCTGGTCGCGGGCACCGAGCAGCATGTTCTGCATCACGGTGAGCCGGGACAGCGCCTTGGTCAGCTGGAAGGTGCGGACCATGCCCTTGTTCGCGATGTGCGTCGCGCTCGTCTTCTGCAGCGTGGCGCCGTTGAACTGCGTCTTCGCACCCGGGCTCGGCTTGTCGAACCCGGTGAGCAGGTTGAAGAACGTGGTCTTGCCGGCGCCGTTCGGGCCGATCAGGGCGGTGATGGAGCCGCGCTGGACCTCGAGGTGGTCGACGTCCACGGCGGTCATGCCCCCGAAGCGGCGGGTGACGTCGTCGACGGTGAGGATCGGGTCGGCCTTGGGGTGGCCGTAGGTCTCAGACACTGAACGTCAGCTCCTTCTTGTTGCCGAGCAACCCCTGTGGACGGAACACGATGAGCAGCATGAGCGCGACGCCGACGAGCACGTACGAGAACTGCTCGGCCTGCTGCGCGTTCATGATCGAGTCGGGGATGAAGTCGCCGGCCAGCGTGCGGATGAAGAGCCGGACGACGAAGAAGAGCACGGCTCCGAGCACCGGTCCGAACACCGTCGCCGCACCACCGAGGATGAGCGCCGTCCAGATGAAGAACGTCATCGAGCGGCCCATGGCGTCCGGTTGCACCGAACTCGGCAGCACGTAGATGATGCCCGCGATCGCACCGAGCGCCCCACCGAACACGAGCGCCTGCATCTTGTACGAGTAGACGTTCTTGCCGAGCGAGCGGACGGCGTCCTCGTCCTCGCGGATGGCCTTCACCACGCGGCCCCACGGGCTGCGCATGAGCAGGAAGAGCACCAGGGTGAACAGGGCGACCATGGCCCACGCCGCGATGCGGATCCACCAGCCGTTGACGCCGTTGTTCGCGTACGTGAACCACAGGATCGTGGTGGTGCCGTCGGGCAGCGGGCTGAGGGCGGTGAACGGGTCGCGGTAGCTCGACCCGGTGATGCCGTTCGAGCCACCCGTGGTCGAGGTGAGCAAGCTCGAGCGGCCCACCATGCGGATGATCTCGGCGCCGGAGATCGTGACGATCGCCAGGTAGTCGCCGCGCAACCGCAGGGTCGGGATGCCGAGGATGATCGCGAACACGATCGCGACCAGCAGGGCGATGAGGACCGCCATCACGAACGGCAGTCCGTTGGTGATCGAGATCGCGAAGCCGTAGGCGCCGAGCAGCAGGAACGCCGCCTGGCCCATGTTCACGAGGCCGGTGAGCCCGAAGTGCACGTTCAGGCCGATCGCGGCCAGCGCGAACGCCGCCGTGGTCGGGGCGAGTGCCTCCTGGGTGAGCGAGGACAGCAGGTTGAGGATGTAGTCCATGCGCGTGCTCCCTTAGCCGATCCGCTCGGCGCGGCCGAAGATGCCCTGCGGCCGGAACAGCAGGATGAGGATGAGGATGACGAGGGCGGTGGCGTACTTGAAGTCACCGGGGAGCACCAGGTTCGTGAGCTCCACGACGACGCCGATGATCATCGAGCCGACCAGGGCGCCGTACGCGGTGCCGAGGCCGCCGAGCGTGACCGAGGCGAACATGAGCAGGAGCAGCTGGAGCCCGGTCTGCCAGTTCACGCCGTTCAGGACGAGTCCGAGCATCACACCGGAGAGTCCCGCGAGGCCGGCGGCGAGCGTCCACACGAAGCGGATCACCCGGTCGACGTCGATGCCGGAGGCCGCGGCGAGCGCCGGGTTGTCCGACACGGCGCGGGTCGCCCGGCCGAAGCGCGTCTTCGCCAGGAAGAGCCCGGTCGCGACGAGGACCACGAGCGCGATCCCCATGGCGACGTAGGACTGCACCGTCAGGGTGACGCCGGCGAACCGCACGGTCTCCGGGTTGCCCTGCTGGATGCGGACCGTCGAGGCTCCGAAGAAGTACTGGAACGCGTACTGGGCGGCGATCGACAGACCGATCGTCACGATCATGAGCTGTGTCAGGCTGATGCGCCGTCGCCGGAGTGGGCGCCAGATCGCGGCGTCCTGCAGGTACCCGGTCGCGGCGCACAACAGCGTGACGACGATGCCGGTGACCCAGATGTTCCAGCCGAGCTGGTTGGCGAACACGTACGCCAGCAGACCGCCGAGGGTGACCTGCTCACCGTGCGAGAAGCTCGACAGCCCCGTCGTGCCGTAGATGAGCGAGAGCCCGATCGACGCCAGTGCGATGAGCAGCCCGAGCCGGAGACCGGAGGCGAACTGCTGCCAGGCCCGCTGGATGCTCACGCCCGACGAGTCCGTCGAGGTCGTGGCGCCCTTCTGGTCGGACAGCTGGAAGATCTGCCCGACGTTGGCGTTCAGGGTGGCCTGCACCTTGCGCTCGGCGTCGGCGGCGTTCGTCAGGTACTGACCCTTCGGCAGGGTGCCCTGGTCGACGCTCACGGTGTACTCGCCGGCCGTGTCGACGCTGACGGACCAGCGGCCGTCGTCGTTCGTCGTGGCCGTCTGGTCGAAGCCGCTCGGGCCGGTCACGTCGACGTCGACGCCCTCGGCCGGTTCACGCTCGGAGTCGGTGATCGTGCCCTGGATGCACCCGTTGTCGGGGCTGACGGTGCACGCCTGGCTGGTGGCCGGTGCCGAGGTGGCACTGAAGGCCGGCAGGGTGACCGCCCAGTCGATCAGGAAGGTCGCCAGGAACGCGGCGACGAGCACGGCCGCGAGGACCGGTCGTCGTCGTGCGTGGCGGAGGCGGAACAGGCGCGGCTGCGCCCGTCCCGGAGGAGTGATGGATCCCACGGAAGAGCCTCTCGTTCGGATGACGAGGAACCTATGGGGATTTTGTGACACCCGTGTTTCCAACACGTTCCCTGTGTGATTCGTACCCGAACTGTGACGTTGTGGAGGAATGCTCCGAGGCGGGCGCGATCCGTGCCTCCAGGCGGAATGCGGCGACAGCCGCTCGCGTTACCATGTCCTATCCGGAACCCGTCGTCGTGTTCCCGGTGTCTCGACACTTCACTCGCCCACGAAGGGGACCCATGGACCAGCCGGATCCGTTCGGATTCATCGGACTCACGTACGACGACGTCATGCTGCTGCCCGGGCACACCGACGTCATCCCGAGCGAGGCGTCCACGGCGTCCCGGCTCACCAAGCGGATCTCCGTCAACGTCCCGCTGCTCTCCGCCGCGATGGACACCGTCACCGAAGCCCGCATGGCCATCGCCATGGCGCGCCAGGGCGGCATCGGGATCCTGCACCGCAACCTGTCCATCGAGGACCAGGCTGCCTACGTCGACAAGGTCAAGCGCTCCGAGTCGGGCATGATCACCAACCCGGTGACCACCACTCCGGACGCCACCGTGGCCGAGGTCGACGCGCTCTGCGGCCAGTTCCGTGTGTCCGGCCTGCCGGTCGTCGAGCAGGACGGCACCCTCGTGGGCATCATCACGAACCGCGACATGCGCTTCGTGGCCACGTTCGAGCAGGCCACCACGTACGTGCGCGACGTCATGACGAAGGCCCCGCTGATCACCGCGATGGAGGGCATCGACCCCGAAGAGGCGATCGCCATCTTCGCGCAGCACAAGATCGAGAAGCTGCCGCTGGTCGACGCCGACGGCAAGCTCCGCGGCCTCATCACCGTCAAGGACTTCGACAAGAGCGAGCAGTACCCCGACGCCACGAAGGACGACGAGGGCCGGCTCCGCGTCGGTGCCGCGATCGGCTTCTTCGGCGACGCCTGGCAGCGTGCCGAGGCCCTGCGTGACGCCGGCGTCGACGTGCTCGTCGTCGACACCGCCAACGGTGAGAGCGAAGGCGTGCTCGACATGGTCCGCCGCCTCAAGGCCGACCCGACGTTCGACGCGATCGACGTCATCGGCGGCAACGTCGCCACCCGCGCGGGCGCCCAGGCGCTCATCGACGCCGGTGTGGACGCCGTCAAGGTCGGTGTCGGACCGGGCTCCATCTGCACCACGCGCGTCGTCGCCGGTGTCGGTGTGCCGCAGGTGACCGCCGTGTACGAGGCCTCCCTCGCCGCACGTGAAGCCGGTGTGCCGATCATCGCCGACGGTGGCCTGCAGTACTCGGGCGACATCGCGAAGGCCCTGGTGGCCGGTGCCGACACCGTCATGCTCGGCTCGCTGCTCGCCGGCACCGACGAGTCCCCCGGTGACCTGGTGTTCGTGGGTGGCAAGCAGTTCAAGGCGTACCGCGGCATGGGGTCCCTCGGGGCCCTGCAGACCCGCGGCAAGAAGACCTCGTACTCGAAGGACCGCTACTTCCAGGCGGACGTGCCGAACGACGACAAGCTCATCCCCGAGGGCATCGAGGGCCAGGTGCCCTACCGCGGTTCGGTCGGCAACGTCGTCTACCAGCTCACCGGTGGGCTGCGGCAGTCGATGTTCTACGTCGGCGGTCGCACGATCCCCGAGCTGAAGGCCCGTGGCAAGTTCGTCCGCATCACGGCGGCGGGGCTCAAGGAGTCCCACCCGCACGACGTCCAGATGGTCGTCGAGGCGCCGAACTACCGCAGCTAGCAGCACTCGACCAGACGCCCCCGCTCCGGACCGGTTCTGGTCCGCAAGACGCCGTCGTGTCGTTGAGACGCCGCCGAAGTCGGCGGCGTCTCAATGCTTTCCGGGCGCGGGGCGGAGACGACGGCGTCTTGCGACTCCTCCACAAGCGGCGACGGCCTGGAGGCTCTCCACCGGTCCGGCGCGCGAGTCACCTCGCACCGTGGTCGCGTTCCAGGCTGCGGGCATGAACACGCTCGCCCAGACCGTCCTGGTCCGTGTCCCGTCGGCCCTGCACGAACCGGTGCGTCTGTTCCACGGCGCCGCCGTCGAACGTCCGGAGTGGGAGGCGCTCTCACTCCTGGAACGCCGGCGCCTGTTCGTCCGCGCACGGTACGGGGCCTTGGCGTCCGAGTGCGTCGTCTCGGGGACCTCGGCCGCGGCGCTCTGGGGGTTGCCCGACTTCGACGCTGCCGACTGGCGGTTGCACGTGATCGACATCCGGCTCGACAAGACGCACACCGGTCGGGGCGTCGTCCGTCACACGGGGCGGATCCGGAACAGTGAGCGCGTGGTGGTCGACGGGATCCCGACGACGTCCCTCGAGCGGACGGTCCTCGACATCGCACGTCGGCAGTCGTTCACACACGCCGTCGTCGTCCTCGACCACGTGCTCCGGTTCGAAATGCTCCGCCGTGAAGGACTCGCCGGCGCACTCGAAGCCCTCGGACGCGTGCGCGGATGCCGACAGGCCGCCGCGGCGATCGCCTTCGCCGACGCGCGAGCCGAATCCCCTGGGGAGTCGATCAGCCGCGTCACCGCCCATCTCCTCGGGATTCCTGCTCCGGAGTTGCAGCACGAGTTCGAGACGCCGCGCGGCAGGTTCAGAACGGACTTCTGGTGGCCCGACGCCGGCGTGATCGGAGAGTTCGACGGTCGCCTGAAGTACGACGACCCCCGAGCCCTCTGGGACGAGAAGAACCGTGAGGACGCGCTCCGTCGGCTGCCCGAGGTACGCGGGTTCGCGCGGTGGACGATGCGGGAGGCCGCGGATGCACGAGCGTTGGCTGCGGTGCTGTCGGCTGCCGGGCTCCCCTTGTTCCGTGCTGAGCCGATCAGCGCACGTCGCCAGCCGGACTCGTGAGCAGCGGCCGGCGGAGAGCGCAAGACGCCATCGTGTGGGTTGGACGCCGCCAAGTCCTCGAAACGCCGCCGAATACAGCGGCGTCTCGCAAGCACCGCGGCGTCGAAGGAACACGACGGCGTCTTCCCCCCCCAGGCCGAACTCGACGAAGAGACCGCCACGCAAAGCTGACCGACGCGGCGACCGGCCGGCTGGCCGGGCCGCCGGCCGAGCCGCTACGCCGAACGCCAGTCGTTCGACGTGATGTGCGAGCCGCCGTGCGGGCCCATCTGCAGCATCCCGCCGTCCACCGGCAGGGAGACCCCGGTGATGTAGGACGACGCACGCGAGGCCAGGAACGCCACGGCGGCCGCGATCTCCCACGCGTTGCCCGGACGGCCGAGCGGCACACCGGGGCGGTCGATGGTGTGCGGGTCCTCGTCCTCTGCGCCGGTCATCCGGGTGGCGATCTCGCCGGGGGCGACGGCGTTCACGGTGATGCCGTGTTCGGCGAGCTCGATCGCCATGGTCTTCAGCAGGCCGCCGAGCCCGTGCTTCGCGGCGTCGTAGGCGCTCGAGCCGTAGCGGGGCTGGTGCTCGTGCACGCTCGTGATGCCGATGATCCGGCCGCCGGTGCCGGCCTGCACCATGTGCTTCGCGGCGGCCTGCATCGTGACGAAGGCCCCGTCGAGGTCGGTCGACACCGTGTGGCGCCACTGGTCGAGGGTCATCTCGAGGAACGGGGCGTTGTCGCCGGTGCCGGCGTCGGCCACGAAGACGTCGACGCCACCCAGCTGCGAGACGAGACGGTCGACGACGGCGGCCGCCCCGGCGAGGTCGGAGACGTCGATCTGCTCGACGAAGGCCCGACGGCCGGTCTTCCGCACCTCCTCCGCGGTCTCCTCGGCACGGTCGGGTTCGGACAGGTAGGTGATGCCGACGTCCATGCCGGCTTCGGCGAGTGCGACGGCGGTCGCACGGCCGATCCCGGATTCGGAACCGGTGACGATGGCTGTGGTGGGCTGGAAGTCGCTCATGCGGCGGAACGTACGCCGGGCCTCCCGGGCGCCCTGCCGGACCATCCGCCTGGCGCAGGTCGGGTCGCCACGACGGCACCGTCGCTCCTGCGCCGATCCCTGTCCCTGCGCACAGGAACGTCACGGCTCGGTAACGAAACACCTTTGCGTACCGCCCCGTCACACGGGCGAAACACATGGACCCTACGTTTCTCGACATCCAGTGGAGGCGTCGCATTCACCCGAAGCGGCACAGCCTCCGCGCAGAGAAAGGGCTCCACGGATGATCAGAACCACCCGTGCCACCGCGGCACTGGCGTTGGCGGGCGCAGCAGCCGTCCTCCTCGCCGCGTGTTCCACCACCGGCAGTGCTTCCCCCTCGAGCTCGGCGTCGAGCGATGCGAAGAAGGATCCCGCCGCCAGCTGCAAGGCCCCGGACACCCCCGGTACGGACGCGCTGAAGATCGGCACGATCCTGCCCCTGACCGGTTCGCTGGCCTACCTCAACCCGCCGGCCGAGTCCGGTGTCGGCCTGGCCGTCAAGGACATCAACGCCGCGGGCGGCGTCCTCGACAAGGACGTCACGATCGACCCGGCGACCGACTCCGGCGACAGCAACGACATGACCGTGTCGAGCTCGGCCGCGACGAAGCTCGTCAACGCGAAGGTGCCGGTCGCGATCGGTGCCGAGTCCTCGTCGGTCACGCTGAACGTCATCGACCAGCTGACGAGCAACTGCATCGTCGAGATCTCGCCCGCGAACACCGCGACCGACCTCTCCGGCTACTCGTCGTACTACTACCGGACCGCACCGCCGGACTCGGTGCAGGGTTCCGCGCTCGGCCAGCTCGTGACCGGTGACGGCAACGCGAAGGTCGCCTTCCTGGTCTTCAACGACACGTACGGCACCGGCCTCCGCAACTCGGTGCAGGCTGCGGTCGAGGCGTCGGGCGGCCAGGTCGTCTACGGCGGCAAGGGTGAGGGCCAGGAGTTCCCGCCCGGCCAGACCACGTTCTCGTCCGAGGTGACCGCGGCCCTGGCCGCGAAGCCCGACGCGATCGTCGTCTTGGCCTTCGACGAGACGAAGTCGATCATCCCGGAGCTCGTCTCGCAGGGCAACGAGGCGAAGATCTACATGTCCGACGGCAACACGGCGGACTACTCGAAGGACTTCGACAAGGGCACCCTGACCGGTGCCCAGGGCACCATCCCCGGTGCCTCGCCGAAGGACGACTTCAAGAAGCAGCTCGCTGCGTTCTACAAGGACTCGTCGGGCAAGACGCTCGCCGACTACTCGTACGCGGCGGAGTCCTACGACGCCACCGTCCTCGCCGCCCTCGCCGCGGTGAAGGGCAAGGGCACCGACTCCGGCACCATCCAGGCCAACATGGCTGCGGTGTCGGGTGCTGACGGCGGCACCGAGTGCGCCACGTTCAAGGAGTGCAAGACGCTCCTGGACGACGGCAAGGACATCCACTACACCGGCCCGTCCGGCATCGGTCCGTTCGACGAGAACAACGACCCGTCGGCCGCTTACATCGGCATCTACAAGTTCGACGGCGACAACAAGCCCGTCTACCAGAGCGCCATCCAGGGTGCGGTGAAGAAGTAGGGCTCAGCCCAGCACCGCTCGCGAAAGCGACAGGCCCCCACGGAACTTCCGTGGGGGCCTGTCGCTTTGGCGTCGGCCTGGAGGCCCGTGGTGCGTCCGTCAGACCGGCTCGGCCTGGGTGGGTGCGAGCGCCCGGCGACGGGACGCCCGCGCGGCGGCGAACGAGTCCGCCGTCAGCACCACGAGCGCGAGCCACACGATGCCGAAGCCGAACCAGCGTCCGGCCGACATCTCCTCGTGCTGCACGAGCACCCCGACGAGCAGCTGCATCACGGGCGCCAGGTACTGGGTCAGCCCGAGCGTCGACAGGCTCACCCGGCGTGCCGACGACGCGAAGAGCAGCAGCGGCACCGCGGTCGCCGGCCCGGTCAGCACCGTGATGACCGCGTGCCCCCAGCCCTCGCTCGTGAACGTCACGCCGCCACCGAGCCCGGTCACACCGAGCACTACCAGCGCCACGACCGCGATCGGCAGCAGCCACACGGTCTCGATCGTCAGGCCGCTCAGGGCGTCCACGGTGCCGCCGACCCGCTTCTTCACCAGGCCGTACAGTCCGAACGAGAACGCCAGGGCCAGCGAGATCCACGGCATCTGCCCGTAGCCGATCGCGATGACGACGACCGCCACGACGCTCAGCCCGACGGCCGCCCACTGCGCCGGACGCAGGCGTTCGCGCAGGACCACGACGCCGAGCGCGATGGTGACGAGCGGGTTGATGAAGTAGCCGAGCGCGGCCTCGACGGTGTGGCCGGTGGTCGTCGCGAGGACGTAGACGGTCCAGTTGACCAGGATCAGGACGGCGGCGAGCCCCATCACGAGCATCACACGGCGCTGGGCCATCAGGGTGCGGGTGCGGAGCCACGACCGGGTCACCGCGATCGCCACCGCGCAGAACACCAGGCCGAAGACGATCCGCCACGACACGATCTCGAACGCCGCCGCGGGGGCCATGGCCGCGAAGAGCAGCGGCATCAGCCCCCAGAGCCCGTAGGCCACGATGGCCTGCACCACGCCGACGGATGCCTCGCTGCGGACGGGTCGCGCCGGACTCGGTTCACTCACGGAACCATCCTAGGAACGACCGCCGACGCGTGGGACGCGCACCGGGCCTCCAGGCGAGGTGATAGCGGACCGATCAGGACCGGCGCACCCGGGTGACCGGCCCCGGACGCACGAACGCCCCGTCGGCCCGAAGGCCGGACGGGGCGTCCGTGGTGAGTACTCGACTCAGTGAACGATGACCGCGAGGACATCGCGGGCCGACAGGACCAGCAGGTCCTCGCCCGAGTACTTGACCTCGGTTCCGCCGTACTTGGAGTAGATGACCTTGTCACCCACGGCGACGTCGAGCGGGACGCGGTTGCCGTTGTCGTCGATGCGACCCGGACCCACGGCGACGACCTCGCCCTCCTGGGGCTTCTCCTTCGCGGTGTCGGGGATGACCAGACCGGAAGCGGTGGTCTGCTCCGCCTCGACCTGGCGGATGACGATGCGATCCTCGAGCGGCTTGATGCTGACGGCCACGGTGACCTCTTCTTTCTCGGTACGGACTCGGTACAGATGAAAACCGGGTTGGCACTTCGCACAGGAGAGTGCCAACGCCAACTCTAGGGGGCCTCTGGCACTCGGTCAATCCGAGTGCCAGCACATCCGGAGAACACGCAGCACCTGCGAGGATCGACGCATGGACGCCGCCGAACTCACCGCACTGCTGACCTCCGACGGGATGGCCCTGCTCGACCGTACCCCGGGTGTCTCCGACGGTGGCGAGATCGTCCGCGTGGTGTCCCGGCTGCGCGCCGAGGGACACGATCCCCGGCTGGTCGCCGCGGTGCTGACCCAGGCGAAACTGCGGCTGAAGGCCCGTAGCAAGTTCGGCGACTTCGCCTCCCGCATGCTCTTCACCGAGGCCGGGCTCGAGCAGGCCACCCGGCTGCAGGTCGCGGCCCAGCACGCCGGACGCTTCGCCGCGGCCGGCCTGACCCGGGTCGCCGACCTCGGCTGCGGCATCGGCGGGGACGCCATGGCGATGGCGGCGCTCGACCTCGACGTCACCGCCGTCGACCGTGACGAGGTGACGGCGGCCGTCGCGACCCACAACCTCGCGGTCTGGCCGAACGCGCGGGTGGAGCTCGGTGATGCCGCGTCCTTCGACCTGTCCTCGGTGGACGGCGTGTGGATGGACCCCGCACGACGCACCTCCGGCCACTCGGACACCCGCCGGCTCGCCGACCCCGACGACTGGTCGCCCTCGCTCGACACCGTGTTCGCCGCGGCGACGACGACGCCGACCGGCGTGAAGCTCGGACCGGGCATCGACCGCGACCTGATCCCGGACACCGCCGAGGCGCAGTGGACCTCCGTCGACCGCGAGGTCGTGGAGCTCGCCCTGTGGTTCGGCCCCCTCGCCCGCCCCGGGATCCGCCGCGCTGCGACCGTCATCGGTGCACACGGCATCGCCGAGATGACCGGAGCGGCCGACGCCGACGACGCCGAGGTCGGACCGCTCGGTGCCTACCTGTACGAGCCCGACGGCGCCGTGATCCGCGCACGGCTGATCGGCGACCTGGCACGAGGCCTCGACGGGCACATGCTGTCCGAGGGCATCGCCTACGTCACGTCCGACCGCGCCGTCACGACCCCCTTCGCGCAGGGTTTCCGGGTGCTCGACACGATGCCGCTCGACGTCAAGCGACTGGCCGCACGGCTCGCCGCCGACGGCATCGGCACCGTCGAGATCAAGAAGCGCGGCGTCGACGTCGACCCGGCGCAGTTCCGCAAACGGCTGCGGTTGCGCGGATCGGGTCGCGTCACGCTCGTGCTCACCCGCCTGGAGGGACGCCACACGGCGATCCTGTGCGAGCGGCTCACCGACACGGTCGGCTGACGGCCGGGGGCCGCGTGCGGTGCTGCGAGCGCGCCAGCGGCAGCGTCAGCGTCAGCGGCTGCGTCAGCTGACGAAGGCGCCGGAGTTCGAGCTGTAGTCGGAGTAGTCGGAGTAGTCCGACGCGTTCGCGATCGAGATCCACACCAGGGCGACGATCAGGATGAACAGGCCCGTCAGGATCCAGCCACCGATGATGCCGGCGAGCGCCAGGCCGCGGCCACCCTCGCCGGTCTGCTTGATCTTGCCGAGGGCGATGTGGCCCATGATCGCGCCGGCCGGGCTCGTCAGGATGATGAGCGGCCAGATGATGATGCCGCCGAACGCGAAGACGATCGACAGGATCGACAGGACGTTCGTCTTCGGGCGCTGCGCGTAGGGCTGGTACGTGTACGGGTTCGACGCGTAGGGCTGCTGCTGCTGCGCATACGGGTTCTGCTGCTGCGCGTACGGGTTCTGCTGCTGGCCGTACGGGTTCTGCGGGGCGCCGTACGCGTTCTGCTGCTGCTGCTGCTGCCCGTACGGGTTCGACGAAGCCTGCGGTGCCGCGTAGGGGTTCTGCTGCTGCCCGTACGCGTTCTGCTGCTGCTGACCGTACGGGTTCTGCGGCTGCTGCGGAGCGCCGTACGGGTTCTGCTGCTGTGGGGCCGCGTACGGGTCCTGCTGCTGGCCGTACGGGTTCTGGGGCGCTTCCGGGGCCGACGGCGCCTGCGGTGCGTCAGGAGCCTGCGGGGCGTCCGGGGCGGGCGTGCCGTCGGGCTGTCCGTTCGCCGGGCCGTTCGGCGTCTCGCCCGGCTTCGGCCACTCGTTCTGATCGGACACCGTCCACCCCTCTCGGGCGTCCGGTCTCTCCGACGCCCGTGTGAATCCTCCCACAGGCTCCCGAAGAAGGACCGGGGCCGAACTGGTCAGACCTGGACGGTCGTCACCGGCAGGGTCGAGTCGGCGGCGATGCCGAGGTCGCTCGGCGCGTGCCCCTCGGCCACGAGTCGGGCGCCGACGGCGGCGATCATCGCGCCGTTGTCCGTGCACAGGTCGAACGGCGGGATCCGGAGCCGCACGCCCGCGGCCGCGCAGCGCTCCTCGGCGACCTGTCGCAGTCGGGCGTTCGCGACGACCCCGCCACCGAGCAGCAGCCGGTCGACGCCGGTGTCGCGGCACGCGTTCAGGGCCTTGGTCAGCAGGACGTCGACGACGGCTTCGCGGAAGCTCGCGGCGACGTCGGCCACCGGCACCTCGCGGCCCTCGTCGCGGCAGCGCTCGACCCACCGTGCGACGGCGGTCTTGAGCCCCGAGAACGAGAAGTCGTACCGGTGCGCGGCCATGTCCTTCGGCAGCGTCAGTCCCCGGGGGAACCGGATCGCCGTCGGGTCGCCCTCAGCCGCCGCACGGTCGATCTGCGGGCCGCCGGGGTAGGGCAGGCCGAGCAGCCGCGCGACCTTGTCGAACGCCTCGCCCGCCGCGTCGTCGATCGTCTCGCCGAGCAGTTCGACGTCGCCGACCAGGTCCCGCACCAGCAGCAGCGACGTGTGGCCACCGGAGACCAGCAGCGCGATCGTCGGCAGCTCGATCTCACTGCCGTCCTCGCGCAGCACGTCGGCGCCGACGTGCCCGACCAGGTGGTTCACGCCGTACAGGGGCTTGCCCGTGGCCACGGCGAGCGCCTTCGCCGCGCCCACCCCGACCATGAGCGCCCCCGCCAGGCCCGGCCCGGCGGTCACTGCGACGGCGTCGAGTTCGTCGAGGGTGACGCCGGCACGCTCGAGCGCCTCGTGCAGCGTCGGGGTCATCGCCTCGAGGTGGGCCCGTGCGGCGACCTCGGGCACGACCCCGCCGTAGCGCGCGTGCTCGTCCATGCTCGAGGCGATCACGTTCGCCAGCAGGGTGCTCCCCCGCACGATGCCGACGCCCGTCTCGTCGCAGCTGGTCTCGATGCCGAGCACCAGTGGTTCAGTCGCGCTCACCGAGGGCCTCCTGTCCGATGGGTCCGACGCCGGACGACCGCTCGGCGTCCGGGCCGGGCAGTTCCGCCCGCATCACCCACGCGTCGACGCCGTCCGGTTGGTAGTAGCGCGGCCGGGTCGCGATGTGCTCGAACCCGAACGCCGTGTACATCGCCTGTGCCACGGGGTTGTCCGCGCGCACCTCGAGGAACACCTCGCGCACACCGCGGCGCTGCGCTTCGTCAAGCAGTTCCGTGAACAGGACCCTCCCGAGCCCCTTGCCGCGCTGGTCCGCGGCGACGGCGATGGTCTGCACGTCGGCGACCGGGTTGCCCGCGAGCGACGAGAGCCCGGCGTACCCGACGACCAGCGGCGCGGACGTGTCGTCGACCGTCTCGATCACGACGTAGTACCCGTGCGGTGAGTACAGCTCGCCGGACATCTGCGAAGCCGACCAGGCGTCCGTCGGGAACGAGACGTGCTCGAGCCACATGATGTCGTCGAGGTCCTGCGGGTGTGCCCGCCGCAGGCGGAGCCCGTCCGGCAGGGTCACTGCTTCACCCGCTTCGGCGCACCCGGCACCGTGACGTCGGGGTCGCGCAGGTACAGGGGCGTGTCCTGGTCGAACGCCGCACCGGACGCGAGCCGGTCCGCGGCGAGCGAGCCGAGCCTCCAGGCCGGGATGGACGCAACCGTCACGCGGTCCCAGCGCACCGCTGCGGGCCGGGAGGCGCGGATCGCGTCGTCGAGATCGGCGGGCTTGGCGAGTCCGGGGCCGGCCACGCGGACGCCGTCGGCGTCGTAGGCGCTCCAGTAGACCTCGCGGCGGCGGGCGTCCGTGAGGACGACGAACGGACCGGCGATCCCCGAGTCCCGCTGGTCGAGGGCGACGGCGTCGTGGCTGACGAGGGGCAGGACGGGGACGCCGCGAGCGGCGGCGAAGGTGCGGGCGGCGGCGATTCCGACGCGCAGGCCGGTGAAGGGGCCCGGGCCCATGCCGGCGACGACGCCGGTGACGTCGGCTCCGGTGATGCCGGCCTCGGCGAGGGTCTCGGCGAGGAAGGGGCCGATCACCTCGGCGTGCCGGCGGCTGTCCTCGGTGTCGCGGGTCGCGAGGGCCTGGCCGGTGGCCGGGTCGACGACGGCGACGGAGGTCCCGGCGGAGGTGTCGATCGCGAGCAGCACCCGTCCATCGTAGGCGGCGGTCAGCGCACCGGCAGCCCGCGGGACCACGCGACCTCGTGGTCCAACTGCCCGGTCCGGCGGAAGAGTCGGACCTGGTGCGTGTCCGGCAGCGCGGCGGCCAGTGCCTGTCGGTCGGCGGGCGTGAAGCCGAGCGACTGCCAGAACGGACCGGAGCGACGCGAGAACAGCCACGCACGCTCGGCACCGGCCTCGGTCGCCCGCTCGATCGCGAACCGCGCCAGGCGCGTACCGGCTCCGGAACCGCGGTGCTGCGGGCCGACGGCCACGCTCCGGATCAGCACGTGCAGGCCGTCTGCGCTCGCCTCGAACCCGGTGCTGCCGACCACCCTGCCGGCGTCGTCGCGGTCGATCCAGAGCCGCACCGCCGGCTCGTCGAGCCCGGCGAGGGTCAGATCCGCCCCGACGAGGAACGCGCGGAGCACCTCGACGTCGTCCGCGTCGACGGGCTGCAGGGTCGGAGGGCCACGCCTTCCCAGCGCGGGCCGGTCGCAGTGACGACGACGCGGCGGGGCTCGTCGGGGACGTCGTCCGGATCCGTGTCGTCGGCAGCTGCGTCATCGGCACCGGTGGCGCGCGTGATCTCGACGTCGAGCACGCTGTCGCTGATGCCGTCGACCATGCCGCGACCCCACTCGACGACGACGATGGCGGCGTCCCAGTCGAGGTCGAGGTCGTCCAGCTCGACCGGGTCGGACAGACGGTAGGCGTCGACGTGCACCAGGTCGGGGCCGGCAGTCGTCGGGTGCGTCCGGGCGAGGACGAAGGTCGGGCTCGACACCTGGCCGCGCGCGCCGAGTGCAGCGCCGAGCCCGCGCGTCAGGGTCGTCTTGCCGGCACCGAGCGGCCCGGTCAGCACGACGAGGTCCCCCCCGCGCAGCACCGCGGCCAACCGGGCCCCGAGCTCCCCCATCGCCTCGGTGCCGCCGACGGTGGTGTCGAGCAGGACGTGCGGCAACTCGATCACGGCCGCTCGCCCCGCAGGTACTCCCCGACCCGTCCCTCGATGTCGTGACCCTCGTAGGACCGGGGCACGCGGCTGCCGATGCGGCAGACGATCTCCTCACCGATGGTCTCGAGCGCCGCGCCCCACTCGAGCACGGTCATCTCGTCGTGCTCGCCGGTGCCGAACAGCACGACGGTGTCGCCGGTCTGCACGTCGTCCTCGCCGACGTCCACCAGGAACTGGTCCATCGCGACGCGGCCGGCGATCGGGTAGCGCTTGCCGCCGATCGCGACCTCGATGCGGCCCTGTGCCAGACGCGGGACCCCGTCGGCGTACCCGACGGGCACGAGCGCCAGGGTCGTCTCGGTCGCGGTGCGGTACGTGTAGTCGTAGGAGACGCCGGTGTCGACGGGGACGCGCTTCGTCTTCGCGACCGACGCGGTCAGGGTCATCACCGGCTCGAGTCCGAGGTCGGCCGCCGAGACGCCGTCGGCTCCGGGGATGCCGAACAGGTTCGCGCCCATCCGGACCATGTCCTTGCGGAACTCCTTGCGCTCCAACCCCGCGAGCGATGCGGCGACGTGCTCCATCGGGACGTCGAGCCCCAGGTCTTCGGCGATCTCGATCGCCGCGTCGAACACAGCGACCGCGGCGCTGTCCTCGTGGTCGGACGCCTCGGCCAGGTGCGTGTACGCGGCGACGACCTCGATGCGGCCGTTCCGCTGGGCATCCCGGGCGAGCTCGACGAGCGCTGGCCAGTCCGCCGGGGTCGCGCCGTCGCGGTGCAGGCCGGAGTCGACGCCGAGGTGCACCCGGGCCGGTCGCTGGTCGACGGCGTCGATGATGCGCTGCAGCTCGGCGACGTTCGAGACGCCGAGGTCGACGGCCGAGTCGATGGCGTCACGGAAGTCCAGGTCGGGGTCGTGCTGCCAGGTGAACAGGTGGACGTCCTCGCCGACGCCGATCGAGCGCAGCCGCAGGGCGGCGGACACCGTCAGCACGCCGATCCAGCGGATGCCGGCGTCGACGGCGGCGAGCGCGATCGGCTCGAGGCCGTGCCCGTAGGCGTCGGCCTTCATGATCGCCATCACGGCGACCGGGTCCATCCACTCGCGGACACGGTCGAGGTTGGCCCGGTAGGCGTCGAGGTCGATGCGGGCCTGGCGCAGCGGTGCGGAGCTCACGTTGTCCTCCGTTCCACGCTGCGGCCGATCCGGGCGACCACCTCGTAGTTGATCGTGCCGATGGCGTCGGCCCAGTCCTCGACGGCGGGGTCGCCGTTCGCGGGGTCGCCCCACAGCACCGCCTCGTCGCCGACCTGCACGTCGGCGTCGCCGATGTCGACGTGCATGGCGTTCATCGCGACGCGTCCGACCACCGGGAACGTCCGGTCTCCGATCCGCACCGAGACCCGGTTGCCGAAGTCGCGGTCGAAGCCGTCCGCGTAGCCGAGGCCGATCACGGCGAGACGGGTGTCCGTCTCGGCGCGCCAGGTGTAGCCGTAGGAGACACCGTCGCCCGCAGCGACCGGCACGGTGCGGAGCACGGCGGCGGTGACCCGCATCGCCGGGCGCAGCCCCAGGTCGGCCGAGGTGCGACCGTCGAAGGGGCTCAGCCCGTACAGGGCGAGTCCGACGCGGGACAGGTCGTGGCGGGTCTCCGGCACGGCGATGCTCGCGGCACTCGCGGCGAGGTGCACCACGTCCGGCACGATGCCGTTCGCGGCGAGGCCGTCCAGCGCCCGCTGCAGTGCGGCGTCCTGGTCGAGGTCGTCGGTGCGCGACGCGTTCGACAGGTGGGACATGAGCCCCTCGACCCGGGTGCGGTTGCCGCCGCGGGCCAGGGCGCCGGCGGTCGCGAAGAGCTCGGCCCACTCGGACTCGACCGCACCGTTGCGGCTCAGGCCGGTGTCGACGCACAGGTGCACGGCGCGGACGTCGGAGTCGGCTGCTGCGGAGAGCTGCTCGACGCTCGACACCGCGGGCGTGACGTCGAACTGCGCGGCGCGACGGAAGTCCTCGTCGGGGGCGTGCAGCCACGCGAGGATCCGGACCCCCTCGTCGATGCCGCCCTGACGGAGCGCGACGGCCTCGTCGATGTCGGCGACCCCGAGCCACTCGGCACCGGCATCCACGAAGGCCTGCGCGGCATCGAGGGCCCCGTGGCCGTAGGCGTTCGCCTTGACGACGGCGATGACCCCGGCCGGTGCGACCCGGTCGGCGATCGTCGCGTAGTTCTCGATCAGGGCTCCGCGATCGACGGTGATGCCGGTGAACGCACTCACCGGGCAGTTCCTTCCAGGACCACGTCTGTTCCTTCCAGGACCACGAACGCTGTCGCGATCCCTCCATCATGCGAGAGCGACAGGTGCACGCTCGTCACGCCACGCGCGTCCGCCACCTGCCGGGCGCCCTGGTGCAGGGTGAGCGACGGGTTCCGCTGGTCGTCGGACACGACCTCGAGGTCCTGCCAGCTCAGCCCGGCACTCGACCCGAAGGCCTTGATCAGGGCTTCCTTGGCAGCGAACCGTGCGGCGAGGGACGCGATCGGCCGGGGTTCGCCGTCACGGACCTGCTCGGACGGCGTGAACAGCCGCGCCAGCATCGCCGGTGTGCGCTCCAGCACCCGTTCGAACCGCTCCAGGTCGACCACGTCGACCCCGATCCCGATGATCACCGTCGCGACTACTCGACGGTGACCGACTTCGCGAGGTTGCGTGGCTGGTCGACGTCGAGGCCCTTGGCGGCGGCGAGCTCCATGCCGAACATGTGCAGCGGTGCCACGGCGAGCAGCGGCTCGAACAGCGGGGTCGCGAGCGGGATCCGCAGGACCTCGTCGGCGAAGGGCAGCACCGCGGCGTCGCCTTCTTCGGCGATCGCGATCACCCGGGCGCCGCGGGCGCGGATCTCCTGGATGTTCGAGACGACCTTCGGGTGCAGCGATCGGGGGTCGCGCGGCGACGGCACGATGACGAAGACGATCTGGCCCGGCTCGATCAGGGCGATCGGGCCGTGCTTGAGCTCACCGGCGGCGAAGCCCTCGGCGTGGATGTACGCGAGCTCCTTGAGCTTGAGGGCGCCCTCGAGTGCGATCGGGTAGCCGACGTGGCGGCCGAGGAACAGCACGCTCCGGGTGTCCGCCATCCAGCGGGCCAGGTCCTTGATGCCGGCGGCGTCCTCGATGGTCTGCTGCAGCTTCGGCGCGAGGCCCTCGAGCTCGGCGACCTGCTCGGTGATCTGCTCGGTGGTGAGCGTGCCGCGCAGCGTCGCCAGGTGCAGCCCGAGCAGGTAGAGCGCGACGCCCTGGGCGATGAAGGCCTTGGTCGACGCGACGGCGACCTCGGGCCCGGCGTGCGTGTAGATCACGGCGTCGGACTCACGCGGGATCGTGGCGCCCTGGGTGTTGCAGATCGACAGGACCTGCGCACCCTGCTCGCGGGCGTACTTGACGGCCATGAGCGTGTCCATGGTCTCGCCGGACTGGCTGATCGAGACGACCAGGGTGCGCTCGTTCAGCACCGGGTCGCGGTAGCGGAACTCGTGCGCGAGCTCGACCTCGACCGGGATGCGGGCCCACTGCTCGATGGCGTACTTGCCGAGGATGCCGGCGTAGGCGGCGGTGCCGCAGGCGATCACGATGACGCGGTCGACGGTCGCCAGGCGCTCGGCGATCGGGTCGAGGTCGGTCAGCGTGACGGCGCCGTCGTGGACGCGACCGAGGATCGTCTTCGCGACGGCCTCGGGCTCCTCGCTGATCTCCTTCGCCATGAACGAGCTCCAGCCGCCCTTGTCGGCGGCGGAGGCGTCCCAGTTGACCTCGAACTCGCTCGGCGTGGCCGGGGTGCCGTCGAAGTGGATGACGTCGACGCCGTCGGGGCGGATCGTGGCGATCTCGTCCTGCCCGATCGACAGCGCGCGCTGCGTGTAGGCGACGAAGGCGGCGACGTCCGAGCCCATGAAGTTCTCACCGTCGCCGAGCCCGACCACCAGGGGCGAGTTGCGACGGGCACCGACGACGACGCCGGGCTGGTCGGCGTGCACGACGAGGAGCGTGAAGGCCCCTTCGAGCCGCTGCACGGCCTGCTGCATGGCGGCGGTCAGGTCACCGGTGTCGCGGAAGGCGCGTCCGACCAGGTGCGCGGCGACCTCGGAGTCGGTCTCGCTGCGGAACTCGATGCCCTCGGCCTGCAGCTCGGCGCGGAGCTCGGAGAAGTTCTCGATGATGCCGTTGTGGATGAGGGCGAGCTTGTCGCCGTCGGCCAGGTGCGGGTGGGCGTTGCCGTCGGTCGGGCCACCGTGGGTCGCCCAGCGGGTGTGCCCGATGCCCGTCGTGCCGTCCGGGATCGGCGACGACTCGAGCTCGTCGACCAGGGCCTGGAGCTTGCCGGCCTTCTTGGCCGACACGAGGTCTCCGGCTGGGTCGACGACGGCGATGCCCGCCGAGTCGTAGCCGCGGTACTCGAGGCGACGGAGGCCACCGAGGAGGACGTCCTGGCTGCTGTTGCTGCCGACGTAGCCGACGATTCCACACATGGAACCGATCCTACGGTCTGCCTGGACGCCCACCCTGCGAAGCGACCGAGGGGAGCGAATCGAGCACAATCGGCAGCAGTCTGCGGAATCCGTTAGACAAGCGTAGAGTCTCCTCGATGCACGCCGCACTGAACCCGTACTCGCCAGGCGCCGGCCTGCGCCCCCCGGAGATGGTCGGACGCGACGCCGAGATCGAGGCGTTCGACCTCGTCGTGGCACGGTCGCGGCGCGCGCTCGGAACGCGCAGCATGATCCTCCACGGGTTGCGTGGGGTCGGGAAGACCGTCCTCCTGAACCAGTTCCGCATGCAGGCTGACGCCGCGGAGTGGTTGGTGGTCGACGTCGAAGGACAGACGAGCGTGTCCGGCCGAGAGGGTGCTCGACGGAGGCTCGCGCGGGAGATCGCGCTCGCAGCACGTCGCCTCGCCCGCGGCCGCTCGGTCAGCGCAGCCGTGCAGCGCGCGCTCGGCACGGTCACGTCGTTCGGTGTGCACTTCGGGAACATCGGCTTCGACCTGGGGTTCTCCGCCGTCGAGGGTCGCGCGGACTCCGGCGTCATCGAGATCGATCTCGAGGAACTCGTCGAGGACCTCGCCCCCGCGCTGCGGGAGCAGAACCGGGCGCTCGCACTCTTCATCGACGAGGTCCAGGACCTCGACCTCGAGTTGCTCTCTGCGCTGCTGTCCGTCCAGCACCGGGCCGGACAACGTGGGTGGCCCTTCGTGATGGTGGGGGCCGGTCTGCCGAACGTGCCGGCCAAGCTCACTGCGGCGCGGTCCTACGCCGAGCGCCTCTTCGACTACCGGGAGATCGGGTCACTGCCGTCGGGAGCAGCCGCTGACGCACTCACCGTTCCGGCCGCCCGCTCCGGGGTGACTTTCGACGCCGCGGCGCTCGATCTCCTCATCGATGCCTCGGGCGGGTACCCGTACTACCTCCAGACATACGGGGCGGCGGCGTGGGACCTCGCGGCCGACCGACGGATCACCCACGATGACGCAGCAGCTGCCGTCGACCGCGGCAACGCAGAACTCGACAGCGGTTTCTTCCCGGCCCGCTGGGACCGTGCCACACCTGCCGAGCGGCAGTACCTCGTGGCGATGTCGGACGATCCGGCCGGCGTCTCCGGGACTGCCGTCGTGGCATCGCGCCTCGGTGCGGAACCGAAGGGGACCAGCCCGGCACGACAGGGACTGATCGAGAAGGGCATCATCTACGCGCCCGAGCGCGGCAAGGTGGCGTTCACGGTGCCGAACATGGGCGAGTTCGTCCGCCGTCAGGCCGATCTCGACATCGTGGACTAGCGTCCGGGCCATGGGACGCTTCGACGACATCGCCATCACCACGCTGCACGGCGAGGACACCACGTTCGGCGCCTACGCCGACAAGGCCGTACTGGTCGTGAACGTCGCCTCCCGGTGCGGCCTCGCCCCGCAGTACGAGCAGCTCGAGGCCCTGCAGAAGCAGTACGGCCCCCGTGGGTTCACGGTGCTGGGCTTCCCGAGCAACCAGTTCCTGCAGGAGCTCGGCTCGTCCGAGGCGATCGACGAGTACTGCTCCACCACGTGGGGTGTGACGTTCCCGATGTCCGAGAAGGTCAAGGTCAACGGCAAGAGCGCCCACCCGCTCTACCAGGCCCTCAAGGAGACCCCGGACGCCGACGGCAAGGCCGGCCGGGTCGCCTGGAACTTCGAGAAGTTCCTCGTCGCCCCCGACGGCACCGTCACGCGCTTCCGCCCCACCACGAAGCCGGACGCCCCCGAGGTCGTCGCCGCCATCGAGGCGGCCCTCCCCGCCTGACGCATCGCGTCCTGCGGACGCGCACCGAGCACTGGACGGGAGGCCCGGGGCGCGTGAGCCGACCGGCTCACGTGCCCCGGGCCTCCCGTCTGTACGCTCGATCCCATGCCCTTCTCGGAGACCGCCGTCGCGCACCCGACCCCGTTCGTGGAGATCCCGCGTGACGAGTGGTCCCAGCTCGCCCCGAAGGAACACCTGTCGCTCACCGAGACCGAGATCGTGCAGCTGCGCGGTCTCGGCGACCGGTTGGACATGCAGGAGGTGCAGGAGGTCTACCTGCCGCTGTCCCGCCTGCTCACGCTCTACGCCGCCGGCGCGCGGAACCTGCACGCCGAGACGAGCCGGTTCCTCGGGGAGCGCGCCGGACGCACGCCGTTCGTCATCGGCGTCGCGGGCTCCGTCGCGGTCGGCAAGTCCACCGTCGCCCGTCTGCTGCGCGAGCTGACGAAGCGCTGGCCGGACACCCCTCGGGTCGAGCTCGTGACGACCGACGGCTTCCTCTACCCGAACGCCGAGCTCGAGCGCCGCGGGATCATGGACCGCAAGGGCTTCCCGGAGTCGTACGACCGCCGCTCCCTGCTGCGCTTCGTGAGCCAGGTGAAGAGCGGGGCGACCGAGGTCCGCGCGCCGTACTACTCGCACCTGGTCTACGACATCGTGCCCGATGCCGAGATCGTCGTCCGGCAGCCCGACGTGCTCATCGTCGAGGGCCTCAACGTGCTGGCACCGCCGGTGCACGGGCGGCTCGCGCTGTCCGACCTGTTCGACTTCACGATCTACGTGGACGCGAAGACGAAGGACATCGAGTCCTGGTACGTCGACCGGTTCCTCGCCCTGCAGGAAGAGGCGTTCTCGAGCCCCGACTCGTTCTTCCACCGGTTCGCCTCGCTGTCGCGTGAAGACGCGGTCCGGACGGCGACCGAGGTCTGGCGGGCGATCAACGAGCCGAACCTGCTCGAGAACGTGCTGCCCACGCGATCCCGCGCCACCCTGGTGCTCAAGAAGGGCGCGAACCACAAGGTGAACTCGGTCCTGCTCCGCAAGATCTAGCGGAGGGGCAGCGCAGCCAGCAGGGCAGCGCAAAACACCGGTGTTCGCGAGCTGAACCGCGTTCTGCGCGTGTTCAACCGGCGAACACCGGTGTCTTGCGGAGGGGAACCTACGCGGCGTCGAGCGCCAGGCGGTCCTGCACGACGGCGGCGAGCTCCTCGGCGATGCGCTGGGCATCGTCCTGCGAAGCGGCCTCGACCATGACGCGAACGACCGGCTCGGTGCCCGACGGACGGAGCAACACACGGCCGCTGTCCCCGAGCGCCTCACTGGCGGCGGCGATGGCGTCCTGCACGCCCTGGTCGGCGAGCCCGTGACGATCGACGCCCCGGACGTTGAGCAGCACCTGCGGGAACACCGTCATGCACGAGGCGAGCTCCTGCAGGGTCTTGCCCGTGCGCGCCATCTCGGCGACCAGGTGCAACCCGGTCAGGATGCCGTCACCCGTGGTGGCGAACTCGTTGAAGATGATGTGGCCGGACTGCTCGCCACCGATGGAGTAATCGCCCTCGGTCATCTTCTCGAGCACGTAGCGGTCGCCCACGCCGGCCTCGATCACGGTGATGCCCGCGTCGGCCATGGCGCGCTTCAGCCCGAGGTTCGACATGACCGTCGCGACGAGGGTGTCGTCCTTCAGTCGTCCGCGCTCCTGCAGGGACAGCGCGAGGATCGCCATGATCTGGTCACCGTCGATCGCGTTGCCCGCGGCGTCGACCGCCAGGCAGCGGTCCGCGTCCCCGTCGTGCGCGATGCCGACGTCGGCACCGTGCTCGAGCACCGCGCGGGCGAGGTTGTCGATGTGGGTCGAACCGACGCCGTCGTTGATGTTCCAGCCGTCGGGGTCGGCGCCGATGAGCGTCACGCGGGCTCCCGCGTTGACGAAGACCTCGGGCGAGACGCCGGCGGCGGCACCGTTCGCGCAGTCGAGCACGACGTGGATGCCGTCGAGCCGGTGCGGCAGCGTGCCGAGCAGGTGCACCACGTAGCGGTCCTCGGCGTCGGCGAACCGCGAGATGCGCCCGACGTCGATGCCGGTGGGGGTGGGTGCGGAGTGGTCGTGCATGGCCGCTTCGATGCGGTCCTCGACCTCGTCCGGCAGCTTGCGGCCACCCGTGGCGAAGAACTTGATCCCGTTGTCGGGAGCGGGGTTGTGCGATGCGGAGATCATCACGCCGAAGTCGGCGTCGATGTCCGCGACGAGGAACGCCGCGGCGGGGGTGGGGATGACCCCGGCGTCGAGCACGTCGACGCCGGCCGAGGCGAGCCCGGCCGCGACGGCGGCACCGAGGAACTCGCCGGAGACGCGCGGGTCACGCGCGAGGACCGCGCGCGGGCGCGGTCGGCCCGACGCCCGGCGGGCGTCGGCATGGTGTCCGTGTGTGAGGACGGCCGCGCTCGCCTGGGCAAGACCCAG
This sequence comes from Curtobacterium sp. MCLR17_045, assembly GCF_003234405.1. Taxonomy (NCBI): domain Bacteria; kingdom Bacillati; phylum Actinomycetota; class Actinomycetes; order Micrococcales; family Microbacteriaceae; genus Curtobacterium; species Curtobacterium sp. MCLR17_045. The sequence goes on from NZ_QKTB01000001.1 coordinate 55,270, forward strand.
TGCGAGCGCGGCCGTCAGCTCGCCGTTGGCGAGACCACGAACCCCGTCGGTACCGAACAGACGCGGCATTGCGATCTTCAGCCGGTGACGACTAGCGCTTCGAGAACTGCGAAGCCTTGCGGGCCTTCTTGAGACCGGCCTTCTTGCGCTCGATGACGCGGGCGTCACGGGTGAGGAAGCCGGCCTTCTTGAGGGTCGCGCGGTTGTTCTCGCGGTCGATCTCGTTCAGGGTGCGGGCGATGGCGAGGCGGAGCGCGCCGGCCTGACCCGAGGGGCCGCCACCGGTGATGCGGGCGACGACGTCGTACGAGCCGAGGAGCTCGAGCACCTTGAAGGGGTCGTTGATGAGCTGCTGGTGCAGCTTGTTCGGGAAGTAGTCCTCGAGCGTGCGGCCGTTCACGACGAACGTGCCGGAACCCGGGACGAGCCGGACGCGCGCGATGGCCTCCTTGCGGCGCCCGACGGCACCGCCGGAGACGTTGAGGATCTGACGGGGAGCGGCCTCGGCAGCGGCGGGTGCGCTCTCCGTGGTGAAGCTCTCCGGGGTCTGGTCGAGGGAATCAGCGATCTGAGCCATGAGTTTTCTGTGTCCTTGAAGTCGTCGTGGCCGGAACTACTGTGCGACCTGGTCGAAGATGTACGGCTTGGGCTGCTGCGCGGCGTGCGGGTGCTCCGCGCCGGCGTAGACCTTCAGCTTCTTGAGCTGCTCGCGGCCGAGGGTGTTCTTCGGCAGCATGCCGCGGATCGCCTTCTCGACGGCGCGGGTGGGGTGCTTCTCGAGCATCTCCGGGTAGGAGGTCGCCGTCAGGCCGCCCGGGTAACCCGAGTGACGGTAGTAGACCTTCTTCGCGAGCTTCGAACCGGTCAGGGCGACCTTGTCGGCGTTCACGATGATGACGAAGTCACCCATGTCCATGTGCTGGGCGAAGGTGGCCTTGTGCTTGCCGCGCAGGAGCGCCGCGGCGTGGGTGGCGAGACGGCCGAGGACGACGTCGGTGGCGTCGATGACGATCCAGTCGTGCTGGACGTCTGCCGGCTTCGGTGAGAACGTGCGAGTCACAGGAGTGCTGCTTTCGTGTCGAGGTGAGGAGTCCGTGAATCCCACTCCGGTCGGGAGTTCCACGGGCAGAAGCACGGGGAACACCTCGGTTGGAGGGCTCATCTGACTGTCCGCGCGCGGGGCGCACAGACCAAGGTGAGAGCCTAGCCGACGCCGGGTATGTCGGTCAAACGCGGCCGGCTGCCGGCCTGGAGGCGCGGGGCGGCCCCGCACCGCGCCTCCCGTCCGTCGCGCGGTCGCGCCCACCGCGCATGGTGAGCAGCAATGGTCGGGTCCGCTGTGCGAACCCGACCATTCCTGCTCACGAAGTGCGCCCGGGGGGCGTGGGGACTACTCCGCAGCGGCCGCGGTCCTGCGGCGACGCACGATCAGCACACCCGCACCCGCCGCGAGCAACAGGAACGCCACCAACGCACCGGCACCGAGCCCCGCAGCACCCGTGAACGCGAGCTGCCCGTCCGTGGTGATCGTGATCGGGGTCCACCCGATCAGACTCCCGTCCGCAGCCGCCACCGCCAGACGGTGCGCACCAGCAGCCGTGTCCGCCGGGATCGTCACCCGCACCGTCCCGTCGGATGAGACCACAGCCGTGCCGATCAGCGTCGGCTCCGAGAACAACCACACGTTCACCGTGTCACCGGCCGAAGCAGTGCCGACCGTCACCGTGATCGTCTCCCCCGCACGAGCCGACGCCGGGGCTGACACCCCGCCACGGTTCGCCTCCGTCAACAGCGACTCCGACGGCGCCACCGGAGCAACCGGCGGGGTGATCCCGTCGACCGGCGGCACCGGCGTCGGGGTCGGGGTCGGCGTCGGGTTCGGCACCGGCGTCGGGTCCGTCCCCGGGTCGGTGCCCGCGGCGTCCAGGTCGAACCCGACCAGGATCGGGTCGTGGTCGCTCGCCCGGTACACGTCGTCGGTGTACAGGTTCGTCGCGTTGTAGTTGTAGCGGCTGTACTCCAGGCCCACCGACTCGACCGAGTTGATGTTCCAGATGTCCACGCCCGTGACCGTCTCGAGCGCGGCCTCCGACGCGAACACGTGGTCGAGCGAGCCGCTCAGGCCGGAGAACACGTACGAGTACTCGGTGCTGTCGAGCGCCGGGCCGAGGTCGGTGTAGCCGGCCTCGTCGAGGACGACCACCGGGTCCTCCTTGCTGTAGGCGTTGAAGTCGCCGAGCATGAACACCTTGTCGGTGCCGTACTGCTCCTGCATCTCGGTGGAGAAGGTCACGAGGGCCTTCGCCTGCTCGACGCGGTCGGCGTTCGACGCCCCCTGCCCGTCGCCCTGGTCGGCGTTCTCGCCGGTGCCGGAGCCCTTGGACTTGAAGTGGTTCGCGATCACCAGGAAGTCGTCGTCCGCGGTGCCGCCGACCGGGCGGAACGCGTCCGCGACGGGCTGACGGGCGTTCGTGAACGCGTCGTCGAGCAGGATCGTCGACTCGCCGACGGGCTCGACGCGGTCCTTCTTGTAGATGAGGGCGAGGCGGATGACGTCCTCGCTCGCGGGCACGACGGCCGGGGACTTCGCGTAGGCCCAGGTGTCCTGGCCGGTGGCGGCGTTGAGCGCGTCGACCAGGGTGGCCACGGCGGCGTCACGGTCCTGACCGAAGCGGACGGAGTTCTCGATCTCCTCGAGCGAGACGACGTCGGCGTCCAGCCCGTTGATGGCCTTCACGATCTTGACCTGCTGGCGCAGGAAGTCCTCCTGCTCGGCGGCGCCGCGGGCGTCGCAGCCGGAGTTCACCGTGACGGGGTCACCGGCACGGTCGGTGTAGTACTTGCAGCCGGTGAGCTCGTCGCCCGTGGTCGGGAAGTAGTTGAGCACGTTGAAGCCGGCGAGCTTCAGGTCGCCACCGACGTCCTGCGGCGCCGACTGGCGCACCTTCGAGAACGACGCCGGCAGGTCGGCGGCCGGGGTCGCACCCGTGATCGGCGCGGTCGGCTGGAACTTCCACCCGTTGTTGCGGTAGTCGAGGACGACCGGCTCGGTGAAGGTGGCGGCGGCCCCGACGGTGACCGGGCCCTGGGTGAGCCACGACACCGGGATGCCCTGGTTTGCCTGGGTCAGGAAGTTGGTGCTCGCACCGTCGTCGAGCGTGACCTTGCGCGCGGCGTTGTCGGCCTCGACGGCCTTCGCCTCGGCGCTGCCCGGTCGGCCGACCTCCGTCGGCTGGACCAGGCGCTTCGTGCCGCTGGCGAGCACGACCTCGCCGTACTGGTTCGTCGTGTAGTTGTCGGCGACGGTGTACGCGCCCTGGGGAGCGACGAGCATGCTCTCGAGCGACTCCCGCTGGGCGTCGGACGACGGGAACGCGACCGCTGCGGGCTGTGGCGCCGCGACGGTGTCGTCCAGCTGCTGCAGCGACGAGGCCCCGGACACCGTGAGCTCGGTCAGGCCGAAGTACTCGGACACGGCACCGGTGACCCGGACGTGGTCGCCCTCGTGCACCAGGCCGGCGGTGGCCGACGAGAAGACGAACACCGCGTCGGACGCGGTGTGGGCGCCGAGGTCGATGGCGCCGCCGGTGCCGGGGGTCTGGATCGTGTAGCCGTTGAAGCCGCCGGTGCCGTACACCGCGGTGACGACGCCGTCGGTCGTGACGTTCTTGCCGGCGTACGGCGAGGTGTCCGTGGTGCCCTGCAGCTGGGCGATGGTCACCGTCTCGGCGGGGGTGCCGGGCGTGGGGGTCCCGCCGTCACCCGGGTCGGTCGGGTCCGTGGGCTCAGTCGGTGCCGTCGTCTCGCCCGCGGCGTTCCGTGGGGTGAGCGTCGTCGTCACGGAGAAGTCCGCACCGTTGACGTCGGTGTCCGTGGTGCCCTGACGGACCAGACCGTTCGGGACGGAGTTGTCCCCGGTCACGGTGCGCACGGCCGACTCGAACGTGTTCGAGGCGCCGTAGCCGAGCAGGTCGACCACGCCGTCGGTGCCGGTGGTGACGGGCCCGGCGGCGAGCGCCAGGGGTGCGGTGGTGTCGGACAGCACGAGCGTGCCCGTGGTGCCCGAGGGGTTGAGCGTCGCGGTGTCGTCGGCGGCGGGCAGGTCCTCGCCGGCCGGGGTGGCCCCGCCGTTGCCCGCCATCGACACCAGGAAGGTGCCCTTCGCCGGAACGGTGCCCTGGAGCGCACTGGCCGAGAACGTGCCGGTGCCCGTTGCGGAGCGGTACTGGAGCGACCACCCGTCGAGCGACACGGCGGCGTCGGTCGGGTTGCCGATCTCGACGAACTTCTCGTTGTAGAACGCGCCCTTGCTCCCCGCCTTCAGGTAGGCCTCCTCGATGACGAGGTCGGTCCCCTCGGGGTTCGCGGTCGCTGCGGTGACGGTGACGAGAGGGGCCGCGAGGAGCGTCGCGGCCGCCGTGGCGCACAGCAGAGTGCGCCCGAGGGTGTTGGCCATGCCCGCACGCTACCGACCTGCGGGGTCGTTCAGGTTGCGTCGAGGTAAATGATTGCGTTCGGCAACATCAGCCGATCGCGCGGCATCAGCCGATCGGCAGCCAGGTCCCGCCCACGCGTCGGACGGCCGGTCCGTGTCCCGGCAGCACGAGCGCCGGGAACGGCAGCGCCCGTGCCGACTCGAGCGCGCGGTCCTGGTCGGCGGTGAAGAAGGGTGTGATCATCCGCGGCCGCGGGGCCCACGACCCCGGCTGGGTGTCGTGCCGACTGACGACCGCGTCGCCCGTGACGATCGCGTCCGCCGCGGGCAGCAGGTACGCCGTCGAGCCGTCGGTGTGGCCGACGGCCGGGAACGGCGAGATCGCCCGACCCGCGAAGTCCGCACCGGTGAACGCGCGAGCGGACGGGACGGTGGTGGGTCGGAGGGCGTCGGAGCGGATCGCGCGTGCCAGCCAGGCGAGCACGCGGGGGCTGGCGAGCCGGCCGCCGATCTCCGCCGGGGTGACCTGCTGCCGCTCGGGTCCGCGCACGTTGGCGAGCTCGTCGGCGTGGGCGAGCACCTCGACGTCGGGGTACCGCTCGAGGATCCCGGGGATGCCGCCGACGTGGTCGACGTGTCCGTGCGTCACGTAGACGCGACGCAGGTGGGCGGGGTCGTGTCCGGCGGCGCGCACGGTGTCGAGCACGAGGTCGGTGTCGGCCGGGTAGCCGGCATCGATCAGCGCGACGCCGTCCTCCTCCGCCAGCACCACCCAGTTGGACACGGGGCCCTCGACGAAGACGACTCCGGGGGCGACGGACACGACGGAACGGGGTTCGCGCGGGCTCATCCCTCGACGGTACCGTCCGCCGACCGTCGGGCCCGGGTCTGCTCCGCCCGCTCCGCGAGCTCCGCGTCTGCCGGGTAGCCCACCTCGGTCAGGGTCAGTCCCTTCGCCGGCGCCGTCTTGAAGGCGCTCGTGCGTTCCTCGGCGACGCGCAGTTCCTCGAGGCGGTCCGGGCCGAAGCGGCCCTCGCCCACGGCGATGGTCGCGCCGACCATGGCCCGCACCATCGAGTGGCAGAAGGCGTCGGCCTGGAGGCGCGCCACCAGCACGCCGTCCGGCTCGCGGTCCCAGCGGAACTGCTGCAACGTCCGGATGGTCGTCGCCCCCTCGCGCGGCTTGCAGAACGTCGCGAAGTCGTGCAGCCCGAGCAACGTCAGCGCACCGCGCTCCATCGCTGCCGGGTCGAGCCTCGCCGCGTGCCAGACCGTGTGCCCACGACGACGTGGATCGCGCGGGGCGTCGGCGTCCGCGATCCGGTACTCGTACCGGCGCCAGAGCGGGGAGAACCGGGCGTCGAACCCCGCGGGTGCCACCGAGGCACCGGTGACGACGACGTCCCCCTCGGGTGCCGCGATGCCGTTGACCCGCTTGAGCAACCCGTCGAGCGGTGACCGGCCCGTCCCGCGCTTGGCGGTGAGCGCTGCCCACTGTTCTGCCGACAGGTCCAGGTGCGCGACCTGCCCGGTGGCGTGCACCCCGGCGTCGGTGCGTCCGGCGACGGTGAGCAACGGCGGTTCGCCCCAGCGGGTGAAGACGGTGGCGAGTGCGGTCTCGAGGGCGCCCTGCACGGTCCGGAGTCCGGGCTGCCGGGCCCACCCGGAGAACGCCGCTCCGTCGTACGCGATGTCCAGCCGCAGCCGCACGTCGCCCGTGCTGTCGGGGTCCTGGAAGCCGACCGTCTCGTCCACGTGACCACCGTAGCGGGGGTGATCCGTGCCTCCCGGCCCGCGATCCGTCTGCCGGACGGCGGCCGCTCGCCCGCTCAGCCGCGCGGACGGCCGAACGCCGACGGACCGGTCCGGGTGTCGAGGTCGTCGGTGGCGCGTCGCTCGGACTCGACGATCCCGCGCAGGGCGACGAGCGCTGCCGAGGTGACCGCGACGTGCGAGGGGTTCTCGCGCGAGGCGTCGAGCGCGCTCTCGAGTCGTGCGATGGCCTCTTCGGCCTGGTCCTCCGGGGAGTCGCCGCGGATCGTGCTGGCGATCTTCCGCAGTGCCTCGGCGATGGGGGTGGCGAACGCGGGGTCCGGACGCCCGACGCCCTCGGACACCGGGCCGGAGCGTGCCACGAGCTCGGTGAGGTCGGTCGTGTACCAGGCGACCCGCTCCAGTGCGCGGAAGCGTCCGCCGTCCTTCTGGAGCCGTGCCCGCGACCCGCGCAGGGCACCGCGGGGGTTGAGTCGACGGCTCTCGTGCGCGATCGCCACCCGTGACCGGACGTCCGCGATCGCACGGTCCAGGCGGTCCTGCTGGTGGTCCCACGCCTTCTCGTCGCGCTTGCCCTCCTCGAGCACGGCTGCCAGCCCGTCGAGGTGGTCCGCCAGCACGCCGTTCACAGCGTCGATGCGGTGTTCGGCGTCCCAGAAGTGCAGCGGCGGGAACACCAGGAAGTTGACCAGCAGCCCGATCACGACGCCCACCGCCATCTGCACGAGGTACCCGAGCGAGTACCCCTCGGCGTTGGCACCGCCGACGAGCAGGACGAAGAGCGCCGCGGTGGACACCCACGAGCTGCCCTCGCCCAGCACGCGGAACCCGCCGACCAGCACCCCGACGCCGACCGCGAGCGCGATCGCGAGGAAGCCAGGATCGCCGACCCACATCGTGAACGCGGCGATGAGGATGCCGAGGGCGATCCCGACCAGGGTCTGCACACCGCTCCGGATGCCCGCGAACACCGTCGTCTGCATCGCGACGACGGCGCCGAGTGGTGCGTAGTACGGGTACTCGGCCGCGACGCCCGGGATGTGCCGCGCCACGAACCAGGCGATCACCGCGGCGGCGGCGGCCTTGCCGGCGTGCAGCAGGCGCGGCTGTGTGCCCGAGGTCCGGCTCCACCGCCAGACCCGGGTCCCCAGACCCGCAACGTGCTGGAACGCCATGACTTCCTTCCGTCGCACCCGGCCCGTGACGGTACGCCGAGCAGTCGGTGTGCACGACCAGCCTCGGACGCGAGGAAGCCCCCGCGACCTGGGTCGCGGGGGCTTCCTCGTGGTGGTGCAGCGCCCCGGAGGGCACCGGACTACTTGGTGTCGGCGTCGTCCGACTTCTCGGCGGCGTCGGCCTCGACCTCGGCAGCAGCCTCGGTCTCGGACTCGGTCTCGACCGGGGCGGACTCCTCGGTGGTCTCGGTCTCTTCGACCGGGGCCTCCTCGGTGGTCTCGTCGGCGGCGGGCTCGTCGACCGGGGCGGCAGCAGCGGCCGGAGCCGAGTTGCGCTTGACCGGAGCGGGCGTGCTCGAGACGGGCTCGAGGACGAGCTCGATCGACGCCAGCGGGGCGTTGTCGCCCTTGCGGAAGCCGAGCTTCGTGATGCGGGTGTAACCGCCCTGGCGGTCCTCGACCTGGGGAGCGATCTCGGTGAACAGCGTGTGCACGACGGACTTGTCGCGCAGGATGCTGATCACACGACGACGCGCGTGCAGGTCGCCGCGCTTCGCGAACGTGATGAGACGCTCGGCGACCGGGCGGAGGCGCTTGGCCTTCGTCTCGGTGGTCGTGATGCGACCGTGCGTGAAGAGGGCGTTGGCGAGGTTGCTCAGGAGCAGGCGCTCGTGGGCGGGACCGCCACCGAGGCGGGGGCCCTTGGTGGGCTTCGGCATGTCAGTTCTCCAGTGGTGAAAGTGGTGCGCGCGGTGTCAGCGCGCTTGCGCGTGAGCGCGAGGTCAGTTGTTGGACTCGTCCTCGTCGTACCCGCTGTAGAAGTGGGCGCCGTCGAATCCGGGGACGGTGTCCTTGAGGGACAGGCCGAGCTCGGTGAGCTTGTCCTTGACCTCGTCCACCGACTTCTGACCGAAGTTGCGGATGTTCATGAGCTGCGTCTCCGACAGGGCGACGAGCTCGGACACCGTGTTGATGCCCTCCCGCTTCAGGCAGTTGTAGCTGCGGACCGACAGGTCGAGGTCCTCGATCGGGGTCTGCAGTTCGTTCGAGAGCACGGCGTCGACCGGCGCGGGGCCGATCTCGATGCCCTCGGCCGCCGTGTTGAGCTCGCGAGCGAGCCCGAACAGCTCGACCAGCGTGCGACCGGCCGACGCGATGGCGTCGCGCGGCGTGATGGCCGGCTTCGCTTCGACGTCGACGACCAGGCGGTCGAAGTCCGTGCGCTCACCGGCACGCGTCGCCTCGACGCGGTAGGTGACCTTCAGGACGGGCGAGTAGATCGAGTCGATCGGGATCTGCCCGGCTTCGCTGAACTCGGAACGGTTCTGCGTCGCCGAGACGTAGCCACGGCCACGCTCGATCGTGAGCTCGAGCTCGAAACGCGCGGTGTCGTTCAGGGTCGCGATGACGAGTTCCGGGTTGTGGATCTCGACGCCGGCCGGAGCGGAGATGTCCGCCGCGGTGACCTGTCCGGCACCCTGCTTGCGCAGGTACGCCGTGATGGGCTCGTCGTGCTCGCTGGAGACGACCAGGCTCTTGATGTTGAGGATGATCTCGGTGACGTCTTCCTTGACACCGGGAACGGTGCTGAACTCGTGGAGGACGCCGTCGATGCGGATGCTGGTGACAGCCGCGCCGGGGATCGAGGAGAGGAGCGTGCGGCGCAGCGAGTTGCCGAGGGTGTAACCGAAGCCCGGCTCGAGCGGCTCGATGACGAAGCGCGAGCGGTGCTCGGAGATCGGCTCCTCGGTCAGGGTGGGGCGCTGTGCAATGAGCACTGTGGGATTCCTTTCGGCGAAGTGTCCGCTATATGACACTTGGCGGTACGACGGGGCCGCATGGGCCCCGACGGGTCTGTTGAGTTGTGATCACGCGCACACACGTGCGCGATCGAACGACCAGGAATGGCCGCGGGCCCTGCCCGCCCTCGCCGGAACGGATCCGGTCAGGGGACGAGCAGGGCGCGGCCGGTTGCTCCTCGCGTCAGACGCGACGGCGCTTGGGCGGGCGGCACCCGTTGTGCGCCTGCGGCGTGACGTCGTTGATCGAGCCGACCTCGAGGCCAGCGGCCTGGAGGGAGCGGATCGCGGTCTCGCGACCCGAACCCGGGCCCTTCACGAAGACGTCGACCTTCTTGACGCCGTGCTCCTGCGCCTGACGCGCAGCGGACTCGGCAGCGAGCTGCGCCGCGAACGGCGTCGACTTGCGCGAACCCTTGAAGCCCACGGCACCCGAGGACGCCCAGCTGAGGACGGCACCCGACGGGTCGGTGATGCTGACGATCGTGTTGTTGAACGTGCTCTTGATGTGAGCCTGGCCCACAGCGACGTTCTTCTTCTCCTTGCGGCGCGGCTTGCGCGCGGCAGTCTTGGGGGTAGCCATCGGGGTCTCCTATCGAGCCTTCTTCTTGCCTGCCACGGTGCGCTTCGGTCCCTTGCGGGTACGAGCGTTGGTCTTGGTGCGCTGACCGCGCACCGGGAGACCACGACGGTGGCGAAGACCCTCGTAGCTGCCGATCTCGACCTTGCGGCGGATGTCGGCGGCGACCTCACGGCGGAGGTCACCCTCGACCTTGAAGTTGCCCTCGATGAAGTCACGGAGGGCGACGAGCTGGTCGTCGGTCAGGTCCTTGACGCGGATGTCACCGGAGATACCGGTCTCCGTCAGTGCCTGGACGGCGCGGGTACGGCCGACGCCGTAGATGTACGTGAGTGCGATCTCCACGCGCTTCTCGCGCGGGATGTCGACGCCTGCTAGACGTGCCATGTGATGGCTGCTCCTGTTGTCGATGGAGGTGTGGCGCAGTACCGGTGCTCGGGCCTCCGCCCCGAGGTGTCCCCCGGTCGTCGTGCGACCGGGTTCTGGTACTGCGTTGTCGATCTTCAGTTGTGGGTCGTGCTCGAGCAGCCTGGTGTCCGATGGACACCGTCGGCGCCGGTCACGCGCCCGGGACTAGCCCTGGCGCTGCTTGTGACGCGGGTTGCTCTTGCAGATCACCATGACGCGGCCCTTGCGGCGAATCACACGGCAGTGTTCGCAGATGGGCTTGACGCTGGGGTTGACCTTCATGGTTCTTTCCTCGTGCTCGCTGGCTTCGTGCTCGGCAGGATTGCCGTGCCGTTCCTTTCCAGCTCGCGGATCACTTGTAGCGGTAGACGATCCGGCCGCGGGTCAGGTCGTACGGGCTCAGCTCCACGATCACGCGGTCCTCGGGGAGGATGCGGATGTAGTGCTGGCGCATCTTCCCGGAGATGTGCGCGAGGACCTTGTGTCCGTTCGTCAGCTCAACGCGGAACATCGCGTTGGGCAGAGCTTCGAGCACCGAGCCTTCGATCTCGATGACGCCGTCTTTCTTGGCCATAGCCTCACTGTCGCTTGGTTGTGGAACAGGTGTGATCCCCGAACCGGTCTGCGGGTCGGTCGCCACACCCGAGAGGGCATGACACACCAAAGATCGATCTTATGTGGTAAACCCGCAATTGCCAAGTGGGGACGCGGAACACCCCACGTCTGGGGCTTCCGGGGCCGTGCCTGAGCGTTGCACAGTGGTTTGACGGCGCGCTCCGGGCGCACACATGCGCGCGAACCGTAGTTTTGCTCCGCAGCCACGTCCGTCGCACCCGCAACTCGCGCCGGACCACCGAACGGAGAACACGTGCCCGACGCCACCCGACGCCCCTTCGCCAGCCACGGCAAGCAGGCCCGTCGCCGGGGTTGGGGCACGCTCGTCACCGTCGTCGCGTCCGCCGTCGCCGTCCTGCTCGTCAGCGGCACGAGCGTCGCCGCGATCGCCGGGGCACAGCTCGCCACCGCGCCGCAGACCGTCGCGCTGAGCACCGACGACCAGAGCACCGCGAAGACGGCGGACATCTCGGCGATCAAGGGCGGGGCGAACATCCTGCTCATCGGGAGCGACACCCGGGTCGGCCAGTTCGACTCCGACGAGGACGTCGAGGGCGCCCGCAACGACGTCACGATGCTCATCCACATCTCGGCGGACCACCAGCAGCTCACCGCGGTCAGCTTCCCCCGTGACCTGATGGTCCCCATCCCGGCCTGCACGAACCCCGCGACCGGCACGACCTACCCGGCGTCCACCTCGGCGATGTTCAACACGGCGCTCGGCAACGGCGGTGTCTCCTGCGTCGTGGACACGGTGGAGAACCTGACCGGCCTGAGCATCCCCTACGCCGGGCTCATCACGTTCGACGGCGTGATCGAGATGTCGAACGCCCTCGGCGGTGTGGACGTCTGCGTCGCCGAGCCGATCGACGACACGTTCACCGGCCTGCACCTCACGACGGGCTCGCACTCCCTCGAGGGCTCGGACGCCCTGGCCTTCCTGCGCACCCGCCACGGGGTCGGCGACGGCAGCGACCTCGCCCGCATCAGCTCGCAGCAGGTGTTCCTGTCGGCGCTCCTCCGCAAGGTCACCTCGGACGGCACGCTCTCGAACCCGATCACGCTCTACAAGCTGGCCGGCGCCGCCCTGTCCAACATGACGCTGTCCGACGGCCTGGCCCAGACCGGCACCCTCGTCAAGCTCGCGGCAGCCCTGCGCGGGATGAGCACGGCCAACATGCTCTTCGTGCAGTACCCGGTGGCCGACGACCCCGCCGACAGCGCCCGCGTGATCGTCGACCAGGAGACGGCCCACACCCTGAACGTGGCGCTGCAGAACGACGTCCGGTCGTCGCTGAGCGACTCGAGCACCGGTCGCGCGTCCGAGGAGTCGCCGTCGAGCGGCGGGACCTCGAGCGGCACCGGGTCGTCCGGCGCCTCGGGTTCGTCCGGTACCTCGGCTTCGTCCGGGACCTCGTCGTCCGCCGGCACACCGTCGGCGACGCCGAGCGCGACCGCCACGCGGACGCCGACCGCGTCGGCGACGCCGCTCCCCTCGTCGATCACCGGGCAGAGCGCCTCCGAGGAGACCTGCTCCGTCGGCAACTGACGCGATGCCACGGCGCGTGCGCCCGGCGGTGGTCGGTGGGTCCACGCGACGTCGTCGACGCGGCTGACGTCAGCCGGGCCTCCCGGCCGTCGCGTCGTGCGGAGACACCCAGCGTGGGCGCCGCGCGCGGACTGGAGGCCCGTCCTACGGGATCGGGACGGGCGTCACACCCAGCGGGGCCAGGCCCCGAGCGCCGCCGTCGGCGGCCGTGAGCACCCAGATGCCGGCCGCGTGCACCGCGACGCTGTGCTCCCAGTGCGCGGCGTCGGAGCCGTCGAGCGTCCGGACCGTCCACTCGTCGTCGTCCGTCGAGCTGTCGATCGCGCCGGCCGTGACCATCGGCTCGATGGCGACCACCAGCCCCGGCTTGACGGCAGGTCCGGCACCGCGCACGCGGTAGTTGAAGACCGGCGGTTCCTCGTGCATCGACCGACCGATGCCGTGGCCGGTGTAGTCCTCGACGATGCCCCACGCGCCGGTCTCGTCGATCGCGTCCTCCACGGCGGAGCCGACCTCGTGCAGGTTCTTCGCGTGGGCGAGCGCGGCGATGCCGTGCCAGAGCGACCGCTCGGTCGTGTCGCAGAGCGTCTGACGGGCTGCGGTGACCGCAGCGTCGCCGCCGGGCACGACGGTCGTGAACGCGCTGTCGCCGTTCCAGCCGTCGACCTCGGCACCGGCGTCCACCGACACGATGTCGCCGGGCGCGAGCACGCGCTCACCGGGGATCCCGTGCACGATCTCGTCGTTCACCGACACGCACAGCGTTTGGCGGTAGCCGGGCACGAGCTGGAAGTTCGGGACTCCCCCGCCGTCACGGATGGTGCGCTCGGCGATCGCATCGAGTTCACCGGTGGTGATCCCCGGACGGATCGCTGCACGGACGGCGTCGAGCGCCTCGGCGGTCAGCAGGCCCGGCCGGACCATCGCCCGGAGCTCGTCCGGGGTCTTGTAGATCGAGGGCTTCTTGAACCGCACCACGCTGGTCAGACGGTCGCGGAGAGCCCGCGGCCCGCCAGTGCCGTCTGGATGCGGTCGCCGACCTCGTCGATGGCACCGAGGCCGTCGACGTCGACGACGAGGCCACGCTCGCCGTACGCCGCCACGATGGGCGCCGTCTGCTCGGCGTAGACCTGCTGGCGACGACGGATCGTCTCCTCGTTGTCGTCGCTGCGGCCCTGGTCCTCGGCACGCTTGAGCAGGCGACCGACGAGCTCGTCCTGGTCGGCGACGAGCTGCACGACGGCGTCGATCCCGGTGCCCTGCTCAGCGAGCAGCGCGTCGAGGTACTCGACCTGACCGACCGTGCGCGGGTAGCCGTCCAGCAGGAAGCCGTGCTCGGCGTCGGGCTCCTGCAGGCGGGACTTCACGAGCTCGTTCGTCAGGGAGTCCGGCACGTAGTCACCGGCGTCCATGATCGCCTTCGCCTGCACGCCGAGGGGCGTGCCCTCTGCCACGTTCTTGCGGAAGATGTCCCCGGTCGAGATCGCGGGGATCCCGAAGGAGTCGGCGATGCGGCCGGCCTGGGTGCCCTTCCCTGCTCCGGGAGGTCCGACGATGATGAGACGTGCGCTCAACGGAGAAGCCCTTCGTAGTGACGCTGCTGCAGCTGCGAGTCGATCTGCTTCACGGTCTCGAGACCGACACCCACGATGATGAGGATGCTCGCGCCACCGAACGGGAAGTTCTGGTTCGCGCCGAACAGCGCCAGTGCTGCCAGCGGGATGAGCGCGATGAGACCGAGGTAGAGCGAGCCGGGCAGCGTCACCCGGGTGAGGACGTAGTCGAGGTACTCGGCGGTCGGACGACCGGCACGGATGCCGGGGATGAACCCGCCGTACTTCTTCATGTTGTCGGCGACCTCTTCGGGGTTGAAGGTGATCGCCACGTAGAAGTACGTGAACCCGACGATGAGCAGGAAGTACAGGACCATGTAGAACCAGTTGTCACCCGAGGTCAGGTTGTTCTGGATCCAGGTCACCCACGCGGCCGGCTCGGAGCCGTCCGAGGGCTGGTTGAACTGCGCGATCAGGGCCGGCAGGTACAGCAGCGACGAGGCGAAGATGACGGGCACGACGCCGGCCATGTTCACCTTGATCGGGATGTAGGTGTTGTTGCCGCCGTACGTCCGCCGCCCGACCATGCGCTTGGCGTACTGCACGGGGATCCGCCGCTGTGACTGCTCGACGAACACGACGGCCATCATGATCACGAGTCCGACCAGGATCACGAACAGGAAGAGCTCGAACGACTGCGACTGCTCGATCGCCCAGAGCGCCGACGGGAACTGCGCCGCGATCGACGTGAAGATCAGGAGCGACATGCCGTTGCCGATGCCGCGCTCGGTGACGAGCTCGCCCATCCACATGATGAGGCCGGTGCCCGCGGTCAGCGTGACGACCATCAGCATGATGGCGTACCAGCTGTCGTTCGAGATGATCGACGTGCAGGACGCGGAGGCGTTGGTGCCGAACAGGGCGCCGGAGCGGGCGACCGTGATCAGGGTCGTGGACTGCAGCACACCGAGCGCGATGGTGAGGTAGCGCGTGTACTGCGTCAGCTTCGCCTGGCCCGACTGGCCCTCCTTGTAGAGGGTGTCGAAGTGCGGGATGACCACACGCAGGAGCTGCACGATGATCGACGACGTGATGTACGGCATGATGCCGAGCGCGAAGACCGAGAGCTTCAGCAGCGCGCCGCCGGAGAAGAGGTTGATGAGGTCGTAGAGACCGCCGGAGGACGACGCGCTGGCGAGACAGCTCTGCACGGCGGCGTAGTCGACGAACGGTGCCGGGATGTACGACCCGAGACGGAACAGCGCGATGATCGCGAGGGTGAAGCCGATCTTCTTGCGAAGATCAGGGGTGCGCATGATGCGCGCGACCGCTCTGAACACGATGACTCCGAACTTGTGGGACCGGGGCCGTCGATCGCGGCCGGACCGGTTTCGGTCGGCAGGGCCGACCCGGCTGGCGGATGCCGGCCACTGTCAAGGAAACCGTAACGGCGGCCCGTGCGCAAACGCACGGGCCGCCGACGGGGGTTACTGGGAGACGGTGCCGCCAGCAGCCACGATCTTCTCGGCGGCGGACGCCGAGACCTTGTCGACCGTGACCGTGATCTTCACGGTGATGTCACCCTGACCGAGAACCTTGACCTTCTCGTTCTTGCGGACGGCGCCCTTGGCGACCAGGCCCGCAACGGTGACGTCGCCACCATCGGGGTAGAGCTCCGAGATCTTGTCCAGGTTCACGACCTGGTACTCGACCCGGAACGGGTTCTTGAACCCGCGGAGCTTCGGGGTGCGCATGTGCAGCGGCATCTGCCCACCCTCGAAGCCGACCCGGACCTGGTAACGGGCCTTCGTGCCCTTGGTACCACGCCCAGCGGTCTTGCCCTTCGAGCCCTCACCGCGACCAACACGGGTGCGGTCCTTCTTGGCGCCCTCTGCAGGACGGAGGTGGTGCAGCTTCAGCACCTGCACGCGCTCGTTCTTCTCGTCGCTCATGCGTCGACCTCCTCGACCTTCACGAGGTGCGCCACCGTCGCGATGTACCCGCGGTTCTGGGAGTTGTCCTCACGCTCGACCGAACGGCCGATGCGCTTGAGGCCCAGGCTGCGCAGGGTGTCGCGCTGGTACTGCTTCTCGCTGATAACGGACTTGATCTGCGTGATCTTCAGCATCGCCATCACGCACCTGCCTTCTCGGTCGCGGCACGCAGGGCTGCGGCCTCGGCCTGGAGCAGACGGGCCGGGACGACCCGCTCGACGTCGAGGCCACGACGGCTCGCGACGGCGCGGGGCTCCTCGAGCTGCTTCAGGGCCTCGACGGTCGCGTGCACGATGTTGATGGTGTTCGACGAGCCGAGCGACTTGCTCAGGACGTCGTGGATGCCGGCGCACTCGAGCACGGCGCGGACCGGACCACCGGCGATGACACCGGTACCGGGGCCGGCCGGACGCAGGAGGACGACGCCAGCGGCGGCTTCACCCTGCACCGGGTGCGGGATCGTGTTGCCGACGCGGGGGACGCGGAAGAAGTTCTTCTTCGCCTCTTCGACACCCTTGGAGATCGCCGTGGGGACCTCCTTGGCCTTGCCGTAGCCGACGCCCACGAGGCCGTTGCCGTCACCGACGACGACGAGCGCCGTGAAGCTGAAGCGACGACCACCCTTGACGACCTTCGAGACGCGGTTGATGGTCACCACGCGCTCGAGGAACTGGCTGTCGCCACCGCGGTTGTTGCGGTCGCGGCCCTGCTGGCGGTCACGACCGCCACCACGACGGCCACGGTTGTCAGCGGAGTCGCGGTTGTTGGACGCGGAGCCCGCGGCGGTCTCGACCGGACGCTCGGCGACGGCAGGTGCCTCCGCCTCCTTGCCGGTCTTGGCGCCCTCGGTGGTCGCCTCGGCGCTTGCGTCGGTGGCCGTGGCCTCCGTGCTCGCCTCGGTGGTCTCCGTGGTCTCGACAGCCTCGGTCTCCGTGGCCTCGACGGCCTCGGTCTTGGCGTCTTCGTTGGTGTTCGCGTTGTCGCTCACAGGTTCAGCCCTCCTTCACGGGCACCATCGGCGATCGCGGCGACGCGACCGGCGTACTTGCTGCCACCGCGGTCGAAGACCACGGCCTCGACGCCAGCCGACTTCGCGCGCTCGGCGAGGAGCTCACCGACGCGACGGGCCTTGGCGGTCTTGTCGCCGTCGAACGAGCGGAGGTCTGCCTCCATCGTCGAGGCGCTTGCGAGGGTGTGACCCTTCGAGTCGTCGATGACCTGCACGAACACGTGACGCGACGAGCGGGTAACGGCGAGACGGGGACGAGCCTCGGTGCCGGTGATCTTCTTGCGGAGACGGTTGTGACGACGCGCCTTGGCGGCCGCCTTGCTCTTGCCTCGTGTCTTGAGGAGTCCCATGATCACTTACCTGACTTTCCGGCCTTGCGGCGCACGTTCTCGCCGGCGTAACGGACACCCTTGCCCTTGTAGGGCTCGGGCTTCCGGAGCTTCCGGATGTTCGCGGCGACCTCGCCGACAGCCTGCTTGTCGATACCGGCGACGGTGACCTTGTTGTTGCCCTCCACCGCGAAGCTGATGCCCGCCGGCGGCTCGACCGTGATCGAGTGGGAGTACCCGAGGGCGAACTCGAGGTTCGAGCCCTTGGCCGCGACACGGTAACCCGTACCGACGACCTCGAGGCCCTTGGTGTAGCCCTGGGTCACGCCGATGATGTTGTTGGCGATGAGCGTCCGGGTCAGTCCGTGGAGCGAACGCGACTCGCGCTCGTCGTCCGGACGGGTGACGAGGACCTGGTTCTCCTCGACCTTGGCCTGGATGGGCTCCGCGATGACGAGCGCGAGCTCGCCCTTCGGGCCCTTGACCGCCACGTTCTGACCGTCAACGGAGACGGTGACGCCGGCGGGGATGTCGATGGGGAGACGTCCGATTCGTGACATTGTCGATCACCACACGTAGGCGAGGACTTCCCCACCCACGCCCTTCTGCTCGGCTTCGCGGTCGGTCAGGAGGCCGGAGGAGGTCGAGAGGATCGCCACGCCGAGGCCACCGAGGACCTGGGGGATCTCCGTCGACTTCGCGTAGACCCGGAGGCCCGGCTTCGAGACGCGCTTGATGCCGGCGATCGAACGCTCGCGCTCGGGGCCGTACTTCAGGTCGATGGTGAGGGTCTGCCCGACTCGGGCGTCCTCCACCTTCCACTCGCTGATGTAGCCCTCACGCTTGAGGATGTCGGCGATGTTCTTCTTGAGCTTGGAGCTCGGGAGCGCGACTGCGTCGTGGTGCGCGGAGTTCGCGTTCCGCAATCTGGTCAGCATGTCTGCGACCGGATCGGTCATCGTCATGATGTTCGTCCATTTCTCGCCTGGTTTCGACACCCGTTCCACGAATGCCGACCTGAGCGATCGAGTGATCCCGGGGCGGTTCCCCGAGATCGGTGTGTTCGTGCGTGCGGGCCGGAGGACGTGAATCCTCCGGCCCGCACCGCCCGAAGTAGTTTAGACCGTCTGCTCGTTGGAGCGGAACGGGAAGCCGAGCTGGCGGAGCAGCGCGCGTCCCTCGTCGTCCGTCTTCGCGGTGGTCACGACAGTGATGTCGAAGCCGCGGACACGGTCGATGCGGTCCTGGTCGATCTCGTGGAACACGGACTGCTCCGTGAGACCGAACGTGTAGTTGCCGTTGCCGTCGAACTGCTTGTCGCTGAGACCGCGGAAGTCGCGGATGCGGGGCAGTGCGAGCGTCACCAGGCGGTCCAGGAACTCCCACGCGCGGTCACCACGGAGGGTGACGTGCGCGCCGATGGCCTGACCCTCGCGCAGCTTGAACTGTGCGATGGACTTGCGGGCGATGTTGACCTGGGGCTTCTGACCCGTGATCGCCGTGAGGTCCTTGATGGCCCCCTCGATGATCTTGGAGTCACGAGCGGCCTCGCCGACACCGGTGTTCACGACGACCTTGACCAGGCCGGGGACCTGGTTGACGTTCGCGTAACCGAACTGCTCGGTGAGGGCCGTCTTGATCTCGGCCAGGTACTTCTGCTTGAGGCGCGGCTGGATCTTGCCAGCGGGCGCAGCAGTCGTGTCAGTCATCAGAGCTTCTCACCAGACTTCTTCGCGTAGCGGATACGGACGGTCTTCTTGACGCCGTCCTTCTCCACCTCTTCGGTGCGGAAGCCGACACGCGTCGGCTTCTTCGTCTTCGGGTCGACGAGTGCGACGTTCGAGACGTGGATCGAGGCTTCGTGCTGCTCGATGCCACCGGTCTTCGAACCACGCTGCGTCTGACCGACGCGGACGTGCTTCGTGACGAAGTTCACGCCCTCGACGACGACGCGGTTCTTGTCCTTGAGGACCTCGATGACCTTGCCCTGCTTGCCACGGTCGCCGCCACGCTCCTGCGTCGCGCCCGTGATGACCTGGACGAGGTCACCCTTCTTGATGTTCGCCATGGCTTACAGCACCTCCGGCGCGAGCGAGATGATCTTCATGAACTTCTTGTCACGGAGCTCGCGACCGACCGGACCGAAGATGCGCGTACCGCGCGGGTCGCCGTCGGCCTTGAGGATCACTGCCGCGTTCTCGTCGAACTTGATGTAGGAGCCGTCCTGACGACGGGTCTCCTTCTTGGTGCGAACGATGACTGCCTTGACGACGTCACCCTTCTTCACGTTGCCGCCGGGGATGGCGTCCTTCACCGTGGCGACGATGACGTCACCGAGGCCGGCGTAGCGACGACCCGAGCCACCGAGCACGCGGATGGTCAAGATCTCCTTGGCACCCGTGTTGTCGGCGACCTTCAGGCGGGATTCCTGCTGAATCACTGCTGTCTCCTATTCCGAAGCAGGCCGAGGCCTACTTGGCCTTCTCGAGGATCTCGACCAGGCGCCAGCGCTTGGAGGCGCTGAGGGGACGGGTCTCGCTGATCACGACGAGGTCGCCGACACCAGCGGTGCCGAGCTCGTCGTGGGCCTTCACCTTGGACGTACGACGGATGATCTTGCCGTAGAGCGCGTGCTTCACGCGGTCCTCGACCTCGACCACGATGGTCTTGTCCATCTTGTCGCTCGTCACGTAGCCGCGACGCGTCTTGCGGTAGCCGCGAGTGAGGGCGGCGGAGTTCTTCTCTTCGTTCGCCATTACTTCTCCTCGGCGGTCTCGGCCTCGGTCGACTCGGCCGGCTTGTCAGCCTTCTTCGTCGTCTTCTTGGCCTTGGGGGCGGTCTCGACGGGCGCGGGAGTGGCACGGATGCCGAGCTCGCGCTCGCGGAGGACGGTGTAGATGCGGGCGATGTCGCGCTTGACGGCACGGAGACGACCGTGGCTCTCCAGCTGGCCGGTGGCCGACTGGAAGCGGAGGTTGAAGAGTTCCTCCTTGGCCTTCTTCAGCTCGTCAGCGAGACGCTCGTTCTCGAACGTGTCGAGCTCCGTCGGACGGAGCTCCTTGGAACCGATCGCCATTATGCGTCGCCCTCCTCGCGCTTGATGATGCGTGCCTTGAGGGGCAGCTTGTGGATTGCACGAGTCAACGCCTCACGGGCGATCTCCTCGCTGACGCCGGAGAGCTCGAAGAGCACCCGGCCCGGCTTCACGTTCGCGACCCACCACTCGGGCGAACCCTTACCGGAACCCATGCGGGTCTCGGCGGGCTTCTTGGTCAGCGGACGGTCCGGGTAGATGTTGATCCAGACCTTGCCACCACGCTTGATGTGACGCGTCATGGCGATACGAGCGGACTCGATCTGACGGTTGGTCACGTACGCCGGGGTGAGGGCCTGGATGCCGTAGTCGCCGAAGCTGACCTTGGTACCACCGGTGGCCTGACCCGAACGCTTCGGGTGGTGCTGCTTGCGGTGCTTGACTCGACGGGGAATAAGCATGGTTACGCCTCAACTCCTGCGCCGGCCGGCGCGTCCTGCGGGGCCTGCTGCGGACGACGGTCACCGCGGTCGCCGCCACGACGGTCGCCGCCACGGTCGCCACGCTCACCGCGCGGGCCGCCACGACGCTCCGGGCGCGACGAACGCTGGTTCGCCTGCTCGCGAGCGAGCTCCTTGTTCGTGATGTCGCCCTTGTAGATCCAGACCTTCACGCCGATGCGGCCGAACGTGGTCCGGGCCTCGTAGAAGCCGTAGTCGATGTTCGCGCGGAGGGTGTGCAGCGGCACACGGCCTTCGCGGTAGAACTCCGAACGCGACATCTCGGCGCCGCCGAGACGACCCGACACCTGGATGCGGACACCCTTGGCGCCGGCGCGCTGTGCACCCTGCAGGCCCTTGCGCATGGCGCGACGGAACGCGACACGAGCGGAGAGCTGCTCGGCGATGCCCTGCGCGACGAGCTGAGCCTCGGTCTCGGGGTTCTTGACCTCGAGGATGTTCAGCTGGATCTGCTTCTTGGTGAGCTTCTCGAGCTCACCGCGAACGCGCTCCGCCTCGGCGCCGCGGCGGCCGATGACGATGCCCGGACGAGCCGTGTGGATGTCCACGCGGACACGGTCACGGGTGCGCTCGAGCTCGATGCGTGCGACGCCGGCGCGGTCGAGGGTCTTCTTCAGGTACTCGCGCACCTTGATGTCCTCGGCCACGTAGTCGGCGTAGCGCTGACCGGCCTTCTTGCTGTCGGTGAACCAGTGCGAGACGTGGTCCGTCGTGATCCCGAGACGGAAGCCGTACGGGTTGACCTTCTGGCCCATTACTTGCTCGCCTTCTTGCTCGTCGCGGCAACCTCGGCCTCGTCGGGCGTCGCGAGGACGACCGTGATGTGGCTGGTGCGCTTGTTGATGCGGAAGGCGCGGCCCTGGGCGCGCGGCTGGAACCGCTTCAGGGTCGTGCCCTCGTCGACGAAGACGCGGCTCACGTAGAGGTCGCGCTCGTCGAGGAAGCTGTTCGTCGAGTCCGCCTTGACCCGTGCGTTCGCGATCGCCGAGGCGACCAGCTTGTACACGGGCTCCGAAGCGCCCTGGGGGGCGAACTTCAGGATGGCGAGGGCCTCGTGGGCCTGCTTGCCGCGGATCAGCTCGATGACGCGACGGGCCTTCTGAGGCGTGACGCGGATGTGTCGCACGCGTGCGATCGACTCCACCATTTCGTTCCTCCTCTGCGTCGCCGCCTCAGCGGCGACGGCCCTTCTTGTCGTCCTTCACGTGACCACGGAAGGTGCGGGTCGGCGCGAACTCGCCGAGCTTGTGACCGACCATCGACTCGGTGACGAACACCGGGATGTGCTTGCGGCCGTCGTGGACGGCGATCGTGTGCCCGAGCATGTTCGGGACGATCATCGACCGACGCGACCACGTACGGATCACGTTCTTGGTGTTGGCCTCGTTCTGCGTGACGACCTTGCGGAGCAGGTGCTCGTCGACGAAGGGGCCCTTCTTCAGACTGCGTGGCATCTTCTGAACTCCTACTTGCGCTTCTTGCCGGCGTTACGGCGACGGACGATGAGCTTGTCGCTCGGCTTGTTCGGCTTGCGCGTACGGCCCTCGGACTGGCCCCAGGGGCTGACCGGGTGACGACCACCGGACGTCTTGCCCTCACCACCACCGTGCGGGTGGTCGACCGGGTTCATGGCGACACCACGGACGGTCGGGCGGACGCCCTTCCAGCGCATGCGGCCGGCCTTGCCCCAGTTGATGTTCGACTGCTCGGCGTTGCCGACCTCGCCGATCGTGGCGCGGCAGCGTGCGTCGACGTTGCGGACCTCGCCCGACGGCAGACGGAGCTGCGCGTAGGGGCCGTCCTTGGCGACGAGACGCACCGAGGCGCCGGCGGAGCGAGCCATCTTGGCGCCGCCACCGGGGCGGAGCTCGATGGCGTGCACGACGGTACCCACGGGGATGTTGCGCAGCGGCAGGTTGTTGCCGGGCTTGATGTCGGCGCCGGGGCCCTGCTCGATGACGTCGCCCTGCTTCAGCTTGTTCGGCGCGATGATGTACCGCTTCGTGCCGTCCACGTAGTGCAGGAGCGCGATGCGCGCAGTGCGGTTGGGGTCGTACTCGATGTGAGCGACCTTGGCGTCGACGCCGTCCTTGTCGGAGCGACGGAAGTCGATCACGCGGTACTGGCGCTTGTGGCCACCACCGATGTGACGCGTGGTGATACGGCCGGAGCTGTTGCGACCACCGGTCTTCGGCAGCGGACGAAGCAGTGACTTCTCCGGAGTCGAACGGGTGATCTCAGCGAAGTCGGCGACCGACGAGCCGCGACGACCGGGGGTCGTCGGCTTGTAGTTACGAATAGCCATGATTTATCCCTCTGGTCCTCAGCCGACAGCCGTGAAGATGTCGATCGAACCGGACTTGAGCGTCACGATGGCGCGCTTGGTGTCCTTGCGCTTGCCGAGACCGAACTTGGTGCGACGGGTCTTGCCCGGGCGGTTCAGCGTGTTGATGCTCGCGACCTTGACGTCGAAGATCTTCTCGATGGCGAGCTTGATCTCGGTCTTGTTCGAGCGGGGGTCCACGATGAACGTGTACTTGCCCTGGTCGATGAGCGCGTAGCTCTTCTCCGAGACGACCGGCGAGATGATGACGTCGCGCGGGTCCTTGTTGAAGCCGCTCATGCGGTGATCTCCTTCGCGGTCTTCGACGCGATGAAGGCGTCGAGGGCGCTCTTGCTGAAGACGACGGCGTCCGAACGCAGCACGTCGTAGGCGTTGAGCTGGCCGTACGAGAGCGCGTGGACGTTCGACAGGTTGCGGATCGACTTGAGCGTCAGCTCGTCGTCCGTCTCGAGCACGACGAGCACGTTCTTGACGGGCGCGACCTTCTCGAGGAGCGTGCGGGCGGTCTTGGTCGACGGCAGTTCAGCCGCGACGAAGCCCTCCACAGCGGAGATGCGGCCACCGCGGGCGCGGTCCGAGAGCGAGCCGAGCAGAGCAGCGGCGATCATCTTCTTCGGGGTGCGCTGCGAGTAATCGCGCGGGGTCGGTCCGTGGACGACGCCACCGCCGGTGTGCTCCGGAGCACGGACGGAACCCTGACGGGCGCGGCCGGTGCCCTTCTGCTTGAACGGCTTGCGACCGGCACCGCGGACTTCGCCACGGTTCTTGGTCTTGTGGGTGCCCTGACGCGCGGCTGCGAGCTGCGCGGTGACGACCTGGTGGATCAGCGGGACGTTGGTCTCGACGTCGAAGAGAGCTGCGGGGAGCTCGACGGTGCCGGACTTGGCACCCGATGCGTCGAGGACGTCGATCGTGGTTGCGGTCGTGGTGGCCATGATCACTTACCCTTCACGGCGGTGCGGACGAAGACGGAGCGGCCACGAGCACCGGGGACGGCGCCCTTGACGAGCAGCAGACCCTTCTCGGCGTCGACGGCGTGCACCGTGAGGTTGAGGACGGTCACGCGGTCGCCACCCATACGACCAGCCATGCGCATGCCCTTGAAGACGCGCGACGGGGTCGAGGAAGCACCGATCGAGCCGGGCTTGCGGTGGTTGCGGTGCGCACCGTGCGAGGCGCCGACGCCGTGGAAGCCGTGGCGCTTCATGACACCGGCGAAGCCCTTGCCCTTGGAGGTACCGACGACGTCGACCTTCTGGCCCGCCGTGAACGTGCCGTCCACGGTGAGCTCCTGGCCGAGCGTGTACTCAGCGGAGTCGTTGGTACGGATCTCGGTGAGGGTGCGACGCGGGGTCACGCCAGCGGCCTCGAAGTGGCCAGCGGCCGGCTTGTTGACCTTGCGCGGGTCGATGGCGCCGGCGGCGATCTGGATCGCCTCGTAGCCGTCGCGCTCAGCGTTGCGGATCTGGGTGACCACGTTCGGGCCGACCTCGATCACGGTGACGGGGATGAACTTGTTGTTCTCGTCCCACACCTGGGTCATCCCGAGCTTCTTGCCGAGGAGGCCCTTGACGGTCTTGGTTGAGTTCGCCATTGGTCAGCCCCCTTACAGCTTGATCTCGATGTTGACGTCGGCCGGCAGGTCGAGTCGCATGAGCGAGTCCACGGCCTTCGGCGTCGGGTCGACGATGTCGATGACCCGCTTGTGCGTGCGCTTCTCGAAGTGCTCGCGCGAGTCCTTGTACTTGTGAGGGGAACGGATCACTGCGATCACGTTCTTCTCGGTGGGGAGCGGCACCGGGCCGACCACGGTTGCACCGGCACGGGTCACCGTGTCGACGATCTTCCGGGCCGACGTGTCGATGACCTCGTGGTCATACGACTTGAGCCGGATGCGGATCTTCTGTCCCGCCATGTGTCTCTTGTCCTCTCTGCGCCGCGCACCCTCTGGCCGCCTGACGCCGCTCGGTTCCGCATTCCTGCGGACCGTGCTGTTTTCCTGAACCAACCGGCCGCATCCACTGGGGATGACCGCTGTTCACCTGTCAACCTCGCGGGCGACCGTGGCCGTCCAGCGTGGGCAATCGACTGCCTCGTGCTCCGGGCGCAGCAGTGGTACACCGCGTCCGTCACCCTTCGGGGAGTCGTGTTCTGCTGCCTGCGGCCCAACCCAGCCCTGCTGAACAAGGGGGTTGTGCACTGCCAGAGCAGTGATCCTGTGGGCATACACCCACGGGGAATTCGGAACCGGACAAGTCTCGCATAGCCCCGGCCCACGTGCAACCCGGGCGTGTCGCGAATTGCCGGGCGTGTCCCGCCGGCTCGCTTGCCCGGATCCACGCGGATCGGACGGCCTGGAGGCCCGGCTCGGCCCCGCAACGCGACGCACCCTCCGGACGGGGTCCGGAGGGTGCGTCGACACGGGTCAGGAGACCGTCACTCGGCGGTCACCGGGGGCACGAACCACGGCGGGAAGACGGCCACTCGCGGAGCGTGTCCACCGTGGTCGGCGAGCACGGCGCGGACGGTCTGCCGGGCCTTGTCGTTCGGGACGCCGATGACCGCGACGGACGTGAACGGCACGCTCGGTCCGGCGAGCAGCTCGAGGCCGTGCATCTCCGGGTCCGTGAAGTCGGTGCGACGGATCAGGTTCGTGCCGGCGTCGGGACCGACGGCGAACCGGACGTCGTCAGCGTCGGCGTCCTGGTCGGCGACGATCACCGAGGCACCGAACGCGGAGACCGGCACGACGAGCACGACGTAGTCGATCGCCCGGGTGCGGCGGGCGGCGTCCGACCAGCGCTCGCCCTCGGCGCCCGTACGGAGCTCGTCCCAGCGGGTGGCGTCGGGCGACAGCGTGAACGGCACGTGGCCGGCGATCGAGGAGCCGTCGGGCGCCTCGGCCTCGGCGCGGGCAGCGCGGGTGTCGGCGGAACTGACGTCCACGACCGGCTCGGCCTGGTCGGACGCCAGGATCGCGCCGGCGCCGACGATGCCGTCGAGGTTGTCGATGTGGGTGACGTGGTGGGCGCGGAGCGCTGCGAACTCACGTGCTTCGGGCAGGTCGGCGGACGACGAACGGAGCGACGTCGGCGACCGGAGCGACGTCCCGGGCCCGGAGGCCGGCGGGTCGACGCGCAGGTTGGTGGTGATGCGGGTCCGGCGGGGTGCCGGGGTGGCTGGGATCTCCGACGCCTCGCGCTGCCGGGGTGCGCAGATGTCGCAGAGCTCGGTGGGGAATCCGTGGATGCACTCGTCGGTCACGACTGTTGTGGGTCCTTCCGTGCCGTGTGGGGGTGGTCCGGCACGTCGACCAACGCTACGTCATCCGGACGGCCCCCGGGTCATTGTCGGTAGAGCAGTGCCCGGACCTCGGCCTCGGCGGACGCCAGGCGGTTCGGATCGATGGTCTCGCCGTGGTCGTACGCGTCGAGCAACCGGGGGTCGATGTAGCTCTGTCGGCACACCGTCGGGGTGTTGCCGAGCTCGTCGCTGGCGGCCTTCACCGCGTGCGAGACGGCCTTCTTCCGCTTGGCCTGGGACGACTGCGGTCCGGTCTTCGCCAGGTCGACCGCGGCCGCGACCGTGCCGTGCAGCGTCCGGAAGTCCTTCGCGGTGAACTCGTCGCCCGCGCGTTCCTTCACGTAGGCGTTGATGTCCTCGGCGGAGAGCGGCTCCCACTCCGCACCGCGACGCTCGCGGAACGAGAGCAACCGCGCGTTGGGCCCGCGACGCTTCATGCCGGCGATGACCCGCGCCAGGTCGTGGTCGTGGATCGACGACGACCACTCCTGCCCACTCTTGCCGGGGAAGTCGAGCTCGATGTCGTCGCCCGACACGTGAGCGTGCGCGCAGAGCAGCGTCGACAGCCCCCGACTGCCGTGCTCGGTGGCGTACCGCTCGGACCCGACCCGGAGGGACCCCTGGTCGAGCATGCGGAACGCTGCAGCCAGCGCACGGCGGCGGTCCGGCTCGGGGCGACGGAGGTCCTGCGTGACACCGCGGCGGGCGACCGGCAACGACTCGGCCAGTGCCAGCGCACGGTCGTACTTGATCCGGTCCATCCGTTCACGCCAGGACGGGTGGTACATGTACTGGCGGCGCCCCGCACCGTCCGTGCCGGTGGCCAGGATGTGGCCGTTCGCGTACGGGGAGATCCAGACGTCGTCCCACGCCGGCGGGATCACGAACTCTTCGAGTCGACGGCGCTCGTCCGGGTCGGTCACGGTGTTGCCGTCGGGGTCGCGGAACGAGAAACCGCGTCCGGAACGGACGCGGTGGTAGCCGCGACCGGAGGTCGCGGATCTGCGGAGGCGGGTCACGACGTCGAGCCAACTCCGTGACGCCTGTGACGGGTCACGGGGCGGACAGGAGGCCCGTGGCGGGCGCTGCCACGGGCCTCCTGTCCGGCGCCCTGTACGGCTCGCCAGTGGCCGCGTACGACGAAGCGGGGCCGGGCCCGAAGGCCCGACCCCGCTGTCGCAAGGAACCGGAGTTACTTGATGATCTTCTCGACCGTACCGGCACCGACCGTACGACCACCCTCACGGATGGCGAAACGGAGGCCCTCTTCCATGGCGATCGGCTGGATCAGCTCGACCGTCATGGCGACGGTGTCGCCGGGCATGACCATCTCGGTGCCCTCGGGCAGCGTGATGACGCCGGTGACGTCCGTGGTGCGGAAGTAGAACTGCGGGCGGTAGTTCGCGTAGAACGGGTTGTGACGCCCACCCTCGTCCTTGGTCAGGATGTACGCGTTCGCCTGGAACTCGGTGTGCGGCGTGACCGAACCCGGCTTCACGACGACCTGGCCGCGCTCCACGTCCTCGCGCTTGAGGCCACGGATGAGCAGACCGGTGTTGTCACCGGCGACCGCCTGGTCGAGCAGCTTGCGGAACATCTCGATGCCCGTGACCGTGGTCTTCTGCGTCGCGCGGATGCCGACGATCTCGACCTCGGCGTTCAGGTTGAGCGTGCCACGCTCGACGCGGCCGGTGACGACCGTGCCACGACCGGTGATCGTGAAGACGTCCTCGATCGGCATCAGGAACGGCTGGTCGGTGGCGCGCACCGGGTCCGGCACGTGCTCGTCGACCTGGGCCATGAGGTCCTGGACCGACTTGACCCACTTCTCGTCGCCCTCGAGCGCCTTGAGCGCCGAGACCTGCACGACGGGGGCGTCCTCGTCGAACTGCTGCGAGCCGAGGAGCTCGCGGACCTCGAGCTCGACGAGCTCCAGGATCTCCTCGTCGTCCACCATGTCGGACTTGTTCAGTGCGACGACGATGTAGGGGACGCCGACCTGGCGGGCGAGCAGGACGTGCTCACGCGTCTGGGGCATCGGGCCGTCGGTGGCGGCGACCACGAGGATCGCGCCGTCCATCTGTGCCGCACCCGTGATCATGTTCTTCACGTAGTCGGCGTGACCGGGGGCGTCGACGTGCGCGTAGTGACGCTTCTCGGTCTGGTACTCGACGTGCGAGATGTTGATCGTGATGCCGCGCTGGCGCTCCTCGGGAGCGTTGTCGATCTGCGCGAAGTCGCGGGCCTCGTTGAGGTCCGGGTACTGGTCGTGCAGAACCTTGGTGATCGCCGCCGTGAGCGTGGTCTTGCCGTGGTCGACGTGACCGATGGTTCCGATGTTGACGTGCGGCTTGGTGCGCTCGAACTTGGCCTTGGCCACTGTGGGTCCTCCTCAGGACTCGGAAGCGTCACCCCCGGCCGGCCCTGGATGGGCTCGGGACCGTTGGTGCGCGGTGTGTGTCTGTACTTTACTTGGTGGCGAGGGGCCCGTCGCCGGGCGCCCCCGCCTGTGGAGAAGCGCTGAGCGCTACTCCCCCGCGTTCTTCGCGATGATCTCCTCGGCGACCTTGGCCGGGACCTGGCTGTAGGTCTCGAAGGTCATCGAGTAGACCGCACGACCAGAGGTCTTCGACCGCAGGTCGCCGACGTAGCCGAACATCTCGGACAGCGGCACGCTCGCGCGGACCACCTTGACGCCCGAGGCGTCCTCCATCGAGGCGATCTGGCCACGACGGGAGTTCAGGTCACCGATGACGTCGCCCATGTACTCCTCAGGAGTACGGACCTCGACGGCCATGATCGGCTCGAGGATCGCCGGACCGGCCTTGCGAGCCGCTTCCTTGTAGGCGATCGAACCGGCGATCTTGAACGCCATCTCGGAAGAGTCGACGTCGTGCGCCGCGCCGTCCTTGAGGATGGCCTTCACGCCGACCGTCGGGTAGCCCGCGAGGATGCCGACCTGCATGGCGTCCTGGATACCGGCGTCGACCGACGGGATGTACTCGCGCGGGACACGGCCACCGGAGGTCGCATTGACGAACTCGTAGACCTTCTCGCTCGTGACCTCCATCGGCTCGAGCGCGATCTGCACCTTCGCGAACTGGCCGGAACCACCGGTCTGCTTCTTGTGGGTGTAGTCGTAGCGCTCGACGATCTTGGTGAGCGTCTCGCGGTAGGCCACCTGGGGCTTGCCGACGCTCGCCTCGACGTGGAACTCACGCTTCATGCGGTCGACGAGGATGTCGAGGTGGAGCTCGCCCATGCCCTTGATCGTCGTCTGACCGGTCTCGGCGTTGAGCTCGACGCGGAACGTCGGGTCCTCTTCGGCGAGCTTCTGGATGGCCGTGGAGAGCTTCTCCTGGTCGGCCTTCGTGTTCGGCTCGATGGCGACCTCGATGACCGGCTCCGGGAACGTCATCGACTCGAGGACGACCTGGTTGGTCGGGTCGCACAGGGTGTCACCGGTGGTGGTGTCCTTGAGGCCGATGACCGCGTAGATGTGGCCAGCGGTCACGTTGGCGACCGGGTTCTCCTTGTTGGAGTGCATCTGGAAGATCTTGCCGATGCGCTCCTTCTTGCCCTTGGTCGAGTTGATGACCTGGGCACCGGACTCGATCGAGCCGGAGTAGACGCGCACGTAGGTCAGACGACCGAAGAACGGGTGCACCGCGACCTTGAACGCGAGGGCCGAGAACGGCTCCGACGCGTCGGGCTTGCGGATGATCTCCTTCTCCTCGTCCTTGACGTCGTGGCCGATCATCGGCGGCACGTCGAGCGGGGACGGGAGGTAGTCGATGACGGCGTCGAGCATCGGCTGGACACCACGGTTCTTGAACGCGGAACCGCAGAGGACCGGGTAGAGCGTGCTGCTCACCGTGAGGGCACGGATGGCTGCCTTGATCTCGGCGACCGAGAAGTCGGTGTCGCCCTCGAGGTAGCGCTCCATGAGGACGTCGTCCGCCTCGGCCACGCGCTCGATGAGCTTCTCGCGGTACTCGGCGGCGCGGTCCTGCAGGTCGGCCGGGATCTCTTCGATCTCGTACTTCGCGCCCATCGCGACGTCACCCTTGGCGTCGCCGCGCCAGGTGAGTGCACGCATCTGGACGAGGTCGACGACGCCTTCGAACGAGCTCTCGGAACCGATCGGCAGCTGGAGCACGAGGGGCTCTGCGCCGAGGCGGTTCACGATGGTGTCGACGGTGTAGTAGAAGTCGGCGCCCAGCTTGTCCATCTTGTTGACGAAGCAGATACGCGGGACGTCGTACTTGTCGGCCTGACGCCAGACGGTCTCGGACTGGGGCTCGACGCCCTCCTTGCCGTCGAAGACGGCGACCGCACCGTCGAGGACGCGGAGCGAACGCTCCACCTCGACCGTGAAGTCCACGTGACCGGGGGTGTCGATGATGTTGATCTGGTTGTTGTCCCAGAAGCAGGTCGTCGCGGCCGACGTGATCGTGATGCCGCGCTCCTGCTCCTGCGCCATCCAGTCCATCGTGGCAGCGCCGTCGTGGACCTCACCGATCTTGTGCGTGATGCCCGTGTAGAACAGGATGCGCTCGGTCGTCGTGGTCTTGCCGGCATCGATGTGCGCCATGATGCCGATGTTGCGGACCTTGTTCAGGTCGGTGAGCACGTCCTGTGCCACAGGGTTCCTCCGGAAGAGTTGTAGGAGAGGTTGGCGGCCGTCCGGGCGCCGGGGTTCTTGACCACCGGCACCCGGACGGTGCCGGGACTACCAGCGGTAGTGGGCGAAGGCCTTGTTCGACTCGGCCATCTTGTGCGTGTCCTCGCGGCGCTTGACCGCGGCACCGAGACCGTTCGACGCGTCGAGGATCTCGTTCATGAGACGCTCGGTCATCGTCTTCTCGCGACGGGCCTTGGCGTACGAGGTGAGCCAACGGAGCGCGAGGGTGTTCGCGCGGTGCGGCTTGACCTCGACCGGGACCTGGTAGGTCGAGCCACCGACGCGGCGGCTACGGACCTCGAGGGTCGGACGGACGTTGTCGAGCGCCTTCTTCAGCGTCACGACGGCATCCTGCTGGTTCTTGGCGGAAACGCCCTCGAGTGCACCGTAGACGATGCGCTCGGCGAGGCCCTTCTTGCCGTCGAGCAGGATCTTGTTGACGAGCTGGCTGACGATCGGCGCACCGTAGACCGGGTCGGCGACGACGGGACGCTTGGGGGCGGGACCCTTACGAGGCATCTAACTCAACCCTTCTTCGCGCCGTAGCGGCTACGAGCCTGCTTACGGTTCTTGACTGCCTGGGTGTCCAGGGCGCCACGGATGATCTTGTACCGCACACCCGGGAGGTCCTTCACACGACCGCCGCGGACGAGCACCATCGAGTGCTCCTGGAGGTTGTGGCCCTCACCGGGGATGTAGGCCGTGACCTCGGTGCCGTTCGAGAGCTTGACACGAGCGACCTTGCGCAGTGCCGAGTTCGGCTTCTTGGGGGTGGTGGTGTAGACGCGGGTGCACACACCACGCTGCTGGGGGTTCGCCTTCAGGGCGGGCGCCTTGGTCTTGGTGACCTTCGGCGTACGACCCTTGCGAACCAGCTGCTGAATAGTAGGCAACTGTTCTCCTGGTTCTTCGCTCGTGCTCTCTGGCCGGCGCGTTCCGCCGGCTTCCTCGTCCCACGCTGAGCACCGCCGGACGGCGGGTGTTCGAGTGGGGGACGGAGTGGTCCGGCTGGGCGATCCCGCTCGCCGGACTTTTCGGGCGCGCCCGAGGGCGCACACCCGGTAGAGACTACCCGCGTAACGGGACGAAATCAATCCGGGTCACCCCGGGAACCGACACCGTCATGAGCCGGTGTCGGACGACCCGTTGCCCACTGCCGAGCGGAACGTGGCGCCGTCGCTCGAGAAGCCCGTGACGTACCCGCTCGCGTTCACGTTGAGCGGCCCCGCGGAGGCCGTCCCGGTGCCGGCAGCCCCCGAGATGTCGGCCGTGTACTTCGCCCGGCCGGGTGCCGTCGTCGTGATCAACCAGCCGTTCGTCGTCCAGCTGCCGACCCGGACCGTCGGCCGCGTCTCGAGCGTCCACTTCTGGTTCGAGTACGTGTACGCGGGGTTCTGCCCGTACGCGTAGAAACTGCACCCGGCGGGGGCGGCGTCGGTGGAGGCGATGCAGCCGTCCACCCAGTCGTCCACCGCCCGCTTGGCGGCCTGCTGCCCGGCGGTGGTCAGGGTCGTGGTCATCTGGACCGGGGTCGAGGTCGACCGACCGAACCCGCTGACGCTCGCCGATCCCCCACGCGCCGTGGTCCACTTGCCACCGTCGAAGGCGACGTCGTACGTGCCGGGCAGTGCACGGAGGCTCACCGTGCCGTCCTTCGCGGTCTCCACGTTCCGGCCGGCGACGGTGACCGCCGCACCGGACGGCCCCCGCACGGCGACGTCGACCGACCCGAGCTCGGGGGCCTGCAGCTCCCAGATGGGGAACACACCCCAGTCCGTCCCGGTCTTGTCCAGCGTGAAGGTCGCAGCGACGTCCTGCCCGCCCTGGCGCAGGTACGCGCGGACCGTCGCGGTGTCGCCGTCCGTCCGCGTCGCGGCGACGCGGTAGCCGGTGACCTTGTCCGATGCCTTCGCGTAGGCGGCTTCGCCGAGCAGCACGTCGGTCTTCTCACGTTCGATGCCCGCGTCGTCGAGGGCGTCGGCCACGCGTCCGGCCGTCAGGTCGTCGAGGAACGCCCGCACCGGGCGGTCCGCCGAGTGCGAGGAGGAACCGACCGAGTACCCGACGACACCGGCGACGAGCAGCAGGACGACCGCCGTGCCGCCCGAGATGATGCCGATGAGCTGGCCGCGACGGAGCTTCCGGCGAGGACGCTGCGGGACCGGTCCGGGCATCCCGGGGAATCCGGGGGCTCCTGCGCCGGGACCCGGACCGAACCCCTGGGCCGTTGCCCCGGACGTTCCGTCGGTTCCACGGATCGAGGCCACCGGCGGGACGGCACCCCAACCGCCCTGCTGGTCCGGATCCTGCGCGTGCTGGTCGCTCATCGTTCCCCCGTTGCGTGTGCGTCGTGCCCTGCGAACACTACCGTCCGGCGGGTTCCTCGCCCGCGTTCGTCCGGTTCGGCCCGGAGCGCTCGTCAGGCCCGTCCGGACGCGCCGCCCCGGCCGTACCCGCGCCGCCATCGGTCCGTACCTGGTGGCGAGCCATCGTGATCCCGCCGAGCACCGACAGGAGTGCCACCACGACGGACCCGACCACGAACGGCCCGAGGGCGTACCCCGCGGGGAAGACGAGGAGCTCCGTCGCGTCCGAGCGGACGAGCGCGTAGCCCACGGCTCCGACGCCGAGCATGACCAGGTAGACCGTCGCTGCGGCCACCAGCGCGGTGACCCCGGGGTTGCCGTCGCGCACGCCGGCCGCGGTCGCGAGGAAGACCACCACCGCGCCACCCACCACCATCGCGGGCCCGAGGTACGGGGTGGCGTCGGGCTGCGAGATGACCTCGACGTCGGCGAGCAGGGCTTCGAAGCCCGTGACGGCGATCACGAGCGCGATGAAGAGGACGGACGTCATCGTCGCGATCAACCACCGGGACATGCGCCGATCGTATCGTCGACCGGCTGGTCAGCGAGCGGGTTCGGCGTGGTCCGTGTCGTCCGCGTGCTCGCGACGGTCCGCCCGGTCGGACTGCTCCTGCGCTGCGGCGACCAGGGCGAGCGCGATCGTCGCCGTGATGATCGGGACGGTCTCCGTCATGGGGGCGGGCGCGGGCGCGGAATCCGGCATCGTCGCGGCCGTCTCGTCCGTCGCGTCCGTCGGGACGTCGGACTGGAGGCCCGTGGCGGCGTCCGCCTCGGCGCTGCCCTCCGGCTCGTGGTCACGCAGCGCCGGGCCGATGACCGGCAGGACCCCGGTGGTCGCGGCCGGTTCAGCGTGCAGGACCGGCGGCTCGGTGGACACGGATCCGTCGCGCTTCGCCGCGCGGCGCGCTCGGCCCATCTTCACCAGGACGACGACGGCGACGATCGCCCAGATCCCGTTGACGATGGTCGAGGGGACAGCGTGGTGCGCGGCAACGTTGATGGCCACTGCGAGGCCGCCGACGAGGTTGAACAGCTGGTAGAGCGGGCCGTTCGGGATCTTGCCGGTGGAGAACAAGATGTAACCAGCTAGAACGGTTACCGCACCGAACCAACCCAGGAATTCAACGATTCCGACCAACACGCGCGACTCCGGGCACGACGAGGAACGGCCGGTTCGAGCCGACCGTTCGAGAGGGGATGAGCAGCCGCGATCACGGCGTCTGGTGCATCGTAATCACAACGACGGGTGTCGCGGAAGTGGGGTCGGCGTGGCGCGGACGACCCCAGTCCGTGGGGGTCGGGTCAGCCCTTCGCGGCCGTGTCCGAGTCGGCGGCCAGGACGTACACGTAGCCACCGAACGTCCACGTCGTCGCAGCCGCCGCGGCCGGGTCGGTCGACTCCTGCGAGATGGAGGACGACACCGTGGTGACGAGGAAGAGTCGAGCGCCGTCCTGCATGCCGCCGACGAAGGACAGGGCCTGGTCGAACGACCCGTCGACCGACACGGAGACGGGGATGGCCGAGAAGTTCGCGGCCGAGATCGCCGGGTCGGTCACCGGCGCCGTCGCGGCGCCGGTGGATGCCGCGGTCGGCTCGGGCGTCGCCTCGTCCGTCGCGGAGGCCGACGAGTCCTCGGTGCCCGCGGCAGTCGAGGCTGCGACGGGGGCGGTGTACGCCACAGCCTCCGACGTCGTGATCGCGGACACCTTCACACCCGCCCGGGCCGCGACGCTGTCGACAGCACCGTAGAAGGCGGACATGTTCGCACTCGACGGCACCGAGGTGGTGAGCTCCGCGAGTTCCGCCTTCATCGCCGGCAGGGACTTCGCGCGGTCCTTGAGCCGGGCGAGTTCCGCCGCCGTCGTCCGGTTCGTCGCGTCCACCGACACCTGGTCGGTACGGTCGCTCGCGGCCTGTGCGAGATGTGGCTGCACGCCGAGGAAGAACCCCGCGAGTGCCACCACGACCATCGCCACGACGGCGAGGAGCATGTTGAGTCGGTTGCGGGTCATCTCACTCGCCCTTGTCCTGGTACTTGCCGTCGAAGGCGGCCTGGTCGACGTGGATCGTCATGTTCACCGTGTACGTCCCGGTCGTCGGGTCGAGCGTGACCGAGTTCGCGGTCGCGTCGACGAAGCCCTTGAGCCCCTTGACGGCATCGAGCCACGACGGAACGGACGGCAGCGTCGGGCTCTGCGCGTCGATGGTCAGGGTCGCGACACGCTGCCCCTGGAGCGGGGTGTCGGCCTGCGCGTAGGTCTCCAGCGGCGTGGCCGAGTCGATCGCGACGCCGGTGATCTCGACTCCCGCCGGGAGCGATGCCTTCAGCGAAGCGAGGTACGGCTGCCAGGCGATCTCCGTGGCCCCGCCGACCGACTGCGCGGCTTCACGCAGCGCGGTACCGGCCTCCGTGTCCCGGACCTCGCGGTAGTTCGCCTGCTGCTGCAGGAGCGACAGAGTCTCGTCCTGCGCGTGGGTCAGGTCGTCGTGCGCCTGGCTGGACAGGAGGCTGGCTCCGGCGGTCACGATCCCGACCACGATCGCCACGAGGACGACGCCCGCCCACATCCGACGGACGACACGGCTGCTGCGTCGATCGGCGAGGACCTCGGTGGGCAGCAGGTCGACACTGGGGCGGCCCCCGACGACGATCTCGCTGGGCGTGGTCCGACGCTGACGCTTGACGCGCTCCGCGGTCTCGGCGGCGACACGCAGGGCCGGGTCGGGCGCCGCTCCTCGGCGGCGACTCCGTCCAGAGCGCGAGGGCTTCGACTTGGTCGACTGGCTCATGCTGCCTTCCCTCCCGCGGCGAGTCCCCATGCCACGGCGATCGATGCGCCGTGCGCGTGCAGGTCCTCGACGCGGATGGACTTCGCGAGCGCGACGTTCGCGAACGGTGCCCCGAACCGGACGGGCGTCCGGGTGAACTCCGAGAGCGCTGCGGCGAAACCGGTGAGCGCAGCTGCAGCGCCGCAGAGCAGGATCTCGCCCACGGGCTCGGCAGGGTGGGTGTTGACGAAGTAGTTGACGGTGTTGCGGAGACTCGAGAGCAGTTCGCCCATCGTCTCGCGGACTGCCGCGACCGCGAGCGCATCGTCGCCGGTCCGCGCCCGCTCCGGATCCATGCCCAGGTGGCGCTTGACGGCTTCGGCCGCTCCCTCGTCGATCGTCAGCCGGCCGGCGAGGAGCCGCGTGATGTCATCGCCGCCGGTCGGCACGATGCGGACGAACTTCGGGACGCCGTCGGTGACGATGACGACGGTCGTCGTGTTGCCGCCGCACTCGACGATGGCCACGGTGCCCGGCCTGTTCGCCGGCGCGAGGACACGTGCCAGGGCGAACGGGATGAGGTCGACACCGACCGGCTTGAGCCCGGCGTTCTGGACCGCGCGGACGTTGGCGAGCACGGCGTCCTTCACGGCGGCGACGAGGAGACCGCTCACGGTGGAGCCGTTCTCCCCCGTCTCCTCGCTGGTCGGGTAGAAGTCGAGGATGGCGTCGCCCACGGGCACCGGGAGCATGTCCTGCACCTGGAAGGGCAACGATTCACGGATCTGCGCGATGGGGGCCTTCGGGACCGTCAGGTCGCGCGACAGCACTCGCTGGTTGCCCATGCCGAGCACGACGTCCTTCGAGCGGAAGCGCCCGAGCGACCAGAGCTGTCGGAGCGCACCCGCGACGGTGTTCGGCTCGAGCACCTCCCCCTGCTTCGTCGCGCCCGGGGGCACGGGCACCTCGGCGAACCGCAGGATCGTCGGTCTCGGCTTGTCGGCGTCCTGGACCTCGACAGCACGGATCGCGGCGGCGCCGATGTCGACGCCCACGATGCTCTTCGACATGGGTGGTCCTTCCGTGACCGTCTTCGGGTCGGTCTGGTGGGTCAGCGCGCGACGAGGCGTCAGGCGAGTCCGAGGAGGCGCAGGTAGCCGTCCCATGCGGGGGCACCGACGGCGATGCCGAGCCAGGCACCCGCGAGCATCCAGGGGCCGAACGGGATCCCGCTGCGACGGCCCGCCCGGCGCACGACCAGGAGGACGACTGCGAACGTACCTCCGAGCAGGAACGCCGCGAAAGAACCCACTGCGAGGGGTCCCCATCCGAGGTACGCCAGCACGAGGCCGAGCACGCCGGCGAGCTTCACGTCACCGAGCCCCATCCCGCCGGGCACCGCCAGCGCGAGCACGAGGTAGACGCCGCCGAGGACGACCAGGCCGATGAGGCCCCGGAGCGCGGCGCCCCAGTCCCCGGACGCCGCCGACGCCGCCAGCAGGAGCACGGGCAGCACGACGTAGGCCGGCAGCACGATCCGGTTCGGCAACGTGTGGGTGTCGAGGTCGATGAGCGTCAACGAGATGCTGATCGCCATCAGGTACAGGAGTGCGACGAGCAGGATCGCAGCGTGGATCGTTCCGGGGACGCCGTCCGGCGCCGCCAGCGGCGACCACGGTGCGAGTACCGAGAGCAGCGTCACCGCGACGAACAGGAGGCCCGTGGCGGCTTCGACGAGCGGGTACCGGGCCGAGATGGGCGCGCCGCAGTCGCGGCACCGGGCGCGCAGGACGAGCCATGAGATCACGGGCACGTTGTCGCGACCTCGGATCGCGTGACTGCATCCGGGGCAGGAGCTGGCCGGCGCGACGACGGACATGCCCGCGGGCACCCGGTACACGACGACGTTCAGGAACGACCCGATCGCGAGACCGAGCACACCGACCAGCGCGGCGACGAGGGGCGCCACCGAGGCGAAGGAAGCCACGGTCACTTCCCCGTCGGGGTGCCGTCGGCGCGGAAGGCCGTCGCGGACTCGGTCTCGGTCGTCACACCGTAGGTGGTCGAGACCGGCTGCAGGAACTTGGGCGGGGCCGAGGACTTGAGTCTGCTGTCGTACGAGTACGCCTTCGCGTACCCCGTCAGCAGGCCGTTGCCGTACGAGGTGCGGACCGAGCCGCGGAACTGCTGGGCGATCGATCCGTAGATCGTGAGGATGCCGAGGTTCGACCCGTACTGGCTGTTCTGGACGTTGAACGTGCCGAGGTTGCTGGCGATGGCCGCGTCGATCTCGATGTTCTTGGTCGGCGCCGTGTTCGTCGAGTAGGAGCTGCTGCCCGTGTTGCACACCGTGTTCGACCAGCCGGAGTAGCTCGAGCACGACACGGGGTTGTAGACGGAGACCGCCTTCTGCCCGACGAGCCCGAGCATGTCGTCCGAAGTCCGGCCGTTCTGGTAGACGATGTTCCCGGTGACGTACAGGAAGTTCTCCGCGGCGAGGGTCATCTGTCCGCCGAAGGACCCGGACACGAAGGCATCACCGCTGCGGCACCCGTAGTACCCGGCATCCCCGCGCGTTCCGGTGAACTCGCCGTTGAGCGGGTACCCCAGGCCGTTGCCGTAGTCCGAACTCGTCGAGTTCCCCGAC
The DNA here is from genome assembly GCF_003234405.1 of Curtobacterium sp. MCLR17_045. Classification (NCBI taxonomy): domain Bacteria; kingdom Bacillati; phylum Actinomycetota; class Actinomycetes; order Micrococcales; family Microbacteriaceae; genus Curtobacterium; species Curtobacterium sp. MCLR17_045. The sequence continues at coordinate 94,158 of NZ_QKTB01000001.1, forward strand.
TTGACCGTCTGCTGGCAGTAGACCGGCGAACCCGCGTTCACGGTCCCGTTGACCGTGCCGGACGGTGTCGCGCTGGACGCCCAGTAGTTCGGGTCACCGACCGTCGACGGCACGCTCTGCACGTAGACCAAGTTCGCGGGCAGCGTGGGGATGACGGCACCGGTTCCCCGGAGGGCAGCGACCGAGCCGCACAGGGCGTCGTTCCCCGGACCCGGCGCGATGGCGCTGCCCGTGGCGTTGCCCTTGACCTGTGTGGAGATGGTCCACGGTGAGACCACGCGCATCTTGCCCCCGGCGAGGAACGTGATGGACGTCGGACCGGTGTACAGGCACCCGGGCTTCGCCACCTTCTCGGGGATGTCGGTCCGTGCCTCCTGCTTCATGTTCGCGTTGGTGCTCGGCATGGGGAGCGTCCCGACGTTCTTGATCTTCCCGCCGATGAACTTCGTGGACGAGCGGCAGGCGGAGTCGATGGTCGTCGCCTTGCTCGTGTAGAAGAAGTCGGCGGGCCCCGTGTCCTGCACGCTCGAGTTGAACGTGGCTCCGCAGGCGGTGATGACGTCGTTCGACCGGACCGGCCCGTCGAGGACGTCACCGCTGGCGAACGTGACCGCTTCACAGCTGCTGCTGGAGCTCCAGTCGTCGTCGTTGCGGTGGTTCGAGACGCAGCCGGCGTTCGTCAGGCTCGGGTCCTGGGACTCGTAGTTCGTGAAGTACAGGTAGTTGACGAAGCCGTCACCGCGGAGGTCCACGACGATGGTCCTCGTCGTGGCACCGGCCTTCCCCGTCACGCGCAGGCGGACCTTGCCGGTCGTCGAGTAGTCGGAGTTGTCGACCTCGTACCGGTAGGACTGGTCGGTGCTCCCGACCACGTTCGCCCACGAGCCGTCCTTCGCGGTGCCGAAGGCCTTGTTCGCCGGATCTGCCGTGTACGTGCTCGTCGACGAGAACGCGGTGCGCACGCCGTACTTGACGTAGGCGTTGTCGGCTGCGAGGCGGCCCTGGTAGTCGGAGAGACCCGCGTACGCGGCCGCGATCGCCTTGTTGTAGTTCGTGTCGGTCGTCGCCTTCGTCGCACCGCTCGTCGCGGTGGCGACGACGAGGGACAGCACGATCATGAGCACCGCACCGATCCCGATGACGGCCGCGAGGGCGACCCCGCGTTCGTCGTCTCGGGCACGCAGGCCTCGGAGGATCCGGATGAGCATCATGACTCCGTGGCTGCGCCGTAGTCGAGGTTGCGCAGGTTGATGGTGGCCTGGAACGTGCTGTCGTTGGTGGTCACGCCGTCCGTCGACCCCACCGTCAGCGCCACGCGGACGGAACGGATCGTGTCGTAGGTGGCGTTCGCCGGCGCAGACACGGGGCCGTTGTCCGCGTCGACGTACGAGAAGAGCGTGCCGGCACGGACCACGTCGGCGAGCCACAGCGTCCGGGTGGCGCCGGTGAACGTGCAGTACCCGCCGGCCGGGCAGTCGCCCCGCTGCAGCTGCATGCGCAGCCGGTTCGACACGACGTCGACCGTCACCTTGGTGAGCCCGGCCCGTGCGCTCGACAGGTCGACACCCGAGTAGAACTGCACGCTCCTGCCAGTGGCGCTCACGAACGCGGGCGCACTGACCGTCTTGCTCACCTGCCACCGCGAGGCCTCACGCAGGTACCGGCTGAGCTGCGTCATCGACGTGGTGCCCTGTCGGGTGCTGTCGTTGACCGAGGACACCGTGCGCTGCGCCTTCGAGATCGACACGAAGAAGCTCCCGACCAGGGTGAGCAGCAGCGACGTCACGAGCATGGCGACGAGGAGCTCCACGAGCGTGATCCCGCGTTGATCGCTACGCAGACGACGGAGGAGGGCGCGCATCAGCTGGCCGGCCTCGGGTCGACGAGCACGACGCCATCGGTGACGGCTCCGTTGCTGACCATCGCGGTGTTGGTGGCGGTGACCGTGAGCGGCGTCGTCGCCGCGCCCGCGGTGCCGCCCGTGAACAGCTTCCAGGTTCCCCACGGCAGGGCGATCGTCATGCTGTCGGACGTCGGCTTCGGGAAGCTCAGGGTCATCCCCTTCGCGCAGCCGGGATCGCCGTTCACGGCTGTCGTGGTCTTCGCGGTGATGAAGAGCGCCTTGTCCGGCTTGGCGAGCGTGATCGCGCCCATGCTGATCGAGATCGGCCCGGTCGCGTCCTTGAACTCCGTCGCCGTCCCCTTCTTGCCGGCCTTGTTGGCGGTCGTCCAGGCACCTGGTTCCGGGCCCAGGCAGGTCGCTGCGGCGTCGGACGACACGTCTGCGGAGTACAGCCCCGCGACCGCCTGGTACCCCGAGGGGAACGGGAACAAGGCCGCGCTCGTCGGGGCGGGGTTCAACACGGTCGTGCCCGACGTCCCGTTGGTGATCGACAACGGCAGGTTCGTCGGCAGGATAGCGGACGATGCCGGCGAGGTCAGGTACTTGAACGAGTAGGTCGTCACCTTGTCGAAGGTGAAGGCGGCGGCACCGGAGCTCCCGACCGACACCGTCACCGACTGCGACGACGGACTCGGCTGTTGGGTCGAGTCGATGTACCCGGTGCGGGCGACCGACACCTTGTAGGTCCCCGGCGCGACACCGGCCACGTAGGTGCAGCCCTCCGCGTCCGTCGCCGGGAACGTGACCCCGGCGGGGCCACCGCTCACGGTCGGCACGATCCCGGACACACCGATCCCGTTCGCGTTCGTCACGCCGACGAGGATCGAGCCCGTGGTGTCCGAGTTGATGTTCGTGAGTGGAGCGATGGCACTCGACATCTCGACCTGCTGGGTCCCGGACGCTGCGGCGCTGGTCTTCCAGCGCACCGTGACCGTCACGGCCTTGTACGACAGGCTGCCGTCACCCGTGCCGCAGGCGGTGGCCGCGCCGGACGACCGGGTCCATGACACCTTCCGGGTCAGGTCGAAGACCTGGTTGCCGACCTGCTTGGTGGCGGTGCCGCTCTTCACGTTGAAGATGCTCGGGGTGTCCCGGAGGTCGTCGATGTCCTCCATCGCGATCGTCGATGCGACCTCGCGCGCACGGGTGTCCTTCGACAGCACCAGTGAGGCAGCGATGCCGGCGGCGATCCCGGCGACGATCAGGGCGAAGATCGTCATCGCGACCATCACCTCGATGATCGTGAAGCCGTCCTCGTTGTCCCGTGCGGAACGCAGTCGCTCGGCGATGCGCGAGATCATGGCGTCCCTTCTGGATGGAGTGCCTGGACGTCGGGGCGGACGACGACCGATCAGTCGCCGCCCGCCCCGAGTGCTGTGTTAGGAGGCCTTCTTCGTGAACACGCCCGAGGCGCAGGTGCCCTCGGCGACACCCGAGGAGTCGGTTGCGCCGAAGGTCTTGGTGGTCGCCGTGCTCCTGCCCTGGATGCAGAAGGCGGTCTTGTCGGCGTTGACCGTGTAGGTCAGCGTCGTGTCCGACCCGGCAGTCGAACCAGCCTTCTTGTAGTCGGCCGAAGTCAGGTCAGCGCTGTCCGGGAACGCCCCGGTGCCATTGGTCGCGATGCTCACCACGGCGGTCTTCGCGTTGGTGACGTCCGACTTGACTGCCGAGTCCTTCGCGTTGTTCTGCACGCCGATGTACACCGGGATGGCGATCGCGGCGAGGATGCCGATGATGATGACGACGACGAGGAGCTCGATGAGCGTGAAGCCCTTCTCGCCGTCCTTCAGGAGACCCTTGCGGCGAGCGTCGAGCTTGCCCATGAGAGCGAAGTACATGGTTGTTTCCATTCTGCGGGGAATGTCGGGGAAATGGGTTCGGGGCTTGCTCGGCCGCCGCAGATCAGCGTATTGGGGGTGCATCGAGCGGCCAATCCCGAGAACGGGGGCCACGCTGGGCACAAAACACCCCCAGTGCGGGGGAGGGTCGATATCGACAATGCCCCCGCATGGGGGTGGAATGACTAGGAAGCGTTCTGCACGACGTTGGTGATCTGGAAGATCGGCATGTACAGCGCGATGATCATCCCGCCCACCACAACGCCAAGGAACGCGATGAGCAGCGGCTCGATCAGCGAGGTGAGGGCATCGGTGGTCGCCTCGACTTCGGCGTCGTAGAACACCGCGATCTTCTCGAGCATGATCTCGAGGGAACCGGCGTCTTCACCGACCGCGACCATCTGCGTCACCATTGCCGGGAAAACCGATTGTGCGGCGAGCGGCACCGCGATTGATTCACCTTTCCGCACGGCCTCTGCAACATTGTCGAGCGCGCGCTTCACGACGAAGTTGTTCGACACTTCCCCGACGATCCGTAATGCCTGCAGAATGGGCACACCGGCGCCGATCATGTTCGAGAAGTTGCGAGCGAACCGAGCAATGACGATCTTCTTCTGCAGCGGACCGAAGACCGGCAGTTTCAGGGTGATCGGATCGATGAACGCTCGGACGCGTTCGGTGTTCTTGTTCGCTCGCCACCACAGCCACGCCAGCACGACGACGATCGCGAGCGGGATCGCGACGTACCGCATGGCGTGTGACAGCGTCACGAGGATCTGCGTCGGCAGCGGGAGCGTGCCGCCGAGCGACGAGAACATGTCCTGGAAGATCGGGACGATGAAGATGAGCATGATGGCGACCGCCACCAGCGACATCACGAGCACGACCACCGGGTAGGTCATCGCCGACTTGATCGTCGAGCGGAGCTTGTGCTCCTTCTCGAAGTTCGTCGCGATGGAGTCCATGGCCTGGTCGAGGAACCCGCCGGTCTCCCCTGCACGGATCATGTTGATCATGATCGGCGGGAAGTCGACCGGGTACTTCGCGACGGCGTCGGAGAACGAGACGCCGCGCTCGACGTCGTCGCGGACCTTGCCGAGGATGTCCTTGAGCTTCTTGTTCTCGGTCTGGTCGGACAGGATCGTCAGGGTCCGGAGGAGCGAGAGCCCCGAGGTGAGCATCGTCGAGGCCTGCCGCGACATGATCGCGAGGTCCTTGAGGCCGACGCCCTTCTCGAACCCGGGGATCTTGATCTCGGTCTGGAGCCCGGTGCCGGCCTTCGCCTCGGTGATGGCGATCGGTGAGACGCCCATCCCCCGGAGACGCTGGACGACGGCCCCCTCGGACGCGGCGTCGAGGCGACCCTTGACGAGCTTGCCGGCGCCGTCACGCCCGCGGTAGTCGAACGCGAGTGACATCAGTAGCCTCCGGAGAACTTGTCGCCGAAGTCGATGCCGCTGGCGGCGATCGCGGCGGCCGAGGAGTCGGACGGGGACTCGACGCGCTGGACGAGCCGGTCGAAGCCCTCTTCGTCGTGCACCTTCTCCATCGCGGCCTTGCGCGAGATGGTGCCGACGTTGACCAGTTCGGCGAGGTCCTGGTCCATGGTGTGCATGCCGAGGTCACGGCCGGCCTGCATGGCGGAGGTGATCTGGTAGGTCTTGCCCTCGCGGATGAGGTTGCCGATGGCCGGGGTGATCGTCATGATCTCGGTGGCGACGACCCGGCCGACGCCGTTGGCCTTCGGGACGAGGGTCTGGCAGACGACGCCCTGCAGGGTGGCCGCGAGCTGGGTGCGGATCTGCCCCTGCTGGTGCGGCGGGAAGACGTCGATGACGCGGTCGATCGTGCCGGGTGCGCTCTGCGTGTGCAGGGTGGCGAACACCAGGTGGCCGGTCTCGGCGGCGGTGAGCGCGACGGAGATGGTCTCGAGGTCGCGGAGCTCACCGATCAGGATGACGTCGGGGTCCTGCCGCAGCACGTGCTTGAGCGCGGAGGCGAAGGAGTGGGTGTCGGCGCCGACCTCGCGCTGGTTGATGATCGACCGCTTGTGGTCGTGCATGAACTCGATCGGGTCCTCGACCGTGACGATGTGGTCGGCACGGCTCTCGTTGACCAGGTCGATGAGCGCCGCGAGGGTGGTCGACTTGCCCGAGCCGGTCGGGCCGGTGACGAGGACCAGGCCACGAGGCAGGCCGGCGAAGTCACCGACGTGCGCGGGGATGCCGAGCTGCTTGAGCGTCTTGATCCTGGTGGGGATGATGCGGAACGCGGCGCCCCAGTTGCCGCGCTGCTGGTAGTAGTTCACGCGGAAGCGGTACTCCGGCGACAGCGAGTACGCGAAGTCGAGCTCCTGGTCGTGGTCGAACTGCCCGGCCTGTTCGACGGACAGCAGCGTCTTGAGTGCCGCGATGACCTTGCCACGCGACCACGCGCCTCCGGGCACAGCCGGCCGGAGTGAGCCGTCGACGCGGACGGTGGGCGGGGCGTCGGCCGTGACGTGCAGGTCGGAGGCCCCCTGGTAGACGACCTGTGCGAGTGCGGTGATGAGGTCGGGGTCGGCGACCTCGCGTGCGTGCCGGGCGAAGTCGATGTCACCCGCCGAGGCCGCGGCGGGGGCCGGAGCAGGTGCCGGCGGTGCGGCGTGGTGCGCGCCGCTGTAGGCGATGGCCGGCAGCTGCTGGGTCGCCGGCTCGGCGTAGCCGTAGGTGGCCGTCGACGACGGCACCGCGGCGGGCGGCGTCGCCGGAGCAGTGGCGGACTGCGCCACGGGAGCGGCGACCGGAACGCCCACGGGCCCGGCAACCGGGCTCGCCACGGCCGTGCCGGTGGGCGCGGGCCACACCGCCGAGTCGTCCGTCAGGTCGTAGACCTGCTCGGGCGGAGCGGCGGCGGCGGCCAGACGCGCGGCACGGCGGGAGCCGACCTCGGCGCCGGGGGTGCCGGGGTGCCACCCGGCGACGGGCTCGTCGCCGGGCATGGTGATGTCGTACACGGAGTCGGTCATCTGCTCGTCCTGTTCCCCGGTCACGCGACGACGCGCAGGATCTCGTCGACGCTCGTCATGCCGAGCTTGACCTTCTCGAAGCCGTCCTGGCGGAGCGTGAGCATGCCCTGCTGCTGGGCGACGCGGCTGATCTCCGCGCTCGAGGCACGACCGACGGCGAGCCGCTCGATCTCCTCGGTCACGGTCATGACCTCGTGCAGGGCGATGCGGCCGCGGTACCCGGTGTTCGAGCAGACGGCGCAGCCGACCGGGGCGAAGAACGCGGGCATCTCGTCGCCGGGGGCCAGGAACCCGAGCGCCCGGAGCTGCTCGATCTCGTACACGGCGGGCGCCTTGCACCGGTCGCACAGCCGACGGGCGAGTCGCTGGGCGACGACGGAGTCGAGGGCGGACCCGACCAGGAACGGCTCGATGTCCATCTCGGTCAGACGGGTCACGGCCGACGGGGCGTCGTTGGTGTGCAGGGTCGAGAGCACGAGGTGCCCGGTCAGCGACGCCTCGATCGCGATCTGGGCGGTCTCGTGGTCGCGGATCTCACCGAGCAGCACGACGTCGGGGTCGGAGCGGAGGATCGAGCGGAGCGCGGAGGCGAACGTCAGGCCGGCCTTCGGGTTGACCTGCACCTGGTTGATGCCGGCCATCCGGTACTCGACCGGGTCCTCCACCGTGATGACGTTGATCTCGGGCTTCGCCACGGCGTTGAGGGTCGTGTACAGCGTCGTCGACTTGCCCGAACCGGTGGGACCGGTGACCAGGATCATGCCGTACGGCTTCGAGTAGGACCGCTGGTACGCCTGGAAGTTCTGCTCGAGGAGGTTGAGGTCCTTGAGGGTCAGCGAGGTGTTCGTGTTGTCGAGGATCCGCATGACGACCTTCTCGCCCCACACGGTCGGCAGCGTCGCGACACGGAGGTCGATCTGCCGGCCGCCGTGCCGCACGGACATGCGGCCGTCCTGCGGCTTGCGACGCTCGGCGATGTCGATGTCGCTCATGATCTTCAGGCGGCTGATAACGCCGTTCTGGATGTTCTTCGGCGCCGGCGCCATCTCGTGCAGCACGCCGTCGATGCGGTACCGGATCCGGACCTCGTGCTCGCCGGGCTCGATGTGGATGTCGGACGCGTGGTCCTGGATGGCCTGCGACACGAGCAGGTTCACGAACCGGACGATCGGGACGTCGTCGAGGGCGCCGTCGGCGATGTCGATCTGCGCCTTCGAGGTCGTCGACGCTTCTTCTTCCAGCGACGACGTCAGGTCGTTCAGCTCGTCGTCGGCGCGCAGGTACCGGTCGAGGGCAGCGACGAGGTCACGCTCCTCGACCTGCAGCGGCTTGATCGCGCGACCAGACGCCGTCCGGGCGTCGTCGATGGCGAGCACGTTCGTGGGGTTCACCATCGCGAGGATGAGCAGATCGCCCTCGAACCCGACGCCGAGCACACCGTGACGACGGCACAGCGCCGCCGGCAGGATCGACACCGCGGTGCCGTCGACGGGGTAGTCGCTCAGCGGGACGGTGCGTGAGTTGTTCGACGCGGCCCGGGCGGTGATGAACTGGGCCTCGCTCACGACGCCCTGGTCGACCAGGCCACGGATGGCGCGCTCGTCGAGGTCCTCGTCACCCGTCATCGCATCGAGGTGCTCGATGGGCAGGGCGCCGTTCAGGATGAGGATCTCGGACAGGGTCGCCATGAGTCCCGTGCCTCCTTGGACTCGCGCACGGCGAGACGTCGTCGGGTGATGCGCCACCAGGGATGTGGCGCCCGACCACGCTACTTCTGGGGCCCTCGCCGACCGCAGTCCCAGAAAGAGGGGGCGGAGGGGGTCCGGCTGCACCCAGAACTGGGGTCCACGACCGGTTCGGCCCCGGTCCGGGGGACGCCTGGGCCGGTTCGCGGTGGCCGTCGGAGGGTGCATGTCCGCCAGCCTCCCGGACCCCGCACGGCTGCCGGAGTCCTGGCGAGCGGTCCGTGGAGAACGTCGGTGTCACACGGGGGTGTGGAGGAACGAGGCCGTCGTCCGACGCGGGCCGGACAGCGCGGCGCCGCGGAATCCCTCTCGACGCGCGCCCCCACCCGGGCACATGATGAGACATGGACATCACGAGCGTGACCGTGGGGTTGCCCGTCAGCGACATCGAGGCGTCCTGCCTCTGGTACGGCGCGGTCTTCGAGCGCACCGAGCCGGACCTCGAGCCCGAGGACGGCGTCGCCGAGTACGAGGTCGGCGGCATCTGGATCCAGCTCTACGTCGACGAGCAGGCCGAGGAGAACCCGGTCAGCGTCCGCTTCGGCGTCGACGACGTCGCCGCGCAGCACGCACGAATCGGCGCGCTCGGCATCGACATCGGCCCCGTCGAGTGCGTCGACGGTGCGGTCGACTGGTTCGACGTCCGCGACCCCGACGGCAACGTGCTGAGCCTGTTCTCGCTGGTCGACGAGACCGGACGCGGTTCCGGCCGCGACAACGGCGCGGGCCGCGCGCTCTAGCCGCGACCCCACGGCGGACGGGAGGCCCGTGGCGGCCCCGCACCGCGCCTCCAGGCCGTCACGTGGTGACGACACGACGAAGGCCCCGCCTCCTTGCGGAGACGGGGCCTTCGTGGGATCACATCAGGCTCAGTTGTACGTGCCCGGCGTGAAGTCGTCCGACGAGAAGCTGTCGAAGTCGACGAAGCTCAGGTCGGCGTCCGAGAACGACGAGTCGTCAGCGAAGATGCGGTTGGGGTACCGCTCCGCCTTCGCCTCTTCGGTCGCGTTCACGTCCACGTCACGGTACCGGCTGAGGCCCGTCCCGGCGGGGATGAGCTTACCGATGATGACGTTCTCCTTGAGGCCGACGAGGTGGTCCTGCTTGCCCTCCATGGCCGCCTGCGTGAGCACGCGGGTGGTCTCCTGGAAGGAAGCGGCGGACAGCCACGACTCGGTCGCGAGGGACGCCTTCGTGATGCCCATGACCTCCTGGCGAGCCGAGGCGGTCTTGCGACCCTCCTGCAGCGCCGCACGGTTCAGCGCGTTGTAGCGCGACCGGTCGACGAGCTCACCCGGCAGCAGGTCGGTGTCGCCGTGGTCGACGACGGTGACCTTGCGGAGCATCTGGCGGACGATGACCTCGATGTGCTTGTCGTGGATCGGCACACCCTGCGAGCCGTAGACGTCCTGCACACCGTTGACCAGGTGCTTCTGGACCTCTCGGACACCCTTGACCCGGAGGACTTCCTTCGGGTCGACGGTGCCGGCGATGAACTGCTCGCCGAGCTCGACGTGCTGGTTGTCCTCGATGAGGAGCGTCGCACGCTTGAGCACCGGGTAGATGAACGGCTCGTCGCCGTTGTCCGGCGTGAGGATGATCCGACGACCCTTGTCCGTGTCCTCGACCACGACGCGGCCGGGGGCCTCGGCGATCGGGGACGCGCCCTTGGGGGTACGCGCCTCGAAGAGCTCCGTGACACGCGGCAGACCCTGGGTGATGTCGTCGGCCGAGGCCGAACCACCCGTGTGGAAGGTACGCATCGTCAGCTGGGTACCGGGCTCACCGATGGACTGCGCGGCGATGATGCCGACTGCCTCACCGATGTCGACCAGGTTGCCGGTGGCGAGCGAACGGCCGTAGCACTTCGCGCAGACACCGACGGCCGACTCGCAGGTCAGGACCGAGCGCACCTTGATGCTCTCGACACCGGCTGCCAGCAGCTTCTCGAGGAGCACGTCACCGACGTCCTCGCGAGCCTCTGCCACGACCGTGCCCTGTGCGTCCACGGCCTCGGTGGCCAGGGTGCGGGAGTACACGGTGTTCTCGACGCGCGGGTCGCGGACGAGCTTGCCGTCGGCGTCCACGGTCGCGATCGGCAGCTCGAGGCCACGCGTCGTACCGCAGTCGTCCTCGCGGATGATGACGTCCTGCGAGACGTCCACGAGACGACGGGTGAGGTACCCGGAGTCCGCGGTACGGAGCGCGGTGTCGGCAAGACCCTTACGAGCACCGTGGGTGGCGATGAAGTACTCCGCCACGGTCAGGCCCTCGCGGTACGAGTTGATGATCGGGCGGGCGATGATCTCGCCCTTCGGGTTGTTCACCAGACCACGCATACCGGCGATGTTGCGGACCTGGAGCCAGTTACCACGAGCACCGGACGACACCATGCGGTTGATGGTGTTGTCGACCGGGAAGTTGTCGCGCATCTCCTGCGCGATCTCGTTCGTGGCCTCGGTCCAGATCTTGATCAGGTCGGCGCGACGCTCGGAGTCGGTGATCAGACCCTTGTCGAACTCGCCCTGCACCTTGGCGGCCTGGATCTCGTAGCCCGCGATGATCTCCTTCTTGCGAGGAGGCGTCACGACGTCCGACAGGGCGACGGTCACACCGGAGCGGGTGCCCCAGTAGAAGCCGGCGTCCTTGATCCGGTCCAGCGCAGCGGCCGTCTCGGTCTTGGAGTAGCGCTCGGCGAGGTCGTTGACGATCGCGGAGAGCACGCCCTTGTCGGTGACCTTCTGGACGAACGGGTAGTTCGCCGGGAGGGTCTCGTTGAAGAGCGCACGGCCCAGGGTCGTCTCGAGCAGCACGGTGTCGCCCTGCTCGTAGCCCTCGGGAGCTTCACCCTCGGCGAAGTGGACACCCGTCATGCGGATCTTCGCCATCGCGTTGAGGTGCAGCGTGTGCTGGTCGTTCGCCAGGATCGCCTCGGCGACCGAGGAGAACGCACGGCCTTCACCGACGGCGCCCTCGCGGACGGTCGTCAGGTGGTGCAGACCGATGATCATGTCCTGTGCGGGCAGGGTCACCGGACGGCCGTCGGACGGCTTCAGGATGTTGTTCGAGGCGAGCATCAGGATGCGCGCCTCGGCCTGGGCCTCGACCGACAGCGGCAGGTGCACGGCCATCTGGTCGCCGTCGAAGTCCGCGTTGAACGCAGCACACACGAGCGGGTGGAGCTGGATGGCCTTGCCCTCGACGAGCTGCGGCTCGAACGCCTGGATGCCCAGACGGTGCAGCGTCGGCGCACGGTTCAGCAGGACGGGGCGCTCGCGGATGATCTCCTCGAGCACGTCCCACACCTGCGGACGCGAACGCTCGACCATGCGCTTGGCCGACTTGATGTTCTGCGCGTGCGACAGGTCGATGAGGCGCTTGATCACGAACGGCTTGAAGAGCTCGAGCGCCATCTGCTTGGGCAGACCGCACTGGTGCAGCTTCAGCTGCGGGCCGACGATGATGACCGAACGGCCCGAGTAGTCGACGCGCTTGCCGAGCAGGTTCTGGCGGAAACGACCCTGCTTGCCCTTGAGCATGTCGCTCAGGGACTTCAGGGCGCGGTTGCCGGTACCCGTGACCGGACGACCACGACGACCGTTGTCGAACAGCGCGTCAACGGCTTCCTGCAGCATGCGCTTCTCGTTGTTCACGATGATCTCGGGGGCACCGAGGTCGAGCAGGCGGCGGAGACGGTTGTTGCGGTTGATCACACGACGGTAGAGGTCGTTGAGGTCCGACGTGGCGAAACGGCCACCGTCGAGCTGCACCATCGGGCGCAGCTCCGGCGGGATGACCGGCACGACGCCGAGCACCATCGCGGCCGGCGAGTTGCCGGTGGCGAGGAAGGAGCTGACGACGCGCAGACGCTTGATCGCGCGGATCTTCTTCTGGCCCTTGCCCTCGGCGATCTGCAGACGCAGCGCCTCGGCCTCGGCGGCCAGGTCGAACGCCTCGAGCCGGAGCTTGATCGCCTCGGCGCCCATGTAGGCGTCGAAGTAGATCCCGAACCGGTCCTGGAGCTCGTGGAAGACGGCGTCCTCGGGCTTGAGGTCGCCCACCTTGAGGTTGCGGAAGTCCTCCCACACACGCTCGAGACGGGTGATGTCCTCGTCGAACGACTTGCGGACCTGGGACATCTCCTTCTCGGCGGTGTCCTTGGTGCGGCGCTTGACGTCGGCCTTCGCACCCTCTTCCTCAAGGGCTGCGAGGTCGTCCTCGAGCTTCTTGAGGCGGTCAGCGATGATCGAGTCGCGCTGGCCCTCGAGGGTCTTGATCTCGAGACGCATCTCGTTCTCGAGACCCGGCATGTCCGCGTGACGGCCCTCTTCATCGATGTCGATGATCATGTACGCCGCGAAGTAGATGACCTTCTCGAGGTCCTTCGGCGCCATGTCGAGGAGGTACCCGAGGCGCGACGGGACGCCCTTGAAGTACCAGATGTGCGTGACGGGGGCAGCGAGCTCGATGTGGCCCATGCGCTCACGACGGACCGAGGACTTGGTGACCTCGACGCCGCAGCGCTCGCAGACGATGCCCTTGAACCGGACACGCTTGTACTTGCCGCAGGCGCACTCCCAGTCGCGGGAAGGACCGAAGATCTGCTCGCCGAACAGACCGTCCTTCTCGGGCTTCAGGGTGCGGTAGTTGATGGTCTCCGGCTTCTTGACCTCGCCGTACGACCACTGACGGATGTCCTCGGCGGTCGCGAGGCCGATCCGAATGGCGTCAAAGGAAGTTGCTTCGAGCAATGTTCTTCTCTCTTGCTGATTCAGGCTTCGATGTACGGGCGGGATCAGATGTCGTCGACGGAGGACGACTCGAACCGCGAGGAGATGTTGATGCCCAGCTCCTCCGCAGCGCGGAAGACCTCGTCATCGTTGTCGCGCAGGCTGACCGCCTGGCCGTCGGCCGAGAGGACCTCGACGTTCAGGCAGAGCGACTGCATCTCCTTCATGAGGACCTTGAAGGACTCGGGGATGCCAGGTTCCTGGATGTTCTCGCCCTTGACGATCGCCTCGTAGACCTTCACGCGGCCGAGGATGTCGTCAGACTTGATCGTCAGGAGCTCCTGGAGGGCGTAGGCGGCGCCGTACGCTTCGAGCGCCCACACCTCCATCTCACCGAATCGCTGTCCACCGAACTGCGCCTTACCACCCAGGGGCTGCTGCGTGATCATCGAGTACGGACCGGTCGAACGCGCGTGGATCTTGTCGTCGACCAGGTGGTGCAGCTTGAGGATGTACATGTAGCCGACCGAGACGGGCTCCGGGAACGGCTCGCCGGAGCGGCCGTCGAAGAGCTGCGCCTTGCCGGACGAGCCGATCAGGCGCTCGCCGTCGCGGTTCGGGAGGGTCGAGTCGAGGAGGCCCTCGATCTCGCGCTCGTACGCACCGTCGAACACCGGGGTGGCGACCTTGGTGCCGGGCTCGGCGCTGTGCGCTGCCTCCGGCAGGTTCTCGGCCCAGTCCTGGATGCCCTCGACGTTCCAACCCTGCTTGGCGAGCCACCCGAGGTGGATCTCGAGCACCTGGCCGAAGTTCATGCGGCCGGGGACGCCGAGCGGGTTGAGGACGATGTCGACGGGGGTGCCGTCGGCGAGGAACGGCATGTCCTCGACCGGGAGGATGGTCGAGATGACGCCCTTGTTGCCGTGACGACCGGCGAGCTTGTCACCCGCGGTGATCTTGCGCTTCTGGGCGATGTAGACGACCACGCGCTGGTTGACACCAGAGCCGAGTTCGTCGTCACCGTCCTGCGAGTCGAACACCTTGACGCCGATGATCGTGCCCTCTTCACCGTGGGGCACCTTGAGCGAGGTGTCGCGGACTTCGCGCGACTTCTCGTTGAAGATGGCACGGAGCAGACGCTCCTCGGCGCTCAGCTCGGTCTCGCCCTTCGGCGTGACCTTGCCGACGAGGATGTCGCCGGGGCGGACCTCGGCACCGATGCGGATGATGCCGCGCTCGTCGAGGTCGGCCAGCAGGTCCGGGCTGACGTTGGGGAGGTCACGGGTGATCTCCTCCTTGCCGAGCTTGGTGTCGCGGGCGTCGACCTCGTACTCCTCGATGTGGATCGAGGAGAGCGTGTCGTCCTTGATGAGGTTCTGCGACAGGATCATCGCGTCCTCGTAGTTGTAGCCCTCCCACGGCATGAACGCGACGAGGAGGTTCTTGCCGAGCGCGAGCTCGCCGTTCTCCGTCGCGGGACCGTCGGCGATGACCTCGCCCTGCTCCACGCGCTCGCCTGCGGAGACGATGACGCGGTGGTTGTAGCTCGTGCCCTGGTTGGAGCGGTCGAACTTGCGCAGGTAGTAGGTCTGCGTGCCGCCCTCGTCGAGCTGCAGGGTGACGGCGTCGGCCGAGACCTCGGAGACGACACCGGCCTTGTCGGCGGTGACGACGTCGCCGGCGTCGATGGCCGTGTAGCCCTCCATACCGGTACCGACGAGCGGCGACTCGGAACGGAGCAGCGGGACGGCCTGACGCTGCATGTTCGCACCCATCAGGGCGCGGTTCGCGTCGTCGTGCTCGAGGAACGGGATGAGCGACGTCGCGACCGACACCATCTGGCGCGGGGAGACGTCCATGTAGTCGACCTCGTCCTTGGCGACGAGTTCGACCTCGCCACCCTTCTTGCGGACGAGCACCTTGTCGTCGGCGAAGTGGAAGTCGTTCGTCAGCGGGGCGTTGGCCTGCGCGACGACGAAGTCGTCCTCTTCCGAAGCGGTGAGGTAGTCGATGGTCTTCGTGACCTCGCCGTTGACGACGCGACGGTACGGGGTCTCGATGAAGCCGAAGGAGTTGATCCGACCGAAGGACGCGAGCGAACCGATCAGGCCGATGTTCGGGCCTTCCGGGGTCTCGATCGGGCAC
Organism: Curtobacterium sp. MCLR17_045; assembly: GCF_003234405.1. Classification (NCBI taxonomy): domain Bacteria; kingdom Bacillati; phylum Actinomycetota; class Actinomycetes; order Micrococcales; family Microbacteriaceae; genus Curtobacterium; species Curtobacterium sp. MCLR17_045. The sequence continues at coordinate 109,526 of NZ_QKTB01000001.1, forward strand.
ATGCGGCCGTAGTGCGACGGGTGGACGTCACGGACCTCGACGCCGGCACGCTCACGGGACAGACCACCCGGGCCGAGGGCCGAGAGACGACGCTTGTGCGTCAGGCCCGCGAGCGGGTTGTTCTGGTCCATGAACTGCGACAGCTGGGACGTTCCGAAGAACTCCTTGATCGCGGCGACGACCGGACGCACGTTGATGAGCGTCTGGGGGGTGATCGCCTCGATGTCCTGCGTGGTCATGCGCTCGCGGACGACGCGCTCCATGCGGGACAGACCCGTGCGGACCTGGTTCTGGATGAGCTCGCCGACGGCGCGGATGCGACGGTTGCCGAAGTGGTCGATGTCGTCCACGTCGAGGCGCAGCTGCACCGGCTCGCCGTCACGGACGCCGTCGATCGTGGTGCGCTCAGCGTGCAGCGACACCAGGTACTTGATCGTCGCGACGATGTCCTTGACGGTGAGCACCGAGTCGGACAGCGGGGCGTCCATGCCGAGCTTGCGGTTGACCTTGTAGCGGCCGACCTTCGCGAGGTCGTAGCGCTTCGGGTTGAAGTAGAAGTTGTCGAGGAGCGCACGCGCGGCCTCGGCAGCGACCTGCTCGCCGGGACGGAGCTTGCGGTAGATGTCCTTGAGCGCCTCTTCCTTCGTGAGGACGGCGTCCTTCTCGAGGGTCGACTCGATCGACGCGAAGCCCTGGAACTCGTCCATGATCTCTTCGCTCGTCAGGCCGAGGGCCTTGAGGAAGACGGTCACGGACTGCTTGCGCTTGCGGTCGATGCGCACGCCCACCTGGTCGCGCTTGTCGATCTCGAACTCGAGCCAGGCGCCACGCGACGGGATGATCCGCGCCGAGTAGATGTCCTTGTCGGAGGTCTTCTCCTGCTGGCGCTCGAAGTACACGCCGGGCGAACGGACGAGCTGCGACACGACGACGCGCTCGGTGCCGTTGATGATGAACGTGCCGCGTTCGGTCATGAGCGGGAAGTCGCCCATGAAGACCGTCTGCGTCTTGATCTCACCCGTCATGTGGTTCATGAACTCGGCGTTGACGTACAGCGGAGCGGCGTAGGTCTTGCCGCGCTCCTTGCAGTCGTCGATCGAGTACTTCGGGTCTTCGAGCTCCGGCGCGGTGAACGAGAGCTGCATGGTCTCGCCGAGGTCCTCGATCGGGGAGATCTCCTCGAAGATCTCCTCGAGCCCCGAGTGCAGCGCGAGGTCGGTACGACCCTGCTCCTGCCCTTCGGCGAGGCGGGCCTTCCAGACGTCGTTGCCGACGAGCCAGTCGAAGCTCTCCGTCTGGAGTGCGAGCAGATCAGGAACCGTGAGGGTGTCCGTGATCTTGGCGAACGAGAGTCGCGAGTGGTTGCGACCGTTCTTGGGGTTGGTGGATGCGTTGGGCGCAGCAGCCAAGGGTGTGACCTCCGGTAGGCCCCGTCGGGCCGACACTGACGAGCAGTGTGTAGGTGAGTGGATTGATCGCTCGGCGAACCCTGAGATGCAAGCCCTGCGACCACGCCGACGCGTGCCTTGACGCGGAACGTCGGTGCACGTGTGGGATGATCTCCGTGAGCGGTACCCGCCGCCATATACGGGTCCGGCTGCACCAGGGCGAGATGAGTTTCTGTCTCAGAACTCTGCGTCGACCGCAATATGACGACACGGATGCCAGGGAGCGCGAACTGTCATCATAGTTCGCTCCGTGGCGCGCTGTCCAGTCCCGGCTTGACCGGATTCGGCAGTGGCGTGTATAAGCCGCCACACGCCGCTTCCATTCCCCTGCTCAGCCGGGCTCTGATCAACCCAGACGCTCGCGCTCGACGCGATCCGCGCCTCCCGGCAGTCCGGCCAGCGCACGGAACGCGTCCTCCGGTCGACGCGTGCGGACGAACGTGACCCGGCCCCGGTCGTCCGTGAGTTCGATCCCGAGCCCCGGCGTGAGGATGAGCGCACGCTCGCCGCGGCGGATCCGCAGGCCGACACCGCCGTATGTGGCCGCGTCCGCCTCGACGAGGCGGACGTCGGTGATCCGCCGGCGCGGGATGCGCCGCGGCGGGAGCGGACGGAAGTGCAGGGTCACGTGCCGCTCGGTGACGGTGAACCCGGCCCGGGCGAGCAGGAGCAGCGACCCGAGGGCGACGGCGAGCAGGGCCGGCACCAGCAGGGCGACCTCCGGCGCGTCCCCGGGCCAGCCGAGCACGGCGGCGGACAGCCCGGCGCCGCCGAGGAGCAGCGCCGTGCCGACGACCCGCATCCAGGTGGGTGCGGTCTCGCGGTCGGCGTGGAACGGCAGGGCGGCGCGGAACGGCAGGGCGGCGCTGGACGGATGGGCGGCACGGGACGGCCGGGAGGCCCGGATCACCCGGGTGGGTCGGGTCCCGGACCGGCGCGTGTCCGGGGTGGCGAGGCGTGCGGTGGGCACGCTCATGGTGTCGGCGGTCATGACGGAGGTCTCCTGCGGCGGATCAGCAGTGGTGCACTCGTCATCGGGTGCGGTGCGTTCGACGGCCAGCGCGCGCGGGTGGCCGGAGGGGTGGCGCGCAGCAGCACGCCGACGGCGCGCACGCTCGAGCGGTGGGGGCGCTCACGGGCACGTCGTGGTCACGGTGTCCGGGCGGACGCGTGGAGTGTGGGGCACACACGCATCGACGCTCTGGCGTCGTGACGACAGGCGTCAACGGTACGCAACGAGTCTTGGCGTCCGCTGGTCGTCCATGTGTACGCATTCACGTGTCCGCAGTGCGTCGCCCGGGGACGACGGGGTGCTGCGGACGGTCAGCGCAGGACGCGGGCGACGGCCTCGGCCCGGGTCCGGACCCCGAGCTTCGCGAACACCTGGTTCACGTACGACTTCACGGTGGGCACCGTCAGGAACAGCTCGGCGGCGATCTGCGGGTTCGTCCGGCCGTCCGCGATCCGCTCGAGGACGTCCACTTCGCGCGGGGTGAGGTCCGGGAACCGAGCACCGAGCGACGGACCGGGATCGGGATCGGGTGACACAGGCGCCGCGGAACCAGCAGCGACACCGGCACCGGCACCGGCACCACCGGCGAGGCGCGCCACCAGCCGCGCCCCCACGGTCGCGTCGAAGGTCGACTGCCCGGCGGCCACCGCACGCACCGCAGTCGCGATCTCCGCCCGTCCGGCGTCCTTCGTCAGGTAGCCGCGGGCTCCCGCCCGCAGCGCGGTGGTGATGGAGTCGTCGTCGGCGTAGGTCGTCAGCACCAGGACCGCGACCCCGGGGTGCTCGGCGACGATCCGCGCGGTGGCGGTCGGCCCGTCGACCCCCGGCATCCGCAGGTCCATCAGGACGACGTCGGGCACGTGCCGGTCGACGGCGGCGATCGCCTCGGCACCGTCGGCCGCCTGCCCGACGACCTGCAGGTCGGGCACGAGCGACAGCACCGTCACCAGGCCGTCGCGGACGATGGCCTGGTCGTCGACCACGAGCACCCGGATGGTCACGAGCGGTCGTCCTCGGCGGCGACCGTAGCGTCCGCGTCGCGCGTGCCGTCGACGGGCAGGTGCATGGCGACGACGAACTCGTCGTCGGAACGCTCGGCCTCCACCGTGGCCTCGCTGCCGAGTTCCGCGAACCGTTCGCGCATCCCGAGCACCCCCTGCCCGCCGCTCGGCAGCGGGTTGGCCACGACGACGTCCACGGCGTCGCCGTCACGGATCACGGACAGGGACACGGGGCGGCCGGGAGCGTGCCTGCGGGCGTTGCTGAGGGCCTCCCGGACGACCTGGACCACGGCGGCACGGTGGGCGTCGTCGAAGACCGCGAGGGTCGCGTCACCCTGCACGACGACCTCGCCGCCGAACGAACGGTGCGCGTCGAGCAGGGCCGTCAGGCCCGACGCGTGGTCGGCGGACGGACTGGAGGCACGGGTCGGCTCCGGCTGGCCGGGCTGCGGTTCGTCGCGGAGCGCGTGCACCGCACGCCGTGCCTCGGCCAGGCCGTCCGCGGCCAGCGCGCGGGCCTCGCCGGCTCGGCGGGTGGCCTCGTCGACGCGGCCGGCCTCGAGCAGGGCCTCGACCGCGTCGAGCTGCAGCACCAGGCCGCCGAGCGAGTGGGCGAGGACGTCGTGGATGTCCCGGGACGCCCGGGACCGGTCGGCGAGGAGCCGTGCGCGCTGCTGCTGCCGCTCGGTCTCGCGAGCCTGCGCCGTCGTGATCCGGACCTGCCGACGGCTGAAGCCGACGAGCACGCCGAGCAGCAGCCCGCCGCTCACGCCGAGGACGAACTGCACCGACGTCTGCTCGAGCGTCGCGGTGACGGCCACCACCACGACGGCGGCGAGCGCGGCGACCGCGGCCGTCCAGACCGGCAGACGCAGGTCCGCGCCGAGGATGACGAGCCCGACGATCACCGGGACCACCAGCAGCGAGTCGGTCGGCACCACTGCGAGCGATCCGGCTGCGATCATCACGCCGGCTGCGGCGACGAGGACGAGGGGCGTGCGTGCCGCTTCGCGGACGGCCCAGGCGGCGAGCGCCACGGCCCCGACGGCCCAGACCCACGCGGGGTGGTGGAGCAGGAGGCCGTTCCGGACGAACCAGAAGGCGACCACGGCGATCCCGACGGCGTTGAGCCCCCAGGAGAGCACCGAGGCGGACCGGACCCCGGCGGGGTCGGTCCGGTCCGGGTCGGTCGGCAGGCTCACCGCACCATCATGCCGCGGCGGGCGGCCTCCGACCGGTCGCCGCCGCGGGGGATGCGCTGGTCGACGACCAGGGCACGGGCGGCGCGGTTCAGGGCGAGCACGAGCAGGATCGTGCCGGTCGACGTGAGCAGGTGTGCGCCGAGGTGGCCGCCGAGGACGTCGAGTCCGATGCGGGCGGCGATCAGGACGATCCAGAGCGCGGCGCCGAGCCACCCGGTGCGGGACTGCAGCGTGCGGCCCTTGGCGTCCGGCGTCGTGACCGTGCGGAACCGGGTCATGGCCCCCATCGCGAGGCCGACGGCGACGGTGAGCAGGGCCTCGAGGCCGAGGAACACGACGTCGGTGGTGGTGACGGTCGCCGTGGTCTGTGCGAGGACGACCACGCCGACGATCGCCATCACGAGCGGTCCCCGCCAGATGCGCGCCGGGTCGAGGTACCGCCAGGTCGCCTGCCGGTACGCCAGGAGGCCGACGAGGGCGAGGCCGATGAGCACGTTCGCGAGGAGCTGGACCGACATGGTGAGCCTTTCGAGGTGGTCCGGCGGAGTGTTCCGACCGGTGACATCAGCCTCGTTCCAGGTGCTCCGCGGGCACACCAACCAGGGGTGGGGACGCGGGTGGTGATCGCGGTGGTGTTCCATTGACGGCATGGCTGATGCGTTCGACGGGTTCCGGATCGGTGCGGGGTACTCGGTGGTGGAGCCGGACCGGCACCGACCGGGGTCCTTCACCCTGGTGGTGGACGGCACCCCGCAGTCGCACGTGGACCTCGAGGACCCGACCCACCTGGCGTTCGAGTACATCCGGCGGATCGGGCACGCGATCGACCTGCTGCCGGACGGCCCGATCACGGCACTGCACCTGGGCGCCGGCGCTCTCACCCTGCCCCGCTACGTCGCGGTGACCCGTCCGGGTTCGCGGCAGCAGGTGATCGAGCTCGAGCGCGACCTGGTCGAGCACGTGCGCGAGGCCCTGCCGTTCCCCCGCGGCGCCTCGATCCGGGTGCGGTACGGCGACGCCCGGGAGGTCCTCGGCAAGCTGCCCGCCGGACTCCGCGGCACCGTGGACCTGGCGGTGGTGGACGTCTTCGGTGGTTCGCAGATCCCCGCCCACGTGACGAGCGTCGAGTTCTACCGCGAGGTCGCCGCGTTCCTGTCGCCGACGGGCATCGTCGCGGTGAACGTGGCCGACGGTGCCGGGTTGGCCTTCGCCCGCGGGCAGGCGTCGACGCTGCAGTCGGTGCTGCCGTCGGTCGCCGCGGTCGCGGACACCGGCATGCTCAAGGGCCGGCGGTTCGGGAACATCGTGCTGCTCGGGTCGCCGACCGACCTGCCGGTGGCGGACATGCCGAGGCGGTACTCGTCCGACCCGATGCCGGCGAAGGTCGTGCACGGTGCGGAGCTCAAGGCGTTCATCGCCGGGGCGCCGATCGTCACCGACCAGACGGCGGTCGCGTCGCCGGAGCCGAACCGGAGCGTGTTCGGGGGCTGATGCCCGCGCGGCACCGCCGGGGACGGACTTCGGGCACTCGGCGGGTCCGGCTGTCAGGATGGTCTGAACGACCGCGCAGGTGCGCGACCGAGCGATGGGAACCCTGATGACGAACGACGACCGGAACGACCAGGACCGGACGGGCGACGGCCAGGCGCCGCGCTGGGGCGACGCCCCGCAGCAGCAGCCCGACGCCGAGGCCCCGCGGTACGGCGAGCGGGTGGACCCGGCGCCGACCTCGACCCCGCAGTACGGCGAGCAGTACGGGCAGGGCCAGCAGCAGTACGGGCAGCAGTACGGGCAGGGCCAGCAGCAGTACGGCCAGCCGAACGGCGAGCAGCAGTACGGCCAGCCGTCGAGCACGCCGAGCTGGAACGACCAGCAGCGCCACGACCAGCACCACGACCAGCAGCCGTACGCCGCCGCGCCCGCGCACGCCGGTGCCCCGGCCTGGCAGAGCCACGACGAGCCGAAGCCCAAGAAGAAGACCCTCGGTGTCGTGGCGTTCTTCCTCGGACTCGCCGCGCTCGTCATCGGCGTCATCGGCGGGTACGTGATGGGGTCGGCGCTCGCCAACAGCGACGCGATCAACAACCTCGTACCGAGCAGCGGTGCGACCCCGGACCAGCAGGAGCTGCAGCGTCAGCTCATGAACGACCCGGCCGTCATCTCGCAGATCGGGGTCGGTGCGGTGATCGCCGGCGTGGCCGCGATCCTCGGGCTCTGGGCGCTCGTGCAGGGCATCATCGCCGCCGTGACCAAGCGTGGTCGCGGCTGGGGCATCTTCGCGATCATCCTGGCCGTCGTGGCCACGATCGCGACGCTGGTCACCTACGTCGGCGTGGCCGCTGCCGCCGCGGTGGCCGCCAACTCCTGATCGACCACTCGGAACGGCCCGTCGTGCTCCGGCACGGCGGGCCGTTCGTCGTCCCGGGCGGCACGCGTGCACGGCCGCACCCGCGCAACCTGAGCGCGTCGCACCGACCGCTCCCGGGAGACCGCGGCTACCCTCGAACCGATGTCCCTCCCGCCCGACGACCGCCAGCAGCCCGACCTGTCCGACCGTTCCCGTGAACCGCGCCACGCGGCTCCCGTGACGGCCGGAGTCAGCCCGGGCAGCACCTTCGCGCCCATCAGCCTGCGACCCGCGGTCGACGTCGACGCCGTGCACCAGCGGCTCCGTGACCTCGGCCAGAGCCGCAGCACCGACGCCCTCGCCGAACGGGCCGAACTCCTCCGCCTGCTCGGTCGACTGGACGAGTCGCTCGTCATCGCCGAAGAGGTGTTCCGCCTGGCGATGTTCACCGGGGAGCGCCAGGACAAGGTCGCCGCACGGATCCGTCGTGCGCACGTCCTGCACGACCTCGGGCGGCACGACCGCGCCGCCACCGAGGCCGCCATGGCCCGCGACACCGCCGCCACCGAGGAGTGGCCCGAACTCGAGGGCGCCGCAGCCGAGATCGAGGGCTGGTCGCTGTTCGAGAACGACCGATTCGACGAGGCCCGCGCCGCACTGTCGCGGGCGTACCAGGCCTTCCGACAGGCCGGCGCGCCGTCCGAGCGCACCGACGCGCTGCGCACCGCGGTCGAGGCCGCCATGCGGGCCTCGATCACCAACCCGGCGGAACCGTCCGACAAGCCACGGACCGCCCGCGAGGTCGCCGCCCGCCGCGCCGAGGACGAGGAACCCACCACCCGCGTCGCCGAGCCGGTGAAGCAGGTCCCGCCGATCCGCCGCCGCGTGCTCGGTGCACCCGACGCCGCACGCACCGAGGCCGACGACATCTGGGGCCGGATCGCGGCCCGGGCAGCGAAGAAGGGCCAGGCCGACCCGCGCGCCGAGCAGTGACCGCGCTCGAGACCGTCCGGCTCCGCGCCGAAGCGCTCATCGCCGAACACCTCGGTGCCGGCACGTGGGCGTTCGGCTTCGACCACGCCAAGACCCGCGCGGGTCAGTGCGACTTCGCGCGGAAGCGGATCACGGTGAGCCGCCATCTGGCCACCCGGTTCTCCGACGACGACGTCGAGCAGGTCCTGCTGCACGAGGTCGCGCACGCACTCGCCGGCGCCCGGGCGGCACACGGACCGAAGTGGAAGCGCACGGCCGCGGCGATCGGGTACACCGGCTCCCGGCTGCACGACGGGCCGATCGCCAGCGAGCTCGCCCCCTGGATCGGCACCTGCCCCGCGGGGCACGAGCACTTCCGGTACCGCACGCCCACCCGTCCCCTGGCCTGTGCCCGTTGTTCCCGGCGGTTCGATGCCCGGAACGTCATCACCTGGCGGCGCCGGACCGCGGACGACGACGCGGCCACGATGGCGTCGACTACCGCATGAGGGTCCCGACGCACGGAGGCGCGCCGGTAACCCGTTAGCCTGGGCGGATGCACACGGGGCAGCACATCCGCACGGACGCCGGTTCCTCCTGGTTCTTCGACGCCGGACGGATCGCGCTCGACTTCGCGCACACGGGTGGCTTCGCCGACGACCCCACCGGACGCCGACCGCGGTCGCAGCTCGGGGAGCTGCTCGCGAGCCCGGCCGACCTGGACGAGTGGCTCAGCGAGCACACCGAGCCGATCGACGTCGGCGCCAGCGCCCGCGAGCTGCAGGACGCCCGGGCCCTGCGTGCCGCGATCGCCCGACTCGCCGTGGCCGCCGCCCCCGCGCCGGCGAGCACCGCCGCGGAACGCACCGCCGTGGCAGCGGGCCTGCGTGCCGGCGCCGGCCGCACGCGCCCCGCGCCCGACGACATCGACACCGTCAACCTGTTCGCCGCCCTGCCGGACGTGCCCCCGAGCCTCCCGGGTGGCCGACGCCGCGCCGGAGCCAACCGGGTCCGCCTGGCGCAGGCCCTGTCGAGCGTGGCGCGCGATGCCGTCGCGCTCTTCACCGAGGTCGGCTTCGACGACGTCGAGGCCGACGGCCGGCCGACCCGGCTGAGCCGGTGCTCGGCCGAGGACTGCGGCCTGGTGTTCTACGACTCGTCGCGCGGTGGGACGCGGCGCTGGTGCTCGATGCAGCGGTGCGGCAACCGGGCGAAGGTCCGTGCGCACCGCGCTCGCCGCGCCGCGGAGTGACGACGAGCTGAGCACGAGCGGTCACGACACCCCGCGCACCTCCGCCGAGCGGTCACCAACCGTCGCCCGACGGCGCCTCAGCCGACAGTTCGTGACCACCGGACGCAACGCAAGCGACGAGTCGCGACCAACCGAGCGGCCAGGAGGCGCGTGGCCGCGCCGCCACGGGCCTCCCGTCCGCCTTCCGCGAGCGGCCACGACACCCCGCGCACCCCCGCCGAGCGGTCACCAACCGTCGCCCGACGGCGGCTCAGCCGACTGATCGCGACCACCCGAAACACGCACGCACGAGCGGCGTCCGGCGAGCACCACGACACGTCGAAGAAAAAGATTCGGCACGCCGAATTCTCTGGCAGGATCGGTGCATGACCGACACTGCCAGCCCCCGGCTCGACGAGCACCCATCCGGTGCCCCGCGTCGCCGCGCAGCCGGGCTCACCCTGCTCGGACCGGCCTTCGTCGCGGCCATCGCGTACGTCGACCCGGGCAACGTCGCCGCCAACCTGACCGCCGGCGCCGAGTACGGGTACCTGCTGCTCTGGGTGCTGGTGGCCGCGAACGCCAGCGCCGTGGTGGTGCAGTACCTGTCCGCCAAGCTCGGGGTGGTGACGGGGAAGTCGCTGCCCGAGCACCTCGGCCTGCGGATGCGGCGCGCCCCGCGCCTGCTGTTCTGGGGCCAGGCCGAGATCGTCGCCGCCGCGACCGACATCGCCGAGGTCATCGGCGGCGCGCTGGCGCTCTACCTGCTCTTCGGTCTGCCGCTCGTGGTCGGCGGGATCATCACCGGGCTCGTCTCGATGCTCCTGCTGACCCTGCACAGCCGCCGGGGCACGCGCCTGTTCGAGACCGTGGTGACGGCGATGCTCGCGATCCTGACGGTGGGCTTCTGTGCCGGGCTGCTGTTCGCCCGGGTGTCTCCGGCAGACCTGGTCGCCGGGCTCGTGCCGCGGTTCGAGGGCTCCGGGTCGGTGCTGCTGGCGGCCTCGATGCTCGGCGCGACCGTGATGCCGCACGCGGTGTACCTGCACTCGGCGCTCGCCCGGGACCGCCACGGGGACGTCCCCGCCGGGCCGGAGCGTCGCCGGGTGCTCGTCGCGACCCGGTGGGACGTCGGCCTCGCGCTGATCGTCGCGGGCGGGGTGAACATCGCGATGCTCGTCCTCGCGGCAGCCACCCTGCCGGGCGTCGAGGGCACCGACTCCATCCCCGGTGCGCAGCGCGCCATCGCCGAGAACGTCGGCCCGGTCGTCGGGGTGCTCTTCGCCGTGGGCCTGCTCGCGTCCGGCCTGGCCTCGACCTCAGTGGGCTGCATGGCCGGCGCGGAGATCATGCAGGGCCTGCTGCACGTGCGGATCCCGCTCGTGGCCCGGCGCGCGATCACCCTGGTGCCGGCGATCGTGCTGCTCGCGCTGAACATCGACGCGACGATGCTGCTCGTCGTCAGCCAGGTGGTGCTGAGCTTCGGGATCGCCTTCGCGATCGTGCCCCTGGTGGTCTACACGTCGCGACGGAGCGTGATGGGGACCGACGTGAACGCCGCGACCACCCGCGTGGTGGCGTGGGTGATCGCGGCGGTCATCGTGGCGCTCAACGTCGCGCTGGTCGTGCTCACCCTGACCGGCTGAGTCGCAGCCGGTCAGGGGGCGACCGGTCGTCAGTCGACGACCTGGACGTCCTTCCAGAACGCGACGTAGCCCGAGTAGTCCTTGCCGACGCGGTCGAACGACGACGGGATCGGCGTCGGGTACGACCACGCGCGGTCCTGCAGCGCCTGTCCGTCGACGTTCACCGTGAAGTACTGGGTGTCGCCCTTCCACGGGCAGTGGTACTGGGTGGGGCTCTCGGTGAAGAGCTCGGTCTTCACGCTCGACGGCGGGAAGTACCAGTTGCCCTCGATCTTGATGAGGTCCTCTTCGGGGGCCTCCGCGATCACCGTGTCGCCGACGACTGCCTTCATGGCGTTGCTCCTTCGCTCGCTGGTTCCGTGACGGGGCGAACGCTACGCGCGCTCCCCCGATTCCCGCAGGACGGGCAGGTCGGGGCCCGCGGCGAGCGCCGCGTGCACGTCGTCACGGCTCAGGACGGCGGCTCCCTCGGACGCGCTGACCAGGTGCTTCACGGCACGGCGCAGCCCCGTGTACGCCGCGCAGGCCGCAGCGGCCTCGGGTGAGGTGTGGTCGATGCCGACCTCGGTGAGCGCGTCGACGACGGCTCCGGCGGCGAGCAGGTCCTCGACGGCGAAGTCGGGTGCGTCGGCCACGTCGACGGACTCCCCCGCCGCCTCGGCCGCGTCGTCGAGGGCTGCGGTGTGGTGCAGCCCGGCGGCCACGATCGCGACGACGCAGCGGTCACCGCGTGCGGCCTGGAGGCCCGTCACGCGTTCCGCGACCGCCGCCGCGTTGCCGAGGTGGCCGAGCACGACCTCCGGCCCCTGCGGCAGCTGGGCGGTCACGTTCCGCAGCGCGCGCCGCTGTGCTGCGGCGTCGGGGGTCGGCGGCAGGGCGTCGACCCAGACGAGCAGGTGGGTGCCGTGGGCGATCCGTGCCGCACCTCCGGGACCCCACGCGAACCGGACCTGGTACTTCTCCTGGGTGCGTTCTGCCACGTCCGTCACGATAGCCGTCCGAGCGATGCTGTCCCTCTCCACAGGGTCGCTGTCCGACCGGGTTCCACCAGGGTCGGCGACCCTAGGATGCATGGTCATGGAGATCGCCCCCGTACCCACCCTGACCGGCGACCGTGTGACGCTCGAGCCCCTCGGGCAGGAGCACGCGGAAGACCTGCGGGCGGCGGTCGCGGACGGCGATCTGTGGCGCACCTGGTACACCTCGGTGCCCGCCCCGGCACAGGTCGAGGCCGAGATCGACCGGCGGCTCGCCGAGCACGAGGCCGGACGCATGGTGCCCTTCGCCGTGCGGGACCGCCCGACCGGACGGGTGGTGGGTGCGACGACCTTCATGAACATCGACCCGGGCAACCGCCACGTCGAGATCGGCAGCACGTTCCTGGCCCGGTCCGCGCAGCGCTCGGGGATCAACACCGAGTCGAAGCTGCTCATGCTGTCGCACGCGTTCGAGGCCTGGCAGTGCATCGCGGTCGAGTTCCGCACCCACTGGCACAACCTGCAGTCCCGGGCGGCCATCGCGGGCCTCGGCGCGAAGCAGGACGGCGTGCTCCGGAACCACGCGATCGGCCGTGACGGCACGCTGCGCGACACCGTGGTGTTCTCGGTGATCGCGTCGGAGTGGCCGGCCGTGCGGCTCTCGCTGGCCGAGCGGCTCCGGCGGCACGACCGCGCCGAGGGGTCCCGCCGCCGGTCGGCCCGGCACGCCTGAGGCGTCCCCGCTGCGTCGTCTCGCACCGCCACGGCGCACCGTCCAGCCCGCGGGCGTAGCGTCACCGCCATGCACGTCGGCCTCCGGATCGTCCTCGACGCGCCGGTCGAGGCCGTGCGCGATGCCCTGCTGTCCCCGTCCGTGATGGTGGCGGTGACGAAGCCGTTCCTGGCGTACCGCTCGCGCGACCCCCGGGGGTTCCCGGAGCGCTGGGAGCCGGGGCACCCGCACCCGATCACCGCGGACGCGTTCGGGCTGGTGCCGAGCGGCGACACGCACGTCGACCTCGACCTGTACGAGGTCCAGGGAGTCCCCGTGCAGCGCGACAACGGCGGCGGCACGTCCGGGTTGTTCGGGCGGATGACGATGTCGCACCGGATGGCCGTCGTCCCCGCGCCGGGTGGCCGGACCCTGCTGCTCGACCGCCTGACCTACCGGATGCGACCGGCCGTCCTCGGGCTCGCCCTGTGGCCCGGCATGTGGGTCATCTGGCAGTGGCGGGCGTTCCGGATGCGCGCCCTCGCGCCCACCTGGCGGACCGACGGCGAGTGACGCGACGCGGGTCGGGCCTCCCGTCCACCGCGGAGCGGGCGTAGCCTCGACCACGTGAGCCAGACGCGCCCCCAGGAGCCGACGACCGACGACCGCGTGCGCAGCACGCTGGCGACGACGGATTGGCGGCGGATGACGTTCGACCTGTACCGCCGCGTCCGCGCCACCCCGGACCCCCAGACGGCGCACGCGCTCTGGCGCGAGACGCGGGACGCGATGTTCGCGGAGCACCCGGCGTCGCCCCTGCTCAACGAGGACGCCCGCGACTTCGAGTCGCTGCCGGTGCCGGACTACGACCCGGCGTGGCGGTTCCAGGTCCGCATCGAGGCCACGGAGCCCGCCGAGTTCGACTTCGAGACCGGCACCGACGGTGTCGTCCACTTCGACCGGCTCGGCCTCGTGCGGGTCCCCGGAGTCGGCACCCTCGACGTCTGGAAGCACGGCGGCTACGCGGGCGGGGTGTTCGTCCCCGTCAAGGACGCCAGCGCCGGCAAGGCCCGCGGCACGTACGGTGGCGGGCGCTACCTGCTCGACACCATCAAGGGCTCGGACCTGGGCGGCGACGACCTCGGGTCGCTCGTGCTCGACTTCAACTTCGCCTACAACCCGTCGTGCGCGTACGACCCGGCGTGGGCGTGCCCGCTCGCGCCTCCGGGCAACACCGTGCCGGTCCCGATCCCCGTCGGCGAGCAGTACGACTTCTAGGGTGGAACGCATGACAGGACTCGTCGCCCTCGACGTCGGTGGCCGCGTGCCGCCGTTCGAGCAGGTCCGATCGCAGATCGCCGCACAGATCACCGCCGGGTACCTGGTGGACGGCGAACGGCTGCCGAGCGTCCGTGGGCTGGCGGACGAGCTCGGGCTCGCCGCCGGCACCGTCGCGAAGGCCTACCAGCTGCTCGAGGAGGCCGGGCTCGTGCACACCGCACGGGGCGCCGGTACCCGGGTGGTGCGGCCGGCGGCGGTGCCGGACGCCGTGGCCGAGGCCGCTCGTGCCCTGGCCGCTGCGGCGCGCTCGGCGGGGCTGTCGGCGGACCAGGCCGCGACCGCGTTGCGCGAGGCCTGGCCGGCGTAGCGCTGGCGGGGCTGGCGCTGGCGGGGCTGGCGGGGCTGGCGCTTCCGGGCGTACCTGGTCGTTCCGGGCGTACCCGGTCGGAAGTTCTGACACGGTACGCCCGATTCGACCAGGCATCGCAGGTGTTCTGGGAAGGAACGTCTCGAGCGCTCAGCAGTGCTCGTACACGTACGCGTCGTCCTTCGGGGTCACCAGGTCGCGGTCGCGCAGGATCGTCATGGCCGGACGGCTCTTCAGCCCGCACACCGACCCCCACGAGCGCTCGAGGGTGTCCGCGTACTCCACGTCGATGACCCGCTTGCCGTAGGCCTTCGTGTACGCGGCGCACTCCCGGTACTGCACGCACTCCTCGGCGACGACGAAGTCGAACCCGGTCTGCTTCCGGCCGGACGCCCCGAGCTGCGGCGTGTTCTTCTGCCCGACGGCCAGGCCGTGCCGGTGCCCCTTGGCGACGAGCGACTTCGCGAGCGCCAGGTTGCCGGCACGGGTGAGCCGCTTGCCGCTCCGGGTCCACGAGTCGAGGTTGTCGAACTCCACCGCGTCGAACCCGCGGTCACCGCAGCGGGCGACGGTCTTCGCGAGCACCTTCGTGATCAGGGCACGCTTGGCCGCGGTCCGGGTGTCGAGGAGCATCTCGTCCGGCCATCCCGGGTCCGAGACCGGCTTGCCCGCGCGGTCGCGGAGGATCGCCGACGGGTACGACTTCTTCCACGTGCGGGCGGCCTCGGGCTGCGTCTGGAACCCGTTGACGTAGCAGATGTTGTACTTGCCCTTCGCCGGGCGGTCGGTGCTGTCGCGCTCGACGATCGTCACGCCGGAGGGCGGGGTGTACCCGCCGCCGAGCTGGTAGTCCACGCGGCCCGAGGTCGGCAGGTTGCGGTAGCTCCCGGCCGCGCTGGTCGTGGCGGCCTCGGCGCAGCCGGCGGTGCCGAGGACGGCCACCAGGGCCATCGCGGTGGTCAACAGGACGGATCGCATGCGCACCCCGGAATCCTCGCACGCGCAGGGCGAACGACCCCGCCCTCGTCGTTCCGGGGATGTGCACGCTATGCTGGTCGTACTCGAGGCGCCGATCGCCTCGTGCGTCGTACGGACGCCCCGAACTCCCGACCACCTGTCTCCGGACTCTGGTCGATGATCGAGCACCTCACGAAGGTGCCCAGGCTTCTCTGCTGCGGCGACTGCGCCAGCCACATCCGTTGGCGCGCATCCCGCCCGCGCGCTGCCTCAGAGCGCGCCCACAGCCGGACTGCTCCGGCTCGAAAGGTCACCATGACCACCGAAGACATCCGTTTCTCCGACCTCGGCGTCCCCGCGCCGATGGTCTCCGTCCTCGCCGACCAGGGCAAGGACATGGCGTTCCCCATCCAGGCGGACACCCTCCCGGACTCCCTGCAGGGCAAGGACGTCCTCGGCCGCGGCCGCACCGGCTCCGGCAAGACCATCGCCTTCGCGATCCCGCTCGTCGCCCGCCTCGCCGCCAGCGGCCGCAAGCGCCGCGCCGGCCGCCCCCGCGCCCTGGTGCTCGCACCGACGCGTGAGCTCGCGACGCAGATCGACGTCGCCCTCGCCCCGCTCGCCAAGGCCATGGGCCTCAACACCACGACCATCTTCGGTGGCGTCGGTCAGGGTCGTCAGGTCGACGCCCTGCGCGGCGGCGTCGACGTCGTGGTCGCCTGCCCGGGTCGCCTCGCCGACCTGATGCAGCAGGGTCACGTGAACCTGGGCGACATCGAGGTCACCGTCCTCGACGAGGCCGACCACATGGCCGACATGGGCTTCCTGCCCGGCGTCACCAAGATCATGCAGGCGACGCCCGAGAACGGGCAGCGACTGCTGTTCTCCGCCACGCTCGACAACGGCGTGGACAAGCTCGTCAAGAAGTTCCTGCACAACCCGGTGATGCACTCCGTCGACGAGGCGAACAGCCCCGTCGAGGCGATGACCCACCACCTGTTCGAGGTCGCCGACGCCGACGCGAAGAAGCACCTCGTGAGCGCCCTCGCCTCGGGCAACGGTCGCCGCATCCTCTTCATGCGCACGAAGCACCACGCCAAGCGCCTCGCCAAGCAGCTCAGCAGCCAGGGGATCCCGGCCGTCGACCTGCAGGGCAACCTGTCGCAGGGCGCCCGTGAGCGCAACCTCGCGAAGTTCTCCTCCGGTGAGGCCCTCGTGCTCGTCGCCACCGACGTCGCCGCCCGCGGTGTGCACGTCGACAACGTCGAGCTCGTCGTGCACGTCGACCCGCCCACCGAGCACAAGGCGTACCTGCACCGCTCGGGCCGCACGGCGCGTGCCGGTTCGTCCGGTGACGTCGTCACGGTGACGATGCCCGCCGAGCGTCGCGACGTCGCGCAGATGATGCGTGCAGCCGCGATCAAGGTCACGCCGCAGCACGTCTCGGCGACCTCCCCGGCCGTCACCGCGCTCGTCGGCGAGGTCGCTCCGATCCGCCACGTGGCCGAGGAGCAGCCCACCCAGCAGCGTCAGCCCAAGCAGCGTTCGGCCGAGTCCGCCGGTGACGGCGGCGGTCGTCGCCGTGGTCGCGGCGGTCGGTCGGGAGGTGCGGCGCAGACCGCGCGCTCCGGTTCGGCTGGCGAGTCCGCCGGTTCGGCCGGGGGCCGTCAGGGCCGTCCGGCCCGTGGCGCACGGACCGAGGGTGCCGGGCGCTCCGGTGCCGCGGCCGCCGGTTCGACCGGTGGTCGCCGCAGCGGCGGCAACCGTCGCTCAGGCAGCAGCGACGTCGTGCGCGGCGGCTCGTCGGCCGTCTGGTCGTCCGAGGGCGGCTACGCCGCGGGTCGGTCCGGCAACGAGTCGGGCGGCAACCGTCGTGGTGGCTCGCGCCGCGCCTCCCGTCCGGCCGGCGCTGCCGACCGCCACTGACCTGCGCGCTTGACCCCCGCGGTCTGACCCGCTCGGCTTGAGCGCGTCGATGCCCGCAAGACACCGGTGTTCACGTTTCGAACCCCCGCATCCCGGGGTGTGATCCGTGAACACCGGTGTTTTGCGTGAGCGTGCTGGCGAACCTTGGCGGGGGCTGGGGGTGGGGTACTCCACCGGGCGTACGGTCTGCTTCACCGGATGCCGCGCAAGCGGCTGACGGGGAACACGTCCGCTTCTGGAAGGAGTGCCTATGGCTGGCATCGATGACATCAAGAACGCCGCTGAGAAGGCGGCAGGCAAGGTCAAGGAAGCCGCCGGCAACGCGACCGGTAACGACCGCTTGAAGGCCGAAGGCCAGACCGACCAGGGCAAGGCCTCGGCGAAGCAGGGCGTCACCGACGTCAAGGACGCCGCGCACGGCGTCGCCGACAGCTTCAAGGACGACAAGCACTGAAGCCGGTTCGCAACCGCGCTGCGAAGCCCCCGGATCCGATCGGATCCGGGGGCTTCGTCGTGCGCCGGGCGCGGACGCCCCGGTCGGACTAGTGCAGGGCTCCGACCGATGCCAGGCCGGCGCGGAGCAGTGCGCCGCGGCCGCCTTCCATCTCGTCGGCGACGGCGTCGGACGCGGCTTCCATCGGGGTCATCCACGTGAGCTCGAGGGCGTCCTGCCGGGGCTCGCACGTCCCCGTGACGGGGACGACGTACGCCAGCGAGATCGCGTGCTGCCGCTCGTCGGTGTACACCGAGGCGCCGGGCAGCGGGAAGTACTCGGCCACGGTGAACGGCGTCGGACTCGAGGGCAGCTGCGGGAACGCCATCGGCCCGAGGTCCTTCTCGAGGTGGCGGAACAGCGCGGTGCGGATCGACTCGCCGAACATCACACGACCGGACACCAGGGTGCGGGCGATCGAACCGCTCGGGGAGACACGCAGCAGCACGCCGACCTCGGTCACGACGCCGAGGCCGTCGGTGCGGACGGGGACCGCCTCGACGTAGCAGATCGGCAGACGACGGCGGACGTTCGCGAGCTCCTCGTCGGACAGCCAGCCGGAGTCGGGATCGGGGGTGCGCAGCGAGGACATGCACCGTGTCTACCAGGGACGGCGGCGAGTTCGGCGGAAGGCGCGGGAGTTGGGGATGGTTAGCGTTGTCCACATGATCGATGCGGACCTGGTGCAGTGGACCCGGAGTACCTCGGACCGGCGGGGCACACCCCTGCTCGTGGCGATGCACGGGGTCGGGTCGAACGAGCACGACCTGCTCGGCCTCGCCCCCGCACTGCCGCCCGCGTGGACGGTCGCGTCGCTCCGGGCGCCGATGCCGTGGGGACCCGGCTTCAGCTGGTACCCGCTCGGCACGCCCGGCTCCCCTGCGCCCGAGGCGGTGGACGCCGCGACCGCCGAGGTGCTCGACTGGATCGACTCCGTCGCCGCCGACCACCCGCGGATCGGGCTGCTCGGATTCTCGCAGGGCGGCTCGATGGCGCTCCAGCTGCTGCGTGCCCGACCCGCGGCGTTCGCGTTCGCGGTGTCGCTCTCGGGCTTCGTCGTGCCGGGCGTCACGGACTCCCGCGACGAGGCCGTGTCGGCCGTGCGGCCGCGGGTGTTCCTCGGGCACGGCGACCTCGACCCGGTGATCCCGCCCGAGGCCACCGCCCGGACGCAGGCGTGGGCCGCAGCGCACACCGACGTGACCGACCGCACCTACGCGGGCCTGCCGCACGCCGTGTCGACGGCGGAACTGGCGGACGTGGCCGCCTTCGTCGGCGCGGGGTAGGCGCACGACGACGGACAGGAGGCCCGGTGCCAGCTGGCACCGGGCCTCCTGTCCGTCATGGGTGACGTCCGTCAGTCGGCCAGGATCTGGAGCAGGTCCTTGCGGAGCTGGTCCACCTTGGCCGTGGCGGCCTTGGCCTGTTCCTCGGTCGCGGTGCTGCGGTACATCTGCAGGACGCCCATGGTCTTCCGGAGTGCCTCGAAGAACTCGCGCTGGGCGTCCGGGATGCCCGGGGCCCCGTCGAGTGCCGCAGCGATCTCGTCGGCCTTGGCCTCGGTCTCGGCCTTGCCGGCGTCGGTGAGCTCGAAGAGCGTCTTGCGGCCGTCGCCCGACGAGACCACGAGGTCTTCGTCGACGAGCTGCTGGAGCGTCGGGTAGACCGAGCCGGGGCTCGGCTTCCAGGCACCACCGGTGCGCTCGGCGATGGTCTTGATCACGGCGTACCCGTTCTGCGGGCCCTCGGCCAGCAGGCCGAGGATCGCGAGACGGACGTCACCGCGGCGACGGCGTTCGCGGCCGAAACCGGGCCCGCCGAAACCGGGGCCGAAGCCCATGCCCGGGCCGAAGCCGGGGCCGAACCCGCGGCCACCGAAGCCGCGGCCGCCGTGGTCGTGGTCACCGCGGTCACGGCCGGGGAAGCCGGCGCCGTGGTGCTGCCGCGCGCCGCCGAAGCGGGGGCCGCGCGGGCCGAACCCGCGCTGGTCGCGGGGGGACGTGTTGCTGTTGTCGTCATACGAGGGGCGCATGAGGAGTCCTTTCGTCGTGCTGAGTCGGCTCGCGACCGGTCTGACCTGATCGTCTTCGTCGTATCGCGATGTGTTTACGATAGATCGGTAACTATCGCTCTGTCAAGGGGTACGTGCGCTCGGACTGCTGTCGGTGGTGGCGGGCAGGATGGGACGGACCATGACGGACGTCTTCGAGCGCTTCTCCCCCGCGACCACCGAGTGGTTCCGCGGCGCCTTCGATGCACCGACACCGGCGCAGGCCGGGGCGTGGGACGCCATCTCGACCGGGCAGCACGCACTCGTGATCGCCCCGACCGGCTCCGGCAAGACCCTGGCGTCGTTCCTGTGGTCGATCGACCGGCTCATCAGCGCGACGGACCGCCCGCCGGCGAAGCAGCGCACGCGCGTGCTCTACGTCTCGCCGCTCAAGGCCCTGGGCGTCGACGTCGAGCGCAACCTGCGGAGCCCGCTCGTCGGCATCACCCAGACCGCACGGCGCCTCGGCACCGAACCGCCCGACGTCACGGTCGGTGTGCGCAGCGGTGACACCCCGTCGTCCGACCGCCAGAAGCTCCTGCGCCAGCCGCCGGACATCCTCATCACCACGCCCGAGTCGCTCTACCTGATGCTCACCTCGCAGGCGCGCGAGACCCTGGTGAACGTCGACACGGTCATCGTGGACGAGGTCCACGCGGTCGCCTCGACCAAGCGCGGCGCACACCTGGCCGTGTCGCTCGAGCGCCTCGACGACCTGCTCGACAAGCCCGTGCAGCGCATCGGGCTGTCCGCGACCGTCCGCCCGCCGGAAGAGGTCGCGCGGTTCCTCGGCGGCCGTGCACCGGTGACGATCATCGCGCCGCCCGCGCAGAAGACCTTCGACCTGCGGGTCGTCGTGCCCGTCGACGACATGACCGAGCTCGGGGCGCCGCCGGTCGGCGCGGACGCGTCCGAGTCGCCGACGAACGGGTCGATCTGGCCGCACGTCGAAGAGCGCGTCGTCGACCTGATCGAGGAACACCGCTCGACCATCGTGTTCGCGAACTCGCGGCGGCTGGCCGAACGACTCACGGCTCGGCTCAACGAGATCCACGAGGAACGCGTGCTCGCCGCCGCCGGTGACGGCGTGCTGGTGCCGGCGGGTGCGTCCCCGGACGACGACGGGCTCCCCGCGGCGCGGGGCCGACCGCAGTCACCGGCCCGCACCTCGGCGCACGCCGTCGCGCCCCAGGGGGCCAAGCGCCCGCCGGCGCAGCTGATCGGCGGGTCCGGGCAGACGGGCGGCGGGGGCTCGGACGCCTCGGTCCCGGTGCTCGCCCGCGCGCACCACGGCTCGGTGTCGAAGGACCAGCGCGCGATCATCGAGGACGACCTGAAGTCCGGTCGGCTGCGGTGCGTCGTCGCGACGAGTTCACTCGAGCTCGGCATCGACATGGGCGAGGTCGACCTGGTCGTCCAGGTCGAGGCGCCGCCCTCGGTCGCGAGCGGCCTGCAGCGCGTCGGTCGTGCCGGCCACCAGGTGGGCGAGATCTCCCGCGGCGTGCTGTTCCCGAAGCACCGCGCCGACCTGGTCAACAGCGCGGTCACGGTCGAGCGGATGGTCACGGGCCAGATCGAGTCGATCTCGGTGCCGGCGAACCCGCTCGACGTCCTGGCGCAGCACACCGTGGCGGCCGGGGCGATCGACACACTCGACGTCGAGCACTGGTTCGAGCTCGTACGGCGGAGCGCCCCGTTCAGCGGCCTGCCCCGATCGGCGTTCGAGGCGACGCTCGACCTGGTCACGGGCCGGTACCCGAGCGACGAGTTCGCCGAACTCCGGCCACGGCTGGTCTGGGACCGCGTGCACGGCACCCTGACCGGGCGCCCCGGTGCGCAGCGCCTCGCGGTGACGAGCGGCGGGACGATCCCCGACCGCGGCATGTTCGGCGTCTTCATGGTCGGCGAGAAGGCGTCCCGCGTCGGCGAGCTCGACGAGGAGATGGTCTACGAGTCGCGCGTGGGCGACGTCTTCGCCCTCGGTGCGACGAGCTGGCGGATCGAGGAGATCACCCACGACCGCGTCGTCGTGAGCCCGGCGTTCGGGCAGCCCGGACGCGTGCCGTTCTGGAAGGGCGACGGCATCGGCCGGCCCGCCGAGCTCGGCCGTGCGACCGGTGCGTTCGTGCGCGAGGTCGAGGGCGCCTCGGACGACGACGCCCGCGCCCGCGTCGCCGCCGGTGGACTGGACGAGCGCGCGATCACCAACCTGCTGACCTTCCTGCGCGACCAGCGCGCGGCCACCGGTCACGTGCCGAACGACACCACGCTCGTCATCGAGCGGTTCCGCGACGAGCTCGGGGACTGGCGGCTCATCCTGCACTCGCCCTACGGCATGCAGGTGCACGCGCCGTGGGCCCTGGCGGTCGCCGCACGGCTGCGCGAACGGCACGGCATCGACGGTGACGCGATGGCGGCCGACGACGGCATCGTCGTCCGCATCCCGGAGACCGACGCCGAGCCACCGGGTGCCGACCTGTTCGTGTTCGAGCGCGACGACCTCGAGGCCCTGGTCACCGACGAGGTCGGGGGCTCGGCGCTGTTCGCCGCGCGGTTCCGTGAATGTGCGGCGCGCGCCCTGCTGCTGCCCCGACGGAACCCCGGGCAGCGGTCGCCGCTCTGGCAGCAGCGGCAGCGGGCCTCGCAGCTGCTCGAGGTCGCGCAGAAGTACCCGACGTTCCCGATCGTGCTCGAGACCGTGCGCGAGGTGCTGCAGGACGTCTACGACGTGCCCGCGCTGCTCGGGATCGCCGACGACATCGCCGGACGTCGGATCCGCCTGGTCGAGACCGAGACCGAACAGCCGTCGCCGTTCGCCCGGTCGATCCTGTTCGGGTACGTCGCGGCCTTCATGTACGAGGGCGACACCCCGCTCGCCGAACGCCGGGCAGCGGCCCTGTCGCTCGACTCGACCCTGCTCGGCGAGCTGCTCGGCCGCGCGGAGCTGCGCGAGCTGCTCGACCCGGCGGTCATCACCTCGGTGGAGCGCGACCTGCAGCGGCTGTCGCCGGACCGCCGTGCCCGTGACGCCGAGGGGCTCGTGGACGTGCTGCGGCTCGTCGGCGCGCTCGACCTCGACGAAGCGGTCGACCGGAGCTGGCTCGCCGACACCGCTGACCGTCCAGCGGCCACCGCCGAACTGCGCAGCACGCTCCAGGTGTTGGAGCGGGACCGCCGAGTGCTGTCGTTCTCGCACGCCGGGGCGACGCGCTGGGCCGTGATCGAGGACGCCGCCCGTCTGCGGGACGCCCTCGGGGTCCCGCTGCCGATCGGTGTGCCCACGGCGTTCATCGAGCCCGTGGCCGATCCCCTCGGTGACCTGATCGGCCGCTACGCCCGGTCGCACGGGCCGTTCTCCGCGCAGGAGGCCGCCGGTCGCCTCGGGCTGGGCATCGCCGTCGTGCAGGACACCCTGCGCCGACTCGTCGCCGACCGCCGGGTGGTGGAGGGCGAGTTCAGACCCGACCGCCAGGGTGCCGAGTGGTGTGACGCCGAGGTCCTGCGACGGATCCGCACGAAGTCCCTCGCAGCGCTGCGGCACGAGGTCGAACCGGTCTCGCCGGACACCCTCGCCCGGTTCCTGCCCGCGTGGCAGCACGTGCAGACCCCGGGGACCCGCGGCGGGCTCCGCGGCGTCGACGGCGTCCTGCAGGTGATCGACCAGCTCGCCGGGGTCGCCCTGCCCGCCAGCGCTTGGGAGACCCTGGTACTGCCGTCCCGTGTCACCGACTACTCGACGAGCATGCTCGACGAACTCACCGCCACCGGCGAGGTCCTGTGGTCCGGCGGGGGCACCCTGCCGGGCAACGACGGCTGGGTGCGCCTGCACCTGGCCGACACCGCGGCGACGACGCTCGCCGAGCCCTCCGGGGACGAGACGACCGAGCTGCAGCGGGACGTGCTCGGCGCCCTGGCCGGCGGTGGCGCGTACTTCTTCCGGCAGCTCGGCCAGGCCGTGGGCAGCAGTGACGACCAGGCGCTCACCACCGCGCTCTGGGACCTGGTCTGGGCCGGGCAGATCACGAACGACACGTTCGCCCCGCTGCGCTCGATGCTCGGCGGCAAGGCGAAGAGCTCGAGCGCTCCGCGTGCTCGGGCCTACCGCGGCCGTCGGCGTCCGACGATGCCGACGCAGTCCGGGCCGCCGTCCGTCGGGGGTCGCTGGTCGCTCCTGCCGCTGGCCGAGTCCGACTCGACCGTGCGGGCCGCGGCGACCGCCGAACAGCTGCTCGAACGCTACGGCGTCGTCACCCGCGGTGCCGTGCAGGTCGAAGGTGTCCGCGGCGGCTTCGCCGGGGTGTACCGGGTGCTCTCGCGCTTCGAGGAGTCCGGCCGGGCCCGTCGCGGGTACTTCGTCGAGGGGCTCGGTGCCGCCCAGTTCGCCACCGGCCCGACCGTCGACCGGCTGCGGACCTACGCCCGCGAACTCGGCGACGACGAGCGCGACGACCCGGACCGGAAGCGCGAGGCGCTCACACTCGCCGCGACCGACCCGGCGAACCCGTTCGGGGCCTCGCTGCCGTGGCCGACGGGCGACGCCGACCCCGGTCTCGTGGTCGACGACGTCGAAGCCGCCCCGCCTGAGACCGCGGTCGGCAGCGGCGCGAAGACCGCTCGGGGCCACCGGCCCGGGCGCAAGGCGGGTGCCCTCGTCACGACCGTCGACGGCAAGCTCACCGTGTACGTGGAGCGCGGTGGCAAGTCGGTGCTGACCTTCACCGACGACGCCGCCGACCTCGCTGCCGCGGCCGCCTCGATCGCCGGCATCGTCCGGACCGGGCTGCGGAAGCTCTCGGTCGAGCGGGTCGACGGGGACTTCGTGCTCGAGACGCCGCTCGGCGGCGCGCTCCGGGCCGCGGGGTTCACGGCGACCCCGCAGGGGCTGCGGCTCCGTGTGTGAGGCGAGCCGCGCCTCCCGGCAGTGCAGCGACCACGTGCCGGAGGTGACCCGTGCCTGAAGGCGACACCGTCTACCGGGCTGCCCGCCGCCTGCACACCGCGCTGGCGGGCAAGGTCCTGACGAAGAGTGACTTCCGCGTCCCCGCGTTCGCGACCCTCGACCTGGTCGGCCGCACCGTCGACGAGGTCGTCCCCCGCGGCAAGCACCTGCTGCACCGCATCGGCGACCTGACCGTGCACTCGCACCTGAAGATGGAGGGCCGGTGGGACGTCTACGCGCCCGGTGACCGCTGGCGACGTCCGGCGCACCAGGCCCGGGCGATCCTGGACGCCGAGGGGGTCTCCACCGTCGGCTTCGCCCTCGGAGTGCTCGAGGTCGTGCCGCGCGACCAGGAGTCCGAGGTCGTCGGACACCTGGGGCCGGACCTGCTCGGCCCCGACTGGGACGCCGACCTCGCGCTCGCCAACCTGACCGAGGACCCCGAACGCCCGGTCGGGCTGGCACTGCTCGACCAGCGGGTGCTCGCCGGGCTCGGCAACGTGTACCGGAACGAACTCTGCTTCCTGCGCGGGGTGCTGCCGACGCGTCCGGTCGGGCAGGTGCCGGACCCGGCGCGGACGATCACGCTCGCGAGCCGACTGATCCTGGCGAACCGCGACCGCAGTGCCCGTGTGACCACCGGCGTCGACCGCCCCGGGCGACGGTTCTGGGTCTACGGCCGTGCCGGCAAGCCGTGTCTGCGGTGCGGGACACCGATCCGGCACGGGGAACTCGGTGACTCGGAGCTCACCCTGCGCGACACGTACTGGTGTCCGCGCTGTCAGTCTTGACGCTGACGCGCGGGGTGCAGTCGCGACGACGCGGTCGCACGGACGGCGCCGGTGACCCGTTCGAGCAGGGGTGACGCCAGGTTCCAGCGCTGCCACCACAGCGCCACGTCGGCGTGCCGACCCGGTGCCAGCTCGACCAGGACACCGCGGTCGATCGCCTCGAGGCACTGCGCCTCGGGCAGCAGCCCCCACCCGAACCCGAGCGTGACCGCACGGGCGAAGTCGGCGGAGGTCGGGACGAAGTGGCGCGGGCCGCCGGGAGCGTGGCCGAGGACCTGACGCAGGTACCCCTGCTGCAGGTCGTCGTCGCGGTCGTAGTCGACGAGCGGGACCTCGTCGAGCCGCCGGAGCATCCGCCGCTCGGTGCCGGTGTCGCCGAGGTAGCGGGCGACGAACGCCGGGGACGCCACCGCCCGGTACCGGTCGATCCCGAGCGGCACCGACGAGCAGCCCTGCACCGGATCCGCCTCGGCCGTCACGGCACCCATCACCGTGCCGGCGCGGAGCAGCTCGGCGGTGCGGTCCTGGTCCTCACGGTGCAGGTCGAAGACAACCTCGGTGTCGGCCCGGACGAGGGCGAGGGCGTCGAGGAACCAGGTGCCGAGCGAGTCGGCGTTCACGGCCAGCGGGATCGACGGCACCACCGACGATCCACCGCCGAGGGCTCGGGAGGTCTCCTCGTCGAGCAGCCGGACCTGCCGTGCGTGCCGGAGCACGACTGCGCCGTCCGCGGTCGGGCGCACCGGGGTGGTGCGCTGGAGCAGCACCCGGCCGACCTGCTGCTCCATCGACTTGATCCGCTGCGAGACCGCCGACGGGGTGATCGCCAGCGCACGGGCCGCCGCGTCGAGCGTGCCGTGGTCGACGGCGGCGAGCAGCGTCTCGAGGTGCTCGCGCTGGAACCGGGTCATGCAGCTGATCTTACGGTGCTGCAGGAACGTGAGCTGTACTACACCGCATTGCGGCCCTAGCGTCGGATCGTGACCTCGCTCCTGCCCCTGCTCTCCGGCCTCGGCACCGGCCTCGCACTGATCGTCGCGATCGGTGTGCAGAACACGTACCTGCTGCGCCTCGCCGTGAGCGCCGGGCTCCGGGTGGTGGCCGCTGCCGTCGTGGTGTGCGCGGTCTCGGATGCGCTGCTCATCGTCGCCGGGGTGCTCGGGGTCGGCGCCGTGGTCGAGCGGTTCCCCGTGGCGCTCCTGGTGATCCGGTTCGTCGGTGCCGCGTTCCTGCTCACGTACGGGGTGCTCGCGGCGCGGCGTGCGCTGCGGCCCTCGGGGGACGCGATGCGGGTCGCCGACGAGGCGGCCGACGACGGTGTGGTGGGCGCCAGCACGGACGCGGGCGCGGGGGTGGACGCGACCACCGGCACGACGGTGGCGGCGGGGCGGACGCGCACCGCGCCTCCCGGCCAGGTGGTGACCATGCGGACGGCCGTGCTGACCATGCTCGTCTTCACGTGGGCGAACCCGCACGTCTACCTGGACACGCTGGTGTTCCTCGGGTCGGTGGCGAACCAGCAGGGTGCGGACGACCGGTGGCTCTGGACGATCGGTGCCGTCGCGGCGAGTTGCCTGTGGTTCGGGGCCCTCGGGTTCGGCGGACGCCTGCTGCGGCCGCTGTTCGAGAAGCCGCTGACCTGGCGGGTGTTCGACGGCCTGGTCGCCGTCGTGATGCTCGCGTTCGGTGTGCTGCTGCTCGCCGCCGCTACGCGCCGACGCGGCTGTGGCGACGGCTGTAGCCGAAGTAGATGACGAAGCCGATGGCCAGCCAGACGACGAACCGGAGCCAGGTCTCGACCTCGAGGTTCAGCATCAGCCAGAAGCACAGCACCGCCGAGATGATCGGCAGCACGGGCGACCACGGCACCCGGAAGGCCCGCGGCGCGTCGGGCCGCGACCGACGCAGCACGACGATGCCGATCGACACCAGGACGAACGCGGACAGCGTGCCGATGTTGATCATGCCCTCGAGCTTGTCGACCGCGGTGAACCCGGCCAGCAGCGCCACGACGACACCGGCGACGACCTGCACGCGCACCGGGGTCTGCGTCTTCGGGTTGGTCTTCGAGAACCAGCGGGGCAGCAGGCCGTCGCGGCTCATCGAGAAGACGATGCGGGACAGCCCGAGCAGCAGCACCATGACGACGGTGGTCAGCCCGATCAGGGAGCCGATGGCGATGATGCCGGCGGCCCACGGCAGCCCGACGATGTTGAACGCCGACGCCAGGGACGGTGTGTCCTCCTCGGCCAGGCGCTGGTACGAGACCATGCCGGTGATGACGATGCTGACGCCGACGTAGAGCAGGGTCACGATGCCGAGGCCGATGAAGATGCCGCGGGGCAGCGTCTTCTGCGGGTTCTCGGTCTCCTCGGCACTGGTGGCGACGACGTCGAACCCGATGAAGGCGAAGAACACCAGGGACGCCGCGGCGAGCAGGCCGAAGACGCCGTACTGGGCGGGCTCCGCACCGGTGAACCACGACACGAGTGACTGCGTCCAGACGCTGCCCTCGGCACCCTTGGCGGGCTCGGCCGGCGGGATGAACGGGGTGAAGTTCGCGGCCTTGACGAAGAACGCACCGGCGACGATGACGAACACGACGATGGCGACCTTGATGACCGTGATGACCGCCGACACCCGCGACGACAGGCGGGTGCCGAAGGCGAGGAGCACCGTGAAGATCCCGACGATGAGCACCGGCCCCCAGGTGAACGGGATCGGACCGAGCTGGATCGTGCTGGGCAGGTCGACGCCGAACACCTTGAACGCTTCGCTGAGGTAGATGCCCCAGTACTTCGCGATCACGGCGCTGGCCGTGAGGGTCTCGAGGATGAGGTCCCAGCCCACGATCCAGGCGAGCAGCTCACCCATCGTGGCGTAGGTGAACGTGTACGCGGAGCCGGCGACGGGGATCGTCGACGCGAACTCGGCGTAGCACATGATCGCCAGGCCGCAGGTGACGGCGGCGAGCAGGAAGGAGATGATGACGCCGGGCCCGGCGAAGTTCGCGGCGGCGTTCGCGCCGACCGAGAAGATGCCGGCGCCGACGGCGACCGCGATCCCCATCGCGGCGATGTCGAACGTCTTCAGGGAGCGTTTCAGGGACCTGCCCTGCTCCTCGGAGTCGGCCAGGGAGGCCTCGATCGACTTGATGCGGAGCTTCGTTGCCATGGGGTGGATCCCGTCATCGGCTGGCTGCGGACCTCGGAAGGGTACTGGTGTACCACTGTGTCACGCAAAGCGTCCGCCCGGACGGTGGGCCGGTCCGGTGACGGCCGGGAGGCGCGGTGGCGGTCCGGCGCGCAGCGCTCGGCCGGCCGATGGGTGCGTCCAGGGCTGCGGTTGCGTCAGCGGGGCGCGGTTGTGGCCGCGTCAGCGGGATGCGGGTGTGCTCGCGTCAGCGGCCGGCGCGCCAGTCCGCCAGGAACCGGGCTCCGGCCTCGTCGTGGATCACGCCGTCGGGCGCGGTGAGCACCGGGTACGGCGTGGCCGGCACCCCGTCGGCGGGACGGACGTCGACGTGCGCGACCTCGTGGCCGTGGGCGTGCAGCCAGTCCGCCATGGCGTAGTCGCTGCGGGAGTCCCCCACGGTGCGCCAGGTGACCGGGAGCTCGCCGTCCTGCCCGAGGAGCTCGAGCGAGCGCTCGGCCCCCAGGTCCTTGCCGCTGCGGTCGGACTCGACGTCGGTCGAGATGATCGTCGGGTCGATGCGCCACTGCACGGCGCCGTCGGCGTCGGGTCGGACGTCGTCGAGGCGGCGGACACCGAGCCCGCGACGCTCGAGTGCGGCCATGGCCTTCGCGTCGAACTCCGGCTGGCGGGCCAGGTAGGTGGCGTTCGGCACCTCGACGCGCTGCTCGATCGACACCATGGCGCGCTTCGTCTCGTCGAAGAACACCAGGTCGGCGTACTCGTCGCGGACCAGCTCGCGCATCTCGTCGGCGTAGTCCCGCGGCAGCGCGAGGTCCTCGGCGACGGTCAGCTCACCCATGCCGCCGTCGTACTGCGGACCGATCGAGCACCACACGGCACCCTTCTCGCAGACGGCGTGGACCCGGCCACCCTCGGCGAGACCCCCGGCGAGCAGCGGACCGACGACCTCGGAGCGGATGAACGCATCGCTGCGGCCGGTGTTGAAGACGATCGGGATGCCCTCGGCGGCGAGCGCGACGAGGTCCGCGACGATGCTCGGGATCGCGATGGTGCGGGAGACCGGGCTGGCGATGGGCCCGTCGACGTCGAGCAGGAGACCGAGGCGGGGTGCGTTCACCCGCCCATCCTCTCGCAGTCAGCTGCTGGGCGAGACGATCCGGCTCCGGACGCGGTCGATCAGGGCTCCGAGGGCGGCCGGGGCGGGGACGTGTCCCTGCCCGGGGACCTCGGTGTACTCGGAACCGGGCACCGCGTCGACGAGGGCGCGGGCGGCTCGTCGCATCCACTCGAGTCCGTCGCCACCGGCGCCGACGAGCACCGGCACACCGACCGCGGCGGCAACGCGCTCCGGCACGGCGAGGCCGTTCAGCACCCGGACCTCGCGGCTCAGCACGTGGGCGTCGACCACCAGGGAGCGCCAGAGCGACCCCTTGAGCCGCAGTGCCGTGACCTGGCCCATCGGGACCCCGAGTACCTGGGTCAGGAACCCGCGGACAGCCTGGGCCCGGCGGCCGGCACCGACGTGTTCGTCGAGCAGGTCCGCGAACACGACGTCGTCGGCGTGCGGGTCGACCGAGGCACGGTACGGCGGTTCCCACAGGACGGCGCCGTCGACCGGCAGTCCGGTGGCGAGCCCGTGCAGCACGACACCGGCGCCGACGCAGATGCCGACGGCGGTGGTCGGTGCGCCGATGCTCTCGACGACGGCCCGCAGGTCGTCGACCTCGCGCTCGATGGCCCACGTCGCGGAGTCACCGCTGGCACCGCGACCACGGCGGTCGTAGGTCACCACGCGGTGCGTCGAGCCGAGCTCGGCGACCACGCGGTCGAGGTACGGGGTCCCGCGGTGGTCGAAGGCACCGCCCACGACGACGACCGCCGGCCCGTCCCCTGCCTCGGAGACGGCGATGGTGGTGCCGTCGGAGGAGACGACCGTTCGGTCGACTGGAGGGAGCATGGGGTCCTTTGCGAGCTGTCGACGGCGATGCGTCGGGCCTCGGAGGGGACCGTGCGGATTACCGGTCCTCCGAGTGTCGCAGGCGTGGGAGTCCGTGTCTCCCCCCGCTTCCAGGGGCAGAACCCCGCCGCTCGGGCGCCGGACGGTCAGCGATCCCGGTAGACCTCGCGCCGGTGCCCGGCGTCGACGACCACCACGACGAGCTTGCCGTCGTCGATCCGGTAGATCAGCCGGTAGTCCCCCGAGCGGACCCGCCACCCGGGCCGGTTCACGAGCTTGCGTGCGGCGGGTGGCCGGGGGTGCTCGGCGAGGATCGCGAGGAGCCCCTCGATCCGCCGTCGCCCGTCGAGCGGGAGCTTGCGGATGACGCGTTGCGCGGCCGGGATGACCTCGACCGAGTACGTCACCCGAGACCGAGTTCGCGCTTGAGGTCGTCCCACTTGACGTTCTCGCCACCGATGCGGGCACTCTCCGCAACGGCTTCGTCGTAGGCGACCAGGTCGTCCAGGTCCTCCGCCGCCTCGAGCAACCGGTCGAGGACGGCCGCGTCGACCACGGCTGCGACGCGCTTGTTGCGCCGGGTCAGGTAGACGGGTTCGTGCCGGGCGTCGTCGATGATCGACGCCAGGCGGCCACGGGCTTCGGAGATCGACACTTCGCTCACCTGTACATTCTAGGGCGTTTTGTACAAGTCAGACGAGTGCCGTGGTGCCGACCGACTCCCGTTCGAGCAGGGACCGCTTGACGTCGAGCCCCCACGCGAAGCCCCCGAGCGTGCCGTCCGAGCGCAACACCCGATGGCACGGGACGAAGAGCGCCGGGGCGTTCCGGGCGCACACGCTCGCCGCCGCCCGCACGGCGTCGGGCCGGCCCATCGCAGCCGCGAACCCGGTGTAGGTCAGGGTGCCGCCGGCGGGGATCCGGCGGAGCTGGCGCCACCCCTCGGTGAAGAGCTCGGTGCCGAACTGCCGGACCGGTACCTGCATGGCGTGCTCGACCTCGCCCGAGTAGAAGGCGTCGACCGCGTCGGCCGAGGCGACCACGCCGTCGAGCACCCGGTCGGGGCGGTGGCGGTCGGCCAGACGGGCGAGGATCCGCTCGACGGAGTCGGTCCACCCGGACGCGAGGACCCTGCCCTCGGCGTCTTCGAGCACGGTGAACGCCCCGTCGGGGGTGTCCAGGGTCTGGATGGTTGCGTCGGTCATCGGTCGTCCTTCCGGGGGTCCTCGGGGGCACGGGCTGCACGGGCGCCGGCGGTCGCGGTCATCGCGCGGTCGATGATCGGTCGCCAGCAGTGCATCGTGAGGTAGCTCCGCCAGGGGGCCACCTGCTCCGACCATAGGGAGAGCTCGCGCGCCGTTCCGGGCAGCCCGAGTTCCTGTGCACCGTTCCGCACGGCGAGGTCGCTGTGGAGGAAGATGTCCGGGTGGTGCCGGACCCGCAGCGCGACGTAGTCGGCGGTCCACGGCCCGATGCCCTTCACCGCGAGGAGTCCGTCGCGCAGGTCACCGAGGGACTGCCCACCGTCCACCACCAGGGACCCGTCGGCGAGCGCCGCAGCCACCCGCAGGATCGTGTCGACGCGGGCGGCGGGGCCGCGCAGCACCTCGTGCCCGCGTTCGGCGATCGCGACCGCGGACGGGAACAGCAGTCCGCCGGGCCGGATGGCGTCGGGCACCGTCGCGCCGAGTGCGGCCACGAGCCGGGTCTGCGCGGTGCGCGCCGCGGCCACCGAGACCTGCTGCCCGATCAGGGTGCGGAACACGATCTCGTGCGCGTCCACCGCGCCGGGGAGCCGGAGACCCGGCACCCGTCCGACGGGTCCGGCGAGCTCGGGCACGGCTCCGAGGACGGCGTCGACGGCGGCCGGGTCGGCGTCGAGGTCGAACAGCGCACGCACCCGCGCCACGAGCGCGGGCAGGTCGGAGAGGTCGGTGACCCGCACGCGCAGGTCGATCCCGGTGCCCCGCCCGGCCACGTCGGGGACGGCGGCCGACGCGCTGAACCAGCCCGGGCCTCCAGGCAGGTCGACCAGCCGCCCGTACGACGTGACCCGACCGGTGGGGTCGGTGTCCGCCTGCTCCGTGCCCGGCAGGGCGTGCAGCGCGTGCCAGTCGAGCAGGCCCTGCGCGTCGAAGGGTGCCCGGGCCGGCAGGTGCACGTGCAGTGCCCCGTCGCCGCCGTCCGTGGCACCGTCGCCTCGCCCGGACCGGCGTGCGCGGAGTTCGGTCGGGGTGACGGCGAAGACCTCGCGCACGGTGTCGTTGAACTGCCGGACGCTGGCGAAGCCTGCGGCGAACGCGACGTCGGCGACGGGCAGGTCGGACGAGGTGAGCAGGGTCCGCGCGGTCTGCGCCCGGTGCGCCCGACTGAGCGCCTTCGGCCCGGCGCCCAGCTCGGCCGTCATGATGCGGTTGAGCTGCCGCTCCGAGTACCCCACACGCGCGGCGAGCCCGGGGACGCCGTCGCGCTCGACGACACCGTCGAGGACGAGTCGCATCGCCCGGCCGGCGACGTCCTCGCGCAGGTCCCATTCGGGGCTGCCGGGGGTCGCCTCGGGCAGGCAGCGCTTGCAGGCGCGGAAGCCGGCCAGGTGCGCTGCGGCGCTCGTGCGGTAGAAGGTGACGCCGGAGACCCTCGGCGTGCGGGCCGGGCAGCTGGGCCGGCAGTAGATGCCGGTGGAGTGCACGGCGGTGACGAACTGGCCGTCGAAGCGCGCGTCGCGGGAGGCGACGGCGCGGTGCCGCTCGGCGTGCAGCGCGTCGGGCTGTACGCCGGTGTCCGGGGTGGTCATGGGCTCAGCCTGACATGCGCCGCCGACGTCGACTGGCGGGAATCGGACGGAGCAGCGCACGGCCGGGAGGCCCGGCTAGCGTTGGCCGGGTGACTTCCGCAGACGACGTGGCCGGTCTCGACGACCTGCCGTTCCGGACCGAGGTCGAGGTCGCGCTGCTGCTCGTCTCGCCGCGGCACCGGTACGAGGGACGCCCGGCCGACGGCGCGCTGCCGGTGGGCGCGGACGATCCGGACGAGTCACGCGACCGGATCGAACTGCGGGCCGGGCTGGGCATCGTCGGCGACCGGTACTTCGCGGCCCGGGCGCACGTGCACGCCTCGGTCACGGTGATCGGGCTGGAGGGGCTCGAAGCCGTCGGTCACGCGATCGATGCCACGGTCGGCCCCGCTGCGACCCGACGGAACGTGTTCCTGCGGGGCGCCGACGTCGAGGCGCTGCGGGGCGAGCCGTTCTCACTGGAGAGTGTGCTTCCCGGTGGCGACAGCAGCGGCGCCCTCGGTCGTGCCGTCCGGTTCCGTGGCTACCGCGCGGCGAACCCCTGCGCCTGGATGGACCACGAGGTGGCCCCCGGGGCGTTCCGGGCGATGCGCGGCCGGGGCGGCGTGCGGTGCGACCCGGAGTCCGACGGTGTGCTCACCCTCGGACCCGCGGTGCTCCGCACGGCCCGCCCCGTGGCGCTCGGCTGACGCGCTCGCCGGGCGGAGTGACCGCCCTGCGGCACAGTGCTCAGGCGGTGAGGGCGCTCTCGATCGCGTCGACGAACGCCGGCAGGTCGTCCGGGGTGCGGGAGGTGATGAAACCGCCGTCGACCTGGACCTCCTGGTCGACCCACTCGGCACCGGCGTTGCGCAGGTCGGTCTGCAGCGACGGGAACGAGGTGACGGTCTTGCCGGACAGCACGCCCGCCTCGACGAGGGTCCACGGGCCGTGGCAGATCGCCGCGACCGGCTTGCTCGCCTCGGCGAAGGCCTGCACGAGCGTCGCCGCGCGGGACTCCTGGCGCAGCGTGTCGGCGTTGATCGTGCCGCCGGGGATCACGAGGGCGTCGAAGTCCTTCGCGTCGACACCGGCGATGGTGGTGTCCGGCTCGAGCGTCTGCCCCGGGTCCTTGTCGCCGACCAGGGTCTGGATCGTGCCGGTCTCCTTCGCCGCCACGGTCACCGAGGCACCGCGCTCACGCAGCTGCTCGGTGGGGACGACGATCTCGTCCTGCTCCACGCCGTAGTTCGTCGTGATGACGAGGACCTTCTTGCCGTCGAGGGTTGCCATGATCGCTCCTTCCGCGGCCCGGTCGTTCCGGCCGCACAC
Organism: Curtobacterium sp. MCLR17_045; assembly: GCF_003234405.1. Classification (NCBI taxonomy): domain Bacteria; kingdom Bacillati; phylum Actinomycetota; class Actinomycetes; order Micrococcales; family Microbacteriaceae; genus Curtobacterium; species Curtobacterium sp. MCLR17_045. The sequence continues at coordinate 144,096 of NZ_QKTB01000001.1, forward strand.
CCGAGGGTCGTCGGGGTCGGCTGGGCAGGCCTCCAGGGGCGGCTCGGGGTCCGGCCGGGTGGTCGCAACCCACCGCTCACGTCCGCCGGGTGGTCACGAAGCGTCGGCTGGCGGCGGCGCAACCGACGGTTCCTGACCACTCGGCGCAGGCCGGGCGGGGTGTCCTGACCGGCCGCCGGGGCGCCGTGGACGCGCCCACAGTCGGCCTGGAGGCACGGTGCGGGCCCGCCACGGGCCTCCAGGCCGCCGTCCGGGTGGTCGCAACCCCCGCTCACGTCCGCCGGGTGGTCGCGAAGCGTCGGCTGGCGGCGGCGCAGCCGACGGTTCCTGACCACTCGGCGCGGACAGGGCGGGGTGTCCTGACCGACGGCAGACCGCGGGCAGGCAGGACGGGCGCCGCGCTCAGCCGCGGATGCGGAAGGCGTCGCCGTCGCGCTCGACGGTCAGGCCGTCGTACCCGTGCACTCGGTGCAGGCCGGCCGTCACCGGGTGCTCGAGCGGACCGACGACGACCGTGGTCGCGCCCGAGGCGATGGCGGACTCGAGTCCGGCCGGGGCATCCTCGAACGCCACGCAGTCGGTCGGGTCGACGCCGAGCAGGGCAGCTCCGCGCAGGTAGCCGTCGGGGTGGGGCTTGCCGTGCTCGACGTCCTCCGAGGGCACGAAGGCCTCGGGCACGGCGAACCCGGCGGCGGCCATCCGGCCCGCGGCGAGGTCACGCGGGGCACTCGTGACGAGGGCCACCGGGACGCCGAGTTCGACGAGTCGCTGCACGAAGGCGACGGCGCCGGGGATCTCGAGGATGCCCTCGGTGCTCGCGGTCTCCTCGGCGACGAGCTCGGCCGCGATCCGCTCCTGCTCGGCCAGGGGCAGATCGGGGAGGAAGCGCCGCAGGGTGTCGATCGCCTGCCGTCCGTGCGAGAACGCGAGGATCTCGACGGGGTCGATGCCGTTCGCGTGGCCGAACCGGGTCCAGGTCGCCTCGACCACCGCGGTCGAGTCGACGAGGGTCCCGTCCATGTCGAAGAGGACCCCGGACGCCACGATGTCGATCACGCGCCCGACCCTAGCCCACGGGGGTCAGCGCCCCCCGCGCACCCGCGGTCCGCGCGCGAGCGGTGTCAGCGCGCCCGGACGTACCGGGTGAGCAGCACGCCGCCGGCGCCGAGCAGCACGTGCGCCGGTCGCATCCGCCGGAGCTCGGGTGACGAGCCGCGGGCGATGCGCGGCCCCTCCCCGCCCTCGAGGGACGGGTCGATCGTCAGGGTCAGCTCGTCGACGGCATCCGCGGCGATGAGCGCCCCGAGGAACGACGGCCCGCCCTCGCAGTGGATCATCCCGAGGGCACGGTCGGCCAACACGCCTCGGATCCGCCCGGCGTCCACCGAGTCCGGCTCGTCGTCCGCGCTGCAGCGCACGACGTCGGCGACCTCGGCGAGCGCCTGGGCCTTCGACGACGCTGCCGCCGTCTCCGACGTCAGGACGATCGGGCGCACCGGCGCCTCGGTGAACACCCGAGACCCCGGGTCGAGCGACAGCGAGCCGGTGACGATCGCGAACACGGGGTGGTCCGGCTTGCCGTGCGCCCGACGCCAGGCGACGTCGGCGTCGTGCAGGACCATCGGCCCGTAGCCCTCGTCGCGGACGGTGCCAGCGGCGACGAGCACGACGTCGGCCACCCGCCGGAGCAGGTCGAAGACGCGCAGGTCGTCGTCGCCACCGAGCGACCCGGACACCCCGGCAGCCGAGGCCGAACCGTCCAGCGTGGCGACGAAGTTCACCCGGAGCCAGGGGGCCCCGGTGTCGGCGGTGTAGAGGTCGAGCAGGTCGTCGTCGGACAGGTCCGCGATCGACGGGGGCAGGACGTTCACGTGTTGTGCCTCGATTCCACGGGGGTGCGCCATCCGAGCGTGGCCTCGACCATGCGCATCGCGTCGACGCTCTCGGCGACGTCGTGCATCCGGACGATCCGGGCGCCGAGCATCGCGCTCACGGTCGCCACGGCGAGCGATCCGGAGAGCCGTTCCCCGCGGGGGCGCCCGAGCGACTCCCCCACGAAGTCCTTGTTCGACACCGCGGCGAGGACCGGGTAGCCGAGCGCGACGACCTCGGGCAGCCGACGGGTGAGCTCGAGGGTGTGCACGGTGTTCTTGTGCAGGTCGTGGCCCGGGTCGACGATGATCCGCGACTCGGGTATGCCCGCGGCGAGCGCGCGGTCGACCCGTTCGCGCAGGAACGCGACGACCTCGCCCGCGATGTCGCCGTACTGCGGGGGTGCGGGCAGCGGACGACGAGGTTCCGCGAGCGAGTGTGTGATGACGACGGTGGCCTCGGAGTCGGCGACCACGGCGGCCATCCGGGGGTCGGACAGGCCGGTGGTGTCGTTGACGACGGTCGCCCCGGCTGCGATCGCCGCCGCGGCGACCTCGGGACGGAAGGTGTCGACGCTGATGACGACGTCGGACTGCTGGGCGAGCTGCTCGACGACGGGCACGACGCGGTCGATCTCGTCGGAGGCGGGCAGTTCCGGACCGGGGGCGAACTTCACGCCACCGATGTCGACCCAGTCGGCGCCCTGCTCGGCTGCGCGCACCGAGGCGGCGACGGCCCGGTCGAGCTCGAAGGTGGCGCCGCGGTCGTGGAACGAGTCGGGGGTGCGGTTCACGATCGCCATCACGGCGATGCGGTGGTCGAAGTCGATGGTGCGGCGGCCGAACCTCCGGACCGGGTGGCGCAGGTCCGGCACGACCCAGCCGGGGCCGGCCGTGCCGTCGGGGAGGCCCGTCATGCGTCCGCCCCGGCACTCGCGTCGTGCCCGGCCTCGGTCCCGCGCCCGGCACCGATGAGCGCGATCGCCTCGGCCCGTCCCGCGGTGTCGGCCAGCGAACCGGTCGCCGCCACCGTCACGGTCGTCGAACCGGTCTGGCGCTCCCCACGCGTCGTGACGCACTGGTGCTGCGCGTCGAGGACCACCAGGACGCCCTCGGCGCCGAGCCCCTCGGCGATGGTCGCGGCGACCTGTTCGCCGAGCCGCTCCTGCAGCTGCGGACGGGAGGCCACCGCGTCGAGCACCCGCGCCAACGTGCCGAGCCCGATGAGGCGGTCGCCCGGCGCGTACGCCAGGTGCGCGACCCCGAGGAACGGCAGCAGGTGGTGTTCGCAGACGGAACGGAACTTCACGTCCCGCACGATGACGAGCCGACCGCGTTCGCCGTCCTCGGCGTGCACGGTGCCGTCCCGGGCGATGGCGACCGCGTCGGTGCCGATCCCGGAGAAGAACTCGGCGTACGAGTCGGCGACCCGGGCGGGGGTGCGGGTGAGTTCCGGGCGGTCGGGATCCTCGCCGATGGCGAGCAGCAGCTCGCGGACGGCGGCCTGCACACGGGCGCGGTCCATGGGTGACGTCACCCGCTCATCCAACACCAGCCATGGCCGGAGAACGCGGGCAGACGCCCAGCGCGAGGTGCGCGATCCGCGTGGAACGGGCCTCCCGGCTGTCACAACCTGTGAGACCGGTGTGACACGCCCGAAACCCAGCGTCCTTTAAACTCTCGTGGTGAGCGCCCCGCAGACCGACACCACGCCCCGGAACCGCTTCGCGACCGGCCTCGATCGATTCTTCTCCATCACGCAACGCGGATCGTCGATCCCCCGCGAGGTCCGCGGTGGCCTCGTCTCGTTCGTGACGATGGCGTACATCGTCATCCTGAACCCCCTCATCCTCGGCGGGTTCAGCGCCGACCAGGCCGCCAAGGACGTCAGCGGCGGATGGCTCGAGAACGCTCAGGTGGCCGCGGCGACCGGTCTCGTCGCCGGCGTCATGACCATCGCGATGGGCATCATCGCGAACCTGCCGTTCGGCATCGCCGCGGGGCTCGGGATCAACTCGTTCCTCGCCGTCAGCGTCGTGCACCAGGTCACCTGGGCCGAGGCGATGGGCCTGGTCGTCATCAACGGTGTGATCATCGTGATCCTCGCGTTGACCGGCATCCGGACGATGATCTTCACCGCCGTCCCGGCACAGCTCAAGGCCGCGATCACGGTCGGCATCGGCCTGTTCATCGCCTTCATCGGGCTCGTCGACTCCGGCTTCGTGCGGTCCTCCGGGCTCGCCTCGCCGCCGCTGCAGCTCGGCGAGGACGGCTCCGTCGGCGCCCTGCCGACCATCGTGTTCCTCATCGGCCTGATCATCATCGGCACGCTCATGGCCCGCCGGGTCAAGGGTGCGCTGCTCATCGGCATCGTCGCGACCACGATCATCGCGATCATCCTGCAGGCGATCTTCCAGGTGCCCACCTCGGTCGACTCGAAGACCGGCTGGAACCTCAACGCCCCCGGCCTGCCGAGCGCACTCTTCGCCGTGCCGGACCTGTCGCTCGTCGGCCACGCCGACGTCTTCGGCGCCTTCACCCGCATCGGCCCGCTCGCCGCGTCGATGCTCGTCTTCACCCTCGTCTTCACGAACTTCTTCGACGCCATGGGAACCATGACCGGTCTGGCCAAGGCCGCCGGTGTCGCGAAGCCGGACGGCACGTTCCCCCGCCTGAAGTCGGCGCTCGTCGTCGAGGGCGTCGGCGCGATCGCCGGTGGTGGCGCGTCGGTGTCGTCGAACACCGTCTTCATCGACTCGGCCTCCGGCATCGGCGAGGGCGCCCGCACGGGCATGGCCTCGGTCGTCACCGGCCTGCTGTTCCTGGCGTCGATGTTCCTCACGCCGCTCACCCAGGTCGTCCCGCTCGAGGTCGCCGCCGCCGGGCTCGTCGTCGTCGGTGCGCTCATGGTCGCGCAGGTCGCGGACATCTCGTGGTCGGACTTCGGCTCGGCCCTGCCGGCGTTCCTGACGATCGTCGTCATGCCGCTGACCTACTCGATCGCGAACGGCATCGGCGCCGGCTTCATCAGCTGGGTGCTCATCAAGCTGCTGTCCGGCCGTGGCCGCGAGGTCTCGTGGCTGCTCTACGTCGTCGCCGCGGGCTTCCTGCTGTACTTCGCGCGGGGGCCGCTGGAGGCGCTGCTCGGCGTCGGCTGAGGCTTGCTGCTGGGCCTTGCTGATCCGGGTCTGGCTGGACCCGGCGCAAGACGCCGTCGTGTCATCGAGACGCCGCCGAATCCGGCGGCGTCTCGACGTTTCCGGGGCGTCTTCCGCAGGACGCCGGCGTCTTCCGCAGGCCTGGAGGCCCGTGCTCAGTCCGGCAGGTCGCTCGGCGTCGCCTCGTGGTGGCGCTGGTCCTGGGTGCGACGGTCTTCCTTCATGCCCGCCTCGAACAGGTGGCGACGGCCCTGCACGAGCTCGTCGCGCGCGGTGCGCTCGAGCTCCTTGGCGAGGGCGTAGTAGCCGTCGTCGTAGTCCTCGACGATCTGGAACGTCCAGCGGCCCGCGATGACGTTGCGGCCCACGAGTTCGGTGTCGATGCGCTCGGCGAGTTCGGTGTGCCCGGCCTTCCGCAGCTGCTCGACCGCCTCACCGAGGTTCAGGTCAGCGGTGCCGGTCAGTCGGTGGAACCCGTAGAGCAGGCCACGGGCGTGCTCGATGACCTCGACCGCGGCGGACAGGCTGCCGAGTGCCTCGACCGTGGCCTCGGACACCCCCTCGGGAACCTGGTGCTGCGCGTCGGGGCCCTGTGCGTCGTTCGTCATGGGTCCCGTCTACACGACGACTGCCGAGGCCGAGCGCAGTCACTTCGTCTGGTTGGGGTGGTGCGACTGCGTTCCGCTGCACCGCCACCACGTCGCGCCACCCCTGTTCCGCGCCACGTGTCCCGAAGACGATCGTGTACTCCGTCGAACGGATCGGCCGGGGGACCCCGCCGCGCCGGCCCGCCACCGCGTCAGGGCTTCTCGACGCGGATCGGCTCGGCGAGGATCTCCGGCTCTCCGGTGTCCCAGCCCGCGGCGATCGCCTCGGCACTGTTGCGCCACGCCTGCATCTCGAGCAGGAGTCTGCGCGGCTGCCGGAGCGAGAACGAGCCACGGGCGACGTCGACGATCTCCCGGGCGAAGCGCTGCTGGTCTGCGGCGCTGAGGAGCTTGATCCACGGGTACGGGATCGCCAGCCGATCGTGGAGTGGCAGTTGCTCGTTGAGCGTCACCGCGGCGATGAGCTGCGCCGCGATGTCGAGCACTGCGTCGTCGTCGTCGGATCGTTCCTTCGTGGTGAGGACGAGGGGCTTCCCATCGCGACGGGTGACCTCGAGCGGGGCTTCCTCGGCGGCAGCGAACACCTGCTTGGCGTGCCGGGAGAGGTCAGAGGACTGCACCGACCGTCGGGATCGGGGCGGAGCGACGAGCGTCATGGATCGAGCCTATTCAGAACGTGTTCTGAATGCAACGGTCAGTTGCGACGTCGGAGGTCGGCGCCTACCATTCGAACACACGTTCGAACGAGGAGACCCGATGATGATCACCGACACGGCCGCCACGGTGTGGTGGGCCGAGGGCACGCCGACGCGGCTCGTGTGGGCCGGACGGCGCTGGCGGGTGAGCGACACCCCCACCCGGCTGACCGTGACGCGCGCCGAGCTGCCCACCGCGATCACCCACGCGCCCGAGCGCACGGTGGGCTGGCGGTTCCAGGCGACCAGCGACGACGACGGTGAGGCCCTGGTGGTCGACATCGTGCCGCAGGGTGCCGGTTGGGGCGTGGCCCGGACGTGGACGTGAGCGGGCCGGACCGCTACCGTCCGGACATGGACAGGTGGGTGGCGCTGCTGCGCGGGGTCAACGTGAACGGCATCACGATCCGGAGCACTGAGCTCGCGGAACTCTTCCGAGGGCTCGGGTTCGACGACGTCCGCACTGTGCTCGCCTCGGGCAACGTCGTGTTCTCCGCCGACGTGCCCGCCGAGCAGCTCAAGACGTCGATCGAGCAGGGGCTGCGCGACCGGTTCGGGTACGACGCCTGGATCGTGCTCGTCCGGCACGACGCCCTCGCGGCGGTGGTCGACGGGTTCCCCTTCGCGCGTGCCGACGAACGGCACGACTACGTCGTGTTCGGGTCCGACGACGGTGCGCTCGACGCGTTGGTCACGGACCTCGAACTCGACGAGTCGGTCGAGCAGGTCACCCGCGGGGACGGGGTCGTGTACTGGTCGTGCCCGAAGGGGTCGAGCACCGACACCGTGTTCGCCAGGCGGGCCGGCGCCGCACGCTACAAGCGCACGACGACGACCCGCAACACGAACACCCTGCGGAAGCTCCTGTGACCCTCGGCACCCTGCACCACGTCGAACTCCGCACCGCCGACCTCGACACCGCCTCCGGGGCCTGGAGCTGGCTGCTCGGCGAACTCGGCTACGAGCCGTTCCAGCGCTGGGAGCACGGCCGGAGCTGGCGGCTCGGCCCGTTGTACGTCGTCCTCGAATCGGCGCCGCTGGACGGCGATCACGACCGCCGCCGGCCGGGGCTCAGCCACCTGGCGTTCCACGCCGGTACTGCCGAGACGGTGGAGCGACTCTGGGCCGAGGCTCCCGGTCACGGGTGGGCACGCCTGTACGAGGACCGACACCCGTTCGCCGGTGGCACGGAGCACCACGCGGCCTTCCTCGAGGACGCCGAGCGGTTCAAGGTCGAGCTCGTCGCCAGCTGACGGTGCCGCCGGGGCCGGGGTGACTCAGGCCTGCGGCGGCTGCCCGTTGCTCGCCATGGTGCCGCCGTCCACCGGCAGGACCGCGCCCGTGATGAACGAGGCCGCGTCGCTGGCCAGGAACAGGATCGCCTCGGCGACCTCGGCAGAGCGACCCCCGCGGCCGAGGGCGATGCGCTCGGTGAACTTCGACTGCAGGGCCTCGTCCTCCGCCTGCTCCTGGGTGAGGTCGGTCCAGATGAGTCCCGGAGCGACGGCGTTCACGCGCACGCCGAACTGCCCGTTGTCGAGGGCAGCCGCCTTGGTGAAGTTCGTCACGCCGCCCTTCGCCGCGTTGTAGGGGCTCATCCGCCAGTCGGCGTCCTCACCGGAGACCGACGACGTGTTGACGATCGACCCCTTCGTCTCGCGCAGGAACGGCAGGGCCGCCCGGGTGCCGTAGAACACACCGGACAGGTCGGTCTCGATGACCCGGCGCCACTCGGCCGTGCTGATGTCGGTGATGTCGCCCGAGCTGAAGGTCCCGGCGTTGTTCACCAGGACGTCGAGCCGGTCGAAGCGGTCGATCGCCGCCGAGACGACGGTCTCCCAGTCCTCCGGGCTCGCCACGTCGGCGTGCAGGGCGACGACCCGGTGCGTCGGCAGGGAGTCACCCACCGCGCGGACCTTCTCCTCGACGCTGTCGGTCAGCACGACCGACGCACCCTCGTCGATGAACGCCCGCGCCGTTGCCTCACCGATGCCGGACCCTGCGCCCGTGACGATCGCGACCTTGCCCTCGAACCGGTTGCCCATGATGTCTCCTCTCGTTGCACGAACCGTGCCCGGGGAGACGCCATCGACCCGAGGGGCACGGCAGACCACGGTGCCCCGGGCCGGCTGGACGCGCTCGGAGGCGCGGGAACACCCCGACATGCACGACGCCCCGGCACAGCGAGGCTGAGCCGGGGCGACGAGCGGACGTGACGAGGCGTCAGCCGGTCGAGTCGTCGAGGTCGAAGTCGCGCTCCAGGGAGATCGTCGGGATCGACGCGGTGATGACCGAGCCGTCCGCCCGCAGCGTGCCCTGGATGTCGCTCGTGGTCGGGGCGTGCCCGGACATCCGCGGCCCGTGGTGCGGCAGCGGCACCACGGTGGGCTCCCCCGCCTCGATGTCCCACTGCTGGTTGTGCACCCACACCGTGAAGCCCGAACCGGTCTCGACCGTGAGCGTCATGGCTTCCTGCTCGAGGTCGACCCGGACCCGCGATCCGCGCACCGTCAGACGGTAGGACAGACGGTCCCAGTGCTTCGGCAGCCGCGGGTTGAAGCTCATCCGGCCGCCGTGGTCGCGCATGCCGCCGAAGCCGTTGACGAGCGCACCCCAGATGCCACCGGTCGACGCGATGTGCACGCCGTCCGAGGTGTTGCCGTGCAGGTCCGCCAGGTCGACGTAGAGCGCGGTCTGGAAGTACTGGTCGGCGAGGTCGTGGTACCCGACCTCGGCCGCCATGATCGACTGCACGACCGCGGACAGCGTCGAGTCACCGGTGGTGAGTGCGTCGTAGTAGTCGAAGTCGCGACGCTTCTCGGCAGCCGTGAACTCGTGCCCCTGCAGGAACAGTGCGAGCACGACGTCGGCCTGCTTCAGCACCTGGAACCGGTAGATGACCAGCGGGTGGTAGTGGAGCAGCAGCGGGCGCTTGGACTCGGGGGTGTTCTCGAGGTCCCAGAGTTCCTTGTCGAGGAACTGGGCGTCCTGCGGGTGGATGCCGCGGTGCGGGTCGAAGGGGATCTCCATCGACTCGGCGGCGTGCTCCCACTCGACGAGCTCGTCCGGCTGCAGACCGGTCCGGCGCACCATGCGGTCGTACTCTTCGGCGTCGTCGGCGGCGAGCTCGCGGCAGGCGTTGACGGCGAACCACAGGTTCGCCCGCGCCATGACGTTCGTGTAGAGGTTGTCGTCGACGACGGTCGTGTACTCGTCCGGCCCGGTGACGCCGTCGATGTGGAACTTCTTGTCGCCGTTGGACCGCCAGAACCCGAGGTCGGCCCAGAGCCGGGCGGTCTCGACGAGCACGTCGATGGCGCCGCGCTTCAGGAACTCGCGGTCCCCCGAGGCCCGCACGTACTGCATGAGCGCATGCGAGATGTCGGCGTCGATGTGGTACTGCGCGGTGCCGGCGGCGTAGTACGCGCTGGACTCTTCACCGTTGATCGTCCGCCACGGGAACAGGGCGCCGCGCTGGTTCAGCTCGCGGGCCCGAGCCCGTGCCGCGTCGAGCATGTTGTAGCGGAAGCGCAGCGCGTTCCGGGCGACGATCGGCGCCGTGTACGACAGGAACGGCAGGACGTAGATCTCCATGTCCCAGAAGTAGTGGCCGCCGTAGCCGGAGCCGGTGACGCCCTTCGCGGCGATGCCGTGGCCGTCGGTGCGGGCGGTGGCCTGTGCCAGCTGGAAGAGGTTCCAGCGGACGGCCTGCTGGATCGCGGGCTGACCGGCGATCTCGACGTCGCTGCGGGCCCAGTAGTCGTCGAGCCAGTCGCGCTGCTTCGCGAAGGTCTCGTCGACGTTCTCGGCGTGCGCGCGGTCGAGCGTGCGGTCGCACCGGTCGGCGAGCTCGCGCACGGGCACCCCGCGGGAGGTGTGGTAGACCACGTGCTTCACGAGCCGGATGGGCTGCCCGGCACGGGCCTGCACCCGGTAGACGTGCTTCGCCAGGTCGTCCTCGATCGACGACGACTCGTCCCAGCTGTTCTCGGTCTCGATGTGGTGCTCGACGCCGACGCAGATCGTCATGCCGGAGCTGGACGCCTGGTACCCGAGGACCGAACGGCCGCCGGTGCTGCGCTTGAGCTTCGGCACGAGCACCCGCTCGGTGAACGACTCGGCCTTGCGGGGGTCGAAGGCGTTCGCCGCGGCCCGCATGCCGGCGTGGTACTCGTCCTGCACGTCCTGGCGGTTGAGGATCTGACTGGACAGCAGGATCGAGGCGTCCGCGTCGAGCACGGTGACCTCGTAGTCGATGACGGCGAGGTGCCGGTCGGTGAACGACACGAGTCGACGTGCCCGGATGAGCACCCGCTTGCCGGACGGCGTCGACCACTCGGTCTCGCGGAACAGGTAGCCGCCGCGGAACTCCAGCCGACGGGTGTGCCGGAGGATGTCGGCCTCGGCCAGCACGAGCGGCTCGTCGTCGACGTAGAGGCGGATGACCTTGGCGTCCGGCGCGTTGATGATCGTCTGCCCGGTCTTCGCGAAGCCGAAGGCGTCTTCCGCGTGCCGGATCGGCCAGGTCTCGTGGAACCCGTTGATGTACGTGCCGTACTGCACGCCGCCACGGCCTTCGTCGAGGTTCCCGCGCAGGCCGAGGTACCCGTTGCCGACGGCGAAGTTCGTCTCGGCGACGCCCTGCTCGTCAGGGGTGTACTCGGTCTCGACGAGGGCCCACTCGTCGATCGGGTAGCGGACGCGGTCGAGGGGGTCCGAGGTGATGGGGTTCATGCTGCTCCGTGGGAAGGGAGGGAGATGGGTGCGTCGGTGCGGCCGGCAGCCAGGGAGCGTCCGGCCGGGTGGCCTACGTCGTGCTGGTGGCCGGTGCGGGCAGCTGGTCGATGAGTTCGTCGAGGTCGGACACGACGACGTCGGCACCGTGCTCGCGCAGGGCGTCCGCCCCGGCGCCGCGGTCGACACCGACGACGAGACCGAACGACCCGTTGCGGCCGGCTTCGACCCCGCTGGTGGCGTCCTCGACCACGACGCACTCGGCGGCGGTGAGTCCGAACCGGGTCGCCGCGTCGAGGTAGGTGTCGGGAGCGGGCTTGCCGGTCAGGCCGTCCTGGCGCGCGACGAGCCCGTCGACGACGACGGGGAACCGGTCGAGGATGCCCGCCGTCCGGAGCACCGACGTGGCGTTCGCCGAGCTGGAGACGACCGCGACGGACATGCCTGCGGCGATCGCGGCGGTCAGGAACCGGAGCGACCCCGGGTAGGGCTCGACGCCGTGCTCGTCGAGCTCGGCGGTGAACTCCGCGTTCTTCCGGTTGCCGAGCCCGCACACCGTGTCGGTGTCGGGTGCGTCGTCCGGGGTGCCCTGCGGCAGGTCGATGCCGCGCGACTCGAGCAGCGAGCGCACGCCGTCGTAGCGGGGCTTGCCGTCGATGGAGGTGAAGTAGTCCTGCTCGGTGTACGGCGCGACCCCGTGTGCTTCGAGGTACGGCGTGAAGAGTCGGCTCCACGCGCGCATGTGGACGTCGGCGGTCGGGGTGAGCACGCCGTCGAGGTCGAACAGGAGCGCGCGCTGGTCACTGAGTCGCGCGGGCGTGCGCTGGTCCTGCGTCGTCATCTGCGGTCCTCCGGGGACTGGTGGTGGACGAATGGCTCGCGACGAGTCTAGGACCGCTCCAGTCCGGACGTTCCGACGCGCCGCACCCTGTGGAGCGAGTTCACCGGCCGCTCCGCTGCGCAGGGAGGACCCCCGCCACGGCGCACCTGTGAGGCCTCTGAGACACGCCCCGGCACGCTGACCCGGACGAAAGGCACCACCATGACCAGCGACACCACGGCCGCACCCCACGACGGCACGCAGTCGAAGCTCCGCCAGGCGATCACCGGCCCGCTGCTGTTCCTCTTCATCCTCGGCGACGTGCTCGGTGCCGGCATCTACGCCCTGATGGGGACGCTGGCGAAGGACGTCGGCGGTGCGCTCTGGGCACCGCTGGTGCTCGCGCTCCTGCTGGCCCTGCTCACCGCGGGCTCCTACGCCGAACTCGTGACGAAGTACCCGAAGGCCGGCGGTGCCGCGGTTTTCGCCGAACGCGCCTACAAGGCGCCGATCGTCTCGTTCCTGGTCGGGTTCAGCATGCTCGCCGCCGGCGTCACGAGCGCCGCCGGCCTGTCGCTCGCCTTCGCCGGCGACTACCTCGGCACGTTCGTCGACCTGCCGCCCGTGCCCACCGCGATCGTCTTCCTCGCCCTGATCGCCTGCCTGAACGCCCGCGGCATCTCCGACTCGCTCAAGAGCAACGTCGTGATGACGATCATCGAGGTCTCCGGTCTCGTCATCGTGATCGTCGTCGTGGCCGTGATGCTCGGCGGTGGCGGCGGTGACGTCTCCCGGATCGGCGCGTTCCCGTCCGAGGCCAACCCGGCCCTGGCGACCCTGAGCGCCGCGATCGTCGCCTACTACTCGTTCGTCGGCTTCGAGACGTCCGCCAACATCGCGGAGGAAGTCCGCGACCCCCGCCGCGTCTACCCGAAGGCCCTGTTCGGTGCCCTCGCCACGGCCGGCGTCGTCTACGTCCTCGTCGCCCTCGCCAGTGCGATCGCCCTGCCCGCGTCGGAGCTGTCCGAGTCCAGCGGCCCGCTCCTCGCGGTCGTCTCCGCCACCGGCGTCCCGATCCCCGACTGGGTCTTCAGCCTCATCGCCCTGGTCGCCGTCGCGAACGGCGCGCTGCTCACGATGATCATGTCGAGCCGCGTGACCTACGGCATGGCCGAGCAGCGGCTCCTGCCCGCCCTGCTCGCGAAGGTCCTGCCGAACCGGAAGACCCCGTGGACCGCCATCGTCGCCACCACGGTCGTCGCGATGCTCCTGACCCTGGTGGGCGACGTGGGCGTGCTGGCCGAGACCGTCGTGCTCCTGCTGCTCTTCGTGTTCATCAGCACGAACGTCGCCGTCCTGGTGCTCCGCCGCGACCACGTCGAGCACGACCACTTCCGGGTCTGGACGTTCGTCCCGGTGCTCGGGGTGCTGTCGTGCATCCTGCTGCTGACGCAGCAGAGCGGTCAGGTGTGGCTCTACGCCGCGATCCTGCTCGCCGTCGGCGTGGTCCTGTACTTCGTCGCCCGGTTCACCGGGCGCCGTTCCGGACGCGACCACGAGGCGGGCGTGATCCACTGACGTCACGCACCACGGGCCTCCAGGCAGACCGTCTGGAGGCCCGCGGTGCGTCCGCCGGTCCGCCCGCGTGATCAGCGCAGGTCGCGCACCCAGGCCTCGATCGCGTCCGCGATCTGCTGGCGGGCATCAGCACGGCTGATGGTCGCCGTGCGGTCGCCCGGCTGGTCGCCGTAGGCACCGAAGTCGGCGTGGTTCGACCCCTGGATCTCGGTCATGGTGGCGGTCGACGGCAGCTTGTCCCGCGCGGCGTCGACCTTGGCCGGGGTCGACAAGCCGTCACGCGAACCGGAGACGCTCAGCACGTCGATGTAGGAGCGGCTGATGTCGTTTGCGCAGTAGCTGCCGAGCAGCAGCAGGCCGTCGGCGTCCTGGGCGAGCTGGCACGCGCGGACCCCGCCGAGGGAGTGCCCGCCGACCCCCCAGCGTGTGACCGAGGGCGCGTGGGCCTCGAACGTGGCGAGCGGCCGGGTGTCGAAGAACGCGAGGTTCAGCGTCGGCTTCGTGATGACCACCGTCGTGCCGTTGGCGACCACCTGCCGGAACGTGGCCATGTAGGCGTACGGATCGACCTTCGCGCCGGGGATGAAGACGATCCCGACCCCGTCGGCCTGGCCGGTCGGGGTCATCACCACCGAGTCACCGGCGTCCCGGACCGCGATCCGGTCGTCGCGCCAGACCTGCAGGGCGGCGCTGCGGGTGCCCTGCATCACGATGTGCGACCAGACGAGGAACACCACCGCGATCAGCACGACGACGGCGACGATCCAGGTGGTCCAGCGCAGCGCTCGGTTCATGTGGCCACCGTACGGCGCATCCGGACCTCGGTCCGACCGTCCGGCAACGGATCGCCGGGTTCGTCGCGGGCGCTGAAGCCGACTCGCTCGTAGGCGCGGCGGGCGACGGCGTTGTCGGGCAGCACCGAGAGTTCGAGTTCGGTGGCTCCGGAGGTCGCCGCCCACACGGCGATCGCGTCGATGAGGGCGCGGGCAACACCGCGGCCGCGCGCTGCCGGGTCGACCCACATCGAGATGAGCTCGGCGGGGCCGTCGGGGCCGGCGGGTGGGATCCCGCTGGCCATCCCGACGACCGTGCCGGGAACCTCGGCAGCGGTGTCGACTGCGAGCAGGTCGAGCGCTCCCGGGATCGACAGGCGGGTGCGCCACCGGTGTTCGGGTGCGTCCGCCCAGTCCTGCAGCGTCGAGCCGAAGGCGTGCGGGGCATCGGCGAGCGCGCGGAGGCGCACTGGTCGCCAGGCTTCCCAGTCGTCGGCGGTCGCGCGGCGCAGTTCGATCCCCACGGCCCGACGCTACCGCGGGGCGGGGTGTGACCGCAGGGGCGGGAGCCAGTGAGCAGAAGACGTCGGGTGCGGTGGTCGCACTCGACGTCTTCTGCTCACTCGTTGACCGTCGCCCGAGGAGGGCGACCGAGACGCGCTACTTGATGGCGGCGCGGATCTCGGCGGCTGCTGCGCCGACGTCCGAGGCGCTGTAGATCGCGCTGCCGGCGACGGCGATGCGGGCACCGGCCTCCTGCACCGAGGCGACCGAGGACGCGTTCACGCCGCCCGCGATCGAGAACGGGACGCCCGAGTCCTTGCCGGCGTCGAGCAGGGTCGAGAACGTGAAGCCCTCTTCCGCCTGCTCGTCGAGCCCGGCGTGGACCTCGACGAACTCGGCGCCGAGCGCGACGACCTCGCGGGCGCGGGCGGCCTTGTCGGAGACGCCGATCAGGTCGACGACGATGCCCTTGCCGTGCTTCTTCGCGGCCTTGACGGCGCCGACGATCGTCGAGTCGCCGGCGACACCGAGGACGGTGACCAGGTCGGCACCGGCCGAGAAGGCGATGTCGGCCTCGAGCTCACCGGCATCCATGGTCTTGAGGTCGGCGAACACGATCTTGTCCGGGTGTGCTTCCTTGATCGCGGTGACGGCGGACAGGCCGGCACTCTTGATCAGGGGCGTGCCGAGCTCGAGGACGTCGACGTGCGGCGCGGCCGCGGCGGCGAGCTCGAGGGCGGCTTCGGTGGTCAGGGTGTCCATGGCGAACTGGAGCTGCATGGGTGTGCCTTTCATTCGAGGTTGGCGTGACGGGGCCAGAGGTCGTCGGCAGACTGCCCGCCTCGGGTCCACAGGGCGTGGAACACGGCGTCGCCCACCAGGGCGACCGCCTGTTCGAAGAGGCCACCGGCGTACTGGGCCGAGGCGGTGCCGGAGCGGTCGGTCTTCGTCGCGGCGGGCAGCACGATCGTGACGTCCGCCAGCTCGGAGAGCGGGGAGTCGTCGGTGGTCGAGAGCGCCACGACGGATGCGCCGACCTCGTGCGCGGTGCGCGCGGCCTGCACGATGCCGGTGGTCGTACCGGAGCCGCTCGCGACGAGGAGCAGGTCACCCGGACGGATGGCCGGAGTGGTGACCTCGCCGACGACGTGGGCGTCGAGCCCGAGGTGCATGAGGCGCATCGCGGTCATGCGGAGGGCGAGGCCGGAGCGACCGGCGCCGTGGACGAACACCCGGTCGGCGCCCTCGATCAGGTCGAGTGCGCGCTGGGCCGGAGCGTCGTCGAGGCGGGCTGCCAGGTCGCCGACCTCGCGGACGACCAGGTCGAGCGCTGCGGAGACGGTGGTTGCTGCCATGCCCTCGATCCTTCCGTCGCACGCCTCGGCACGCCGCTACCCGCCCCGGCAGGGACCCCATCCCATCGGGTGGGCCCGTCCGCTCGGGTGGGACGGGTACGGTCGCGTCCATGGACGCATCGGTCGACACCCTGGAGGCCCGGGGCGGCTCCGCCATCCGGCTCGCGGCCGCCGAGCACGCCCGCACGGTCGCCGAGCAGGCGGACCGGCACGCGCTGACCCTCGAGTCCGTCCTCGCCGTGCTCCGGTCGTCGCGGGTCACCGACGCGGCTGCCCGGGCGGAGGCCGTCGAGATCGCCTCGGCCGCCCTCGTCGACCTGCGCACCGTGACCGATCAGCAGCGGAGCACCCTGCTCGAACCCGTCACCGGCGCGTTCTCGCGGTTGCGCGCCGACCTGCGACCGCTCGTGCGCTTCGGGGACCTCGACGTGCAGTTCGTCGAGCCGCCGGCCACCGGTCGTGCGTTGCCGGGCGACGTCGCCCACGCGGCCCGGGCGATCGTGCGGACCGCGGTGCTCGCCCTGGTCGACGACGGTGCGGCGAAGCGGGTGCGCATCCAGTGGGACTGCGACGGCCGGAACCTGCTCATGCAGCTCCGCGACGACGGCTCCGGCACGCTCGACGTGCAGGACGACGCCATGCGGCCGATCGCGGAGCGGGTCGTCACGCTCGACGGGCGGGTGCAGGTCGCGAGCACGCCGGGGTGGGGATCGGTGCTCGACATCTCACTGCCGCTCGACCCGCGGCCGACCGAGGTGGACGCGGTCGACGACGGCGACCTGACCCCGCGGGAGCGCGACGTCCTGCGGCTCGTGGCGACCGGTGTCGGCAACCGGGAGATCGCCGAGGGACTCGGCATCAGCGTCAACACCGTGAAGTACCACGTGGCGAACCTGCTCCGGAAGCACGGTGCCCGGACCCGGGCGGAGCTCGCGGCGTTCAGCTCCCGGGCGTGAAGCGACGGGACCGCGACGAGGCATCCCGACGAGACCGCGACAACGGGTACCGACGGTCGAGCGCGGGCTCGACGACGGTCGCCATCAGGAACTGCGAGAGCAGCCGCCCACCCGCCCAGTAGATGGGGATGACGAAGATCGCGGCCCCCGGCCAGATGCGCGAACCGATCAGTGCCAGGGTGCCGAGCGTCACGACGATGCCGACGCCGGAGTACAGGTACTGCCAGCCGCGCGAAGCCGCGTCGCGCTGCGCCTGCTCCCGCTCGGCGCGCTCGTCGAGACCGCGCACCCCGGGGTCGAGCGACGCCGGCTCCTCGGTGGCGAACAGGTCGCGCACGGGGACCTCGAGGGCCGTGGCCACCGCGGACAGCGACTCGAGGCTCGCGTCGTTGCCGCTCTCCATCCGTTGCACCGTCCGCACGGCGATGCCGCTCGTCTCGGCCAGTCGTTCCTGGGTCCAGCCCCGCAGTCGTCGGAGTTCACCGATCCGCATCTCGTTCATGTCCTGAACAGTAGGGAACCGCGGAACGGCGCACCACGACAGGGACCCGCCACCGACACGACAGCTTCCCGCCAGTCCCCGACAGCGGCGGGTTCCTACGCTCCGGGGGCGAAGCGGTACCCCATGCCGGACTCCGTCACCAGGTAGCGCGGGTGCGCGGGGTCGGGCTCGAGCTTCCGCCGCAGCTGGGCCATGTACAGCCGCAGGTATCCGGAGTCGTTGCCGTGCGTCGGCCCCCAGACCTCGGTCAACAGCATCTCGCGGGTCATCAGGCGGTCGGGGTTCGTGACCAGGACCTCGAGCAGGCGCCACTCGGTGGGCGTCAGGCGGATCGCCGGACCCTCGGCCGGCGTGACCTGCTTCGCGACGAGGTCCACGAGCAGCGGCCCGATCGCGATCGTCGGGGTCTCCTCCGACGCCACCACCCGCCGCCGTCCGAGTGCCCGCAGCCGGGCGAGGAGCTCGTCCATCTGGAACGGCTTCGTCACGTAGTCGTCGGCACCGGCGTCGAGCGCGTCGACCTTGTCGGACGAGTCGGTCCGGCCGGAGAGTACGAGGACGGGTACCTGCGACCAAGCCCGGACGCCCTCGAGCACCCCGATGCCGTCGAGCCGGGGCATGCCGAGGTCGAGCAGCACCAGGTCGGGGCGCTCGGTGATGACGGCGTCGATCGCCTCGCGCCCGTCCCGAGCCGTGACGACGTCGTACCCGCGCGCCGAGAGCGTCACCGAGAGGGCGCGGACGAGCTGTGCGTCGTCGTCAGCGATCAGGACCTTCATCGGATCTCCACTCCCACGTGCCCGGCGATCGGCAGCCGCACCACGACGGTGAGCCCACCGCCCGGGGTGTCGTCGACCTCGATCGTCCCGCCCATGCCCTCGGTGAACCCGCGCGCCAGGGCCAGCCCGAGCCCGAGCCCGGTCTCGTTGTCAGTGTCGCCGAGTCGCTGGAACGGCTGGAAGACCTCGTCGCGGCGGTCCTCGGGGATGCCGGGGCCGTGGTCGGCGACGCGGAGTTCGACCCCGCCGGCGAAGGCGCTCGCGGCAACGCGGACGTGGGTGCCGTCCGGGGCGTACCGGGCGGCGTTGGCGAGCAGGTTCACGACGACGCGCTGCAGCAGGACCGGGTCGGCGAGCACCGGCGGCAGGTCCGCAGGCAGGTCGAGGTCGACGTCGTCGGGGCCGAGCTCCAGCTCGTCGAGTGCTGGCGCGACCACCGTCTCGAGCGCGATCGCCGCCGGGGTGACCGCGAGGACTCCGGCCTGCACGCGGCTGACGTCCAGCAGGTCTGCCAACAGCACCGCCAGCTGACCGAGGCTCTCGTCGGCGGTCGCGAGCAGCGCCTCCCGGTCGGCCCCGGACAGGTCGATGTCGGACGCACGCAGCGTCTGCACGGCGGCGGAGGCCGCGGCGATGGGTCGGCGCACGTCGTGGCCGACGGCCGCGAGCAGCGCGCTCCGGACCCGGTCGGCGGCGGCGATGCGCTCGGCGCCGACGGCCGTGCGGGTCAGCTCCCGGTGCTCGACGGCGGCGTCGAGCTGCTGCTCGACGACCCGCAGCAGCCGGCGCTGGGTCGGGTCGTCGGGCGCACCGGCGAACTCGAGCACGGCGCCGGACGCCAGCGTCGTCGACGCGTCCGGCGTCGCACCGAACTCGCCGGAGGTCGCCGGCACCTCGTCGCCCTGGCGGATCCGGACGCCGGCGAAGCCGAAGGCCTCACGGGTGCGGTCGAGCAGTGCCTGCAGGGCGTCGTCGCCGCGGAGCACGCTGCCGGCGATGCCCATCAGGAGCCCGGACTCGGCCGAGGCCCGACGGGCAGCACGCGACCGCCGGGCGGACCGGTCGACCACGAAGCTGACCAGGACCGCACTGATCACGTACATGACCAGGGCGAACAGGTGCCACGGCTGCTGGACGGTGACCATGTAGAGGGGTTGCACGAAGAAGTAGTCGAGACTCAGCCCGGACAGCACGGCCGTGAACACCGCCGGCCACATCCCACCCACGAGCGCCACGACCAGGACGAGCAGCTGGTACGCCAGCACGTCCACCGTGATGGCGTCCGGATCGCTGCCGATCGACAGCACCCACGTGAGCAGCGGCCCGACCAGGACCGACAGGACGAACGCGGCGACCACCCGCCCGCGCGACAGGCTGCCGCCGAGCTTCGGCAGGGTGATCCCGCCGCCGGCGCGCTCGTGCGTGACGACGTGCACGTCGATGTCGCCGGACTCGCGGATCACGGTGTTGCCGATCCCCGGGCCGGTCATCGCGGCAGCGAGCCGGCTGCGGCGGCTGACCCCGATCACGATCTGGGTGGCGTCGATCGACCGCGCGAACCGCACGAGCGTGCTCGGCACGTCGTCGCCGACGACCTGGTGGTACGTGCCACCGAGCTGCTCGAGCAGGGTCCGCTGCTTGCCGAGCGCGCCGGGGTGACGGACGCGCAGGCCGTCGTTCGTCGTCACGTGCACGGCGGCGAGCTCGCCGCCGGCACTGCGGGCGGCGATCCGGGCGCCGCGGCGCAGCAGGGTCTCGCCCTCGGGGCCGCCGGTCAGGGCGACGAGCACGCGCTCCCGGGTCTCCCACCGGTGCTCGATGCCGTGCTCGGCGCGGTAGGCCTTGAGCGCGTCGTCGACCTCGTCGGCGAGCCAGAGCAGGGCGATCTCGCGCAGCGCGGTGAGGTTGCCGAGGCGGAAGTAGTTCGACAGCGCGGCGTCGATCCGGGCCGCCGGGTACACGAGCCCGTCGGAGAGCCGCTCGCGCAGCGCTGCCGGGGCCAGGTCGACGACCTCGATCTGGTCGGCCGCGCGCACCACGGCGTCGGGGACGGTCTCGCGCTGCACGGTGCCGGTGATCTCGCGGACCACGTCGCCGAGGGACTGCATGTGCTGCACGTTGACGGTCGAGATGACGTCGATGCCGGCGTCCCGCAGTGCCTCCACGTCCTGCCAGCGCTTCTCGTTCGGGCTCCCCGGGGCGTTCGTGTGCGCGAGTTCGTCGACCAGCGCGACCTCGGGTGCCCGGGCGATGACGGCGTCGAGGTCGAGGTCGTCGAGGTCGACGCCCCGGTGCGAGACGGTGCGGCGGGGCACGACCTCGAGCCCGTTCACCAGTGCCGCGGTGGCGGCGCGCTCGTGCGTCTCGACGACGGCGACGACCACGTCGCGACCCTCGTCGAGCAACCGACGCCCCTCTTCGAGCATCGTGTAGGTCTTGCCGACACCGGGCGCCGCACCGAGCAGGACCCGCAGCTTCCCGCGCTTCACGTGCTCATCCTCTCGCGTCCGGGGGTCGGTCTCCGCAAAACACCGGTGTTCACCTGTCGCACCGCGGATTGCGGGTGTTCGACGCGCGAGCACCGGTGTTTTGCGGAGGGGACACCCACGCTCAGGACGCCTTCGCCAGCGCCAGGTTCAGCGCGAGCACGTTCACGACGGGCTCACCGAGGAACCCGAGCTGCCGCGACTCGGTGTGCGACGCCACGAGCTGCCGCACGGTGGCGACGGACAACCCCCGCGCCGAGGCCACTCGAGCCACCTGCTGGGACGCGTAGGCCGGGCTGATGTCCGGGTCGAGCCCCGAACCGGATGCGGTCACGGCGTCGGCAGGCACCTGCGCGGCGGGGACCCCGTCGGCCTTCGCCAGCGCCGCACGACGCTCCTCGACGGCCTTGAGCAGGTCGGCGTTGTTCGGCCCGAGGTTCGAGCCGGAGGACGCCCCCGCGTCGTAGCCGTCCCCGGCGGCGGACGGCCGGGACTGGAACCAGCGGTCGGCCTGCTTGCCCGTGAACGACTGCCCGATCAACGAGGAACCGACGACCTTGCCGGACGAGTCCGTGACCATCGAACCGTTGGCCTGGTCGTGGAACGCCGCCTGGCCGACGCCCCAGACGGCGAGCGGGTAGCCGACGCCCAGGACGACGGTGGCGACGAGGGTGAGGCGGATGGCCACACCGGCGGAACGGAAGGTGGAACGTGCAGATGCCATGACTAGAACCCCGGGATGAGACCGACCACGAGGTCGATCAGTTTGATGCCGATGAAGGGGACGACCACGCCGCCCAGCCCGTAGACGAGCAGGTTGCGGCCGAGGATCGACGACGCTGCGGCCGCGCGGTACTTCACGCCACGCAGGGACAGCGGGATGAGCGCCACGATGACGAGCGCGTTGAAGATGACCGCCGACAGGATCGCCGACGACGGGCTGTGCAGCCCCATGATGTTGAGCGCCGCGAGCCCGGGGAACGCCGCCTGGAACATCGCCGGGATGATCGCGAAGTACTTCGCGACGTCGTTGGCGATGGAGAAGGTGGTCAGGGCACCGCGGGTGATGAGCAGCTGCTTGCCGATGCGGACGACGTCGATGAGCTTGGTCGGGTCGGAGTCGAGGTCGACCATGTTGCCCGCCTCCTTCGCCGCCGTCGTGCCGGTGTTCATCGCGACGCCGACGTCCGCCTGGGCCAGGGCCGGGGCGTCGTTGGTGCCGTCACCGGTCATGGCGACGAGGTTGCCGCCCTCCTGCTCGCGCTTGATGTAGGCGAGCTTGTCCTCCGGGGTGGCCTCGGCGAGGAAGTCGTCGACGCCGGCCTCGTGGGCGATGGCGGCCGCGGTGCGGGGGTTGTCCCCGGTGATCATCACCGTGCGGATGCCCATCGACCGGAGCTCGGCGAACCGCGACGCCATGCCGTCCTTCACGACGTCCTTCAGGTGCACGACGCCGAGCAGGGCGACCGCGCCATCGGAGGAGCGGCGGCCGACGACGAGCGGGGTGCCGCCCTGGTCGGAGATCTCCGCAACGGTCGCGTCGATGGCCGACACCACACCGGCTTCGGTGGTGTCCGCCCAGGCGAGCACTGCCGCAGCAGCGCCCTTCCGGATCTGCGACCCGTCCGGCAGGTCGAGACCGGACATGCGCGTCTGCGCCGTGAACGGCACCTCGACGGCGCCGTCCGGCAGGCCGACAGCGGCGCCGCCCTCGCGCGCCAGGTCGACGATCGAACGTCCCTCAGGGGTCGAGTCCGCAGCGCTCGACAGGGCTGCCGCTTCCATCAGCGAAGCCTCGCTCACGCCCGGCACCGGCACCACACGGGATGCCCGACGGTTGCCGTAGGTGATCGTCCCGGTCTTGTCGAGCAGCAGCGTCGTGATGTCACCGGCGGCCTCGACCGCGCGGCCCGACATCGCCAGCACGTTGTGCTGCACGAGCCGGTCCATGCCGGCGATGCCGATCGCGGAGAGCAGGGCCCCGATGGTGGTCGGGATGAGGCAGACGAGCAGGGCGATGAGCACCGGCACGCTGACCGTCGCACCGACGAGTCCCGCGATGGGCTGCATCGTCAGGCAGACGATCACGAAGACGATCGACAACGAGGCGAGCAGGATGTTCAGCGCGATCTCGTTCGGCGTCTTCTGCCGTGCCGCACCCTCGACCAGGCGGATCATCCGGTCGATGAAGGTCTCGCCCGGCGTCGAGGTGATGCGCACCACGATCCGGTCCGACAGCACCCGGGTGCCGCCGGTGACGGCACTGCGGTCACCGCCGGACTCACGGATGACCGGCGCGGACTCACCCGTGACGGCCGATTCGTCGACCGACGCGATGCCGTCGATGACGTCACCGTCACCGGGGATGACCTCGCCGGCGACGACCACGACCACGTCGCCCTTGGCCAGGTCGACGGACGCGACCTCCTCGGTCTCGTTGCCGGTCGCGGCCGCGTCGGTCGTCGCGTACCCGAGCACCCGGCGGGCGCTCGTGGTCGAGCGGGTCTTCCGCAGGGTGTCGGCCTGCGCCTTGCCACGGCCCTCCGCCACCGACTCCGCCAGGTTGGCGAAGACGACGGTGAGCCAGAGCCACACGGCGATCGCGATGGTGAACGCGGACGGCTCGACGACGGCGGCCACCGTCGTCAGCGCCGCGCCGACCTCGACGATGAACATGACGGGGTTCCGCCACATGAGTCGCGGATCGAGTTTCCGCAGGGCGCCCGGGAGGCCCGCCACCAGTTGGCGGGGTCCGAATGCGGACGAGCGGGTGGCCGGTTCCACGGCGGTGCGCGGTTCCGACTCCGTGGTCACGGGGGTGGTCATGACAGTCCTTCTGCGAGCGGACCCAGTGCGAGCACCGGGAAGTAGGTGAGTGCGGTGACGATGACGGCGACGCCGCCGAGCAGCCCGATGAACAGCGGGCGGTGGGTGGGCAGCGTGCCGGCGGTCTCCGGCACCCGGTCCTGCGCGGCGAGGGACCCGGCGAGCGCCAGGACGAACACCATCGGCACGAAGCGGCCGAGCAGCATCACGACGCCGAGCGAGGAGTTCATCCAGGTGGTGTTCGCGGTGAGCCCGCCGAAGGCCGAGCCGTTGTTGTTCGCACCCGAGGTGAAGGCGTAGAGCAGCTCGGTCAGCCCGTGGTTGCCGGGGTTGAAGATCGACGTCCCGAGCACCTGTTCGCGGACCCCGGGGATCACGAGCGAGAGCCCGGTGGCCAGGAGCACGA
This sequence comes from Curtobacterium sp. MCLR17_045, assembly GCF_003234405.1. Classification (NCBI taxonomy): domain Bacteria; kingdom Bacillati; phylum Actinomycetota; class Actinomycetes; order Micrococcales; family Microbacteriaceae; genus Curtobacterium; species Curtobacterium sp. MCLR17_045. The sequence continues at coordinate 168,147 of NZ_QKTB01000001.1, forward strand.
GCGTCGGCGTGACGAGGATGTACAGCGCCGCGAAGGTCATCTCCTTGGCGCGGATCTTCTTGCCGAGGTACTCCGGGGTGCGACCGACGAGCAGGCCGCCGATGAACACCGTGATGACGGCGAGCACGAGCATGCCGTACAGGCCGGATCCGACGCCGCCGGGGGTGACCTCGCCGAGCATCATGTTGACGAGCGCCATCATCCCGCCGATCGGGGTGTAGCTGTCGTGCATCGCGTTGACCGCACCGGTGGACGTCGAGGTGGTCGCGGTCGAGAAGAGCGTCGAACCGAGGATGCCGAAGCGGCTCTCCTTGCCCTCCATCGCGGCACCGGCAGCGTGTGTGGCGACACCGCTGCCGCCGAGTTCGGCGATCGACATGACCGACAGCGACACGAGGAAGATCGCGCCCATCACGGCGAGGATCGCGTACCCCTGGCGGTCGTCGCCGACCAGGCGCCCGAACGTGCGCGGGAGCGAGAACGGGATGACGAGCATCAGGAAGATCTCGACGAGGTTCGTCCACGCCTGCGGGTTCTCGAACGGGTGCGCCGAGTTCGCGTTGAAGTAGCCACCACCGTTCGTGCCGAGCTCCTTGATCGCCTCCTGCGACGCGACGAACCCGTCCGGGATGTGCTGCGTGCCACCGATGAGCGTGGTGACGTCGGTGCCGCTCCCCCACGACTGGACGACCCCGCCGGCGACGAGGACGATCGCGAAGACGAACGCGCCGGGCAGCAGCAGACGGCCGAGGCCGCGCACGATGTCCACCCACACGTTGCCGAGCGTGCCGGACTTGCGACGGGCGAACCCACGCACCAGGGCCACGGCGACCGCCAGGCCGACGGCCGCGGACAGGAAGTTCTGCACCGCCAGGCCGGCCATCTGCACCGTGTAGCCGAGGGTGACCTCGGGCGAGTACGACTGCCAGTTCGTGTTCGACACGAACGACGCCGCGGTGTTGAACGCGAGCGACGGTCCGACGCCGGGCAGCCCGAGGTCACCGGGCAGGACGACCTGGATGCGCTGCAGCAGGTAGACGAGCAGGAGCCCGGCGACGCTGAAGAGCAGCACGCCGCGCAGGTACACGGGCCACGACTGCTCGGCGTCCGGGTCGACCCCGATCAGCCGGTAGACCCCGCGCTCGACCCGGTTGTGGCGGACGGGCGTGAAGACCTTCGCCATCCAGTCACCGAGCGGGCGGTACGCGACGACGAGCAGCAGGACGAGCGTGGCGACCTGGGCGATGCCCGCCCAGACGTCCGCGGCGCCCACTAGAAGCGCTCCGGACGCACGAGCGCCCAGACGAGGTACACGACTGCGGCGATGCCGAGGACGGCGGCCGCGATGGTGATGCCGATCACAGCCGTTCCACCCCCTTGGCGATCAGTGCCACCACGCCGAACACGGCGAGGACACCGGCGACGACGAACACGTCGAACACGAGGGACTCCAGAAGATCTGCGGTGTCCGCGCCGGGTGACGCGGACCGGCACCACGAGTGGTGCCGAACCGATGCTGCGTCCTGCGCCGGGCCTCCAGGCCGCTCCTAACGGATCCCTGACGCCGCCCTGGCGGACGCATGCACGCTCCTAACGCGAGTGACCGACGCGGCTCAGTCAGCCGCGGTCGCGAGTCGAGTCGACAGGTCGCGGACTGCGCCACGCAGCGCCTCCGGCCCCTCGACCCGGATCGGCACGGCCAGCCCGGCGACGACTCCCGCGAGCCCGTCCCACGACCACGATCCGAGGGTGACGCGGGCCCGGTCGTCCTCGAGCTGCTCGACCACGGCATCCTCGGGCAGGTACGGCGCGATCCGCCGCGCATCGTCCGCCGTCGTGGTCACCGAACCGGTGCACGGCCACACGTCGTCGACCGCCGATCCCTTGAACCGCGCGGACACGAACGCGGCCGCATCGCCACCGGGGATCGGTCGCGGCGTGAAGGGGACGCGGGTGCGCATCCGCGGCGTGATCCGGTCGATGCGGTGCGTGCGCCAGTCGTCGCGATCGGCATCCCAGTCGAGCAGGTACCAGCGGCCGTTCCGGGCGACGACGGCGTGCGGTTCCACCCGGTGCGGGGTCTCGTCCTCGCCGTACCCGAAGCGGAAGACCTCCTGCAGGTGGACGGCCTCGCTCACCGCCACCAGGACCTCCGGGTCGGTGGTGGTCCGGCTCGTCGCGGTCACGGCCTGCACCGCGTCGACCCGGGACCGCAGCCGCGCGGGCATCACCTGCCGAACGGTCGCCAGGGCGCGGGCCGCCGACTCGGCGACGTCCGCCCCCGAGGCCGGTGCCACGGCGAGCGCCAGGGCGATCGCCACCGCCTGGTCATCGTCGAAGAGCAGCGGGGGCAGGTCGGATCCGGCCTCGAGCCGGTAGCCGCCGGCCGGTCCGCGGAGCGCCTCGACCCGGTACCCGAGCCCGCGGAGCCGATCGACGTCGCGGCGGACGGTGCGGGGACTGACGTCGAGCCGCCCGGCGAGCTCGTCGCCCGGCCAGTCGCGGTGCACCTGGAGCAGGGAGAGCAGCGCGAGCATCCGTGCGGAGGGTCCGGCCATGGCGTCCATCTTCGTCCGAGAAGCGGACATGATCTGACCGCATTGCCCGAGATCCTCGTCCCATGAGCATCGAAACGACAACCCACCTCAACTTCGACGGCGACGCCCGCGCGGCGCTCGACTTCTACGCATCGGTCTTCGGCGGCGAGGTCACCGCCGCCACCTACGGCCAGATGGGCGCCCTGGACGACCCGGCCTGGGCGGACCGGATCGTCTTCGGTCAGGTCGCCACGGCCGCCGGCTTCCGCGTCATGGCCTTCGACGTCTGGCCCGGGCAGCCCTACGACCAGGGATCGAACGCCTTCTACGTGTTCGTGCACGGCGACGACACGGCCGAGATCGAGCGGTACTGGGCCGCACTGTCCGACGGAGCCGAGATCCGGCAGCCCCTGGAACCCTCGGCCTGGGCACCGTTGGCCGGGCAGCTGCGCGACCGCTTCGGCGTGGTCTGGCAGCTCGACGTCGCCCCCGCTGGCGACTGATCCGTCCTGACGGTCGCGGTCAGCGCGTCGGCGACCACGTCGACACGGTGACCGCGGCCGTCACCGTCGCCGGCTCGAACTCCGTCTCCGCCGCGACGTGGTGGTGGCTCGGCCCCATGTGCACGACGTCGTGGACGTCCTCCGCCGACAACTCCATGGTCCACGTCAGGTCCTCGGAGGACCGCAGCGCGAACGACGGCGTCAGGGAGTCGTGCAGCCGGCGCTCCTTCTCCGGGTCCACGCTGATCGTCGCCTCGGCGAGCTCCACCAGGTGGCCGGTCCGCGGGGTCACCACCGCGAGCACGCCGTCCGCGTGCAGGACGCGGGCGTACTCGGTCTGGTTGCGGGGTGCGAAGACGTCGAGCAGGACGGCGGCAGCGCCGTCGACGACCGGGAGGCGCTCGGTCACGTCCCCGACGACGGCCCCCGCGCGCTCGTGGGCGCGTGCCGCACGCCGGATCGCGACGGCCGACAGGTCGAGCGCGACCCCGAGCCTCCCGTCCGCCGCGCGCAGCGCATGCGCCAGGTAGGTCCCCGGGCCGGAACCGACGTCGAGCACGATGCCGGGCGCGGTCGCGTCCGCGACGATCGCGGCGAGCGCCCGCTCGACCGGCGCGTAGTGGCCGCGCCCCAGGAACCGCAGCCGCGCGTCCACCATCTCCGGGGTGTCCGCGGTGAGTGCGCGGCGCTTCGCGGGCAGGAGCGTCAGGTGGCCCTGCTTCGCCTCGTCGAACCGGTGACCGTTGGGGCAGCCGACCTGGCCGCCGTCGACGCGGCCGAGGGGCTCGGCGCACACGGGGCAGGCGAGCATCGGCAGCAGGTCGTCACGCACCGGCCCAGCGTACGGGCCTCGGTACCCTGACCGGATGTCGCTGCAGCAGCTCTTCGGCCTCGACGGCCGCACCGCACTCGTGACGGGAGGCAGCTCCGGCATCGGCCGAGCGATCGCCACCGCACTCGCCGACGCGGGTGCCCACGTCCTCGTCGCCGCCCGGACGCCCGCGACCATCGACGCCACCGTCGCCGGCATCCGCCACGCGGGCCGCTCGGCTGACGGCATCGTCGCGGACCTGTCCTCCCGCGCTGGCGCACACGCACTCGCGGACGCCGCCGGGGACGTCGACGTGCTGGTGAACTCCGCCGGGATCAACCTGCGGCCGCCGATGCCCGAACTCGACGAGGCGACCTGGGACGCCACGATGGCCGTCAACCTCGACGCGCCGTTCGTGCTCGGGCAGCGGCTCGCACCCGGCATGGCGGCCCGTGGGTACGGACGGATCGTGTCGATCAGTTCGCAGCAGGCCCACCGCCCCTTCGCCGCCAGCGGCGCGTACGGGGTCTCCAAGGCTGGTCTGGAGGCGTTGGCCCGGTCCCAGGCAGAGGCCTGGTCCGCGCAGGGGGTCACCTCCAACGTCCTCGTCCCTGGTTTCGTGCGCACCCCGCTCAACGAGCGACTCGGGTCCGACCCGGCGACGGTGGCGGCCCTCGCCGCGCGGACGCTGGTCGGCCGGAACGGGCTGGCGTCGGACTTCGCCGCGGCGGCGGTGTTCCTCGCTGGACCCGGGTCGGCCTACGTCACCGGGCAGTCCATCGCGGTGGACGGCGGGTTCTCCGTCCACTGACCTCGAGGGACGCCGACGGCAGTGTGCTGCGCAGCAGTACGGTCGGGTCATGGCAGTCATCGAGCAGGCAACGCTCCGCCCCTCCAAGGCCGAGGCGCTCGCCGCCTGGCTCCCCGACCAGGCGTGGAGCGGCGTCGTCGCGGGATCGCCGCTCCAGGTCGTCGGGCAGTTCCGGTTCGACGACCCCGCTGGCGAGGTCGGCGTCGAGGTGCTCCTCGTCCGCACCGACGACGGCCGGGTCCTGCAGGCGCCACTGACCTACCGGGACGCACCACTGCCCGGCGCCGACGCGTTCCTGGTCACCGAGATGGACCACTCCGTGCTCGGGCGACGGTGGGTCTACGACGCCGTGGGCGATCCCGTCCACGCTGATGTCCTGCGCCGGGCGATCGTCACCGGCGGACACGAAGCGGAGCTCGAACTGGCCAACGGTGCCGGACAGCGGCCCAAGGACGCCTGGGCCAGCGGGAGCGGCTCCGCACCCGCCTCCCCCAGTGTCACCTCGGTGCGAGCGACCACTGCGGACGCCCTGACGTCGATCGCGACCCACCACGGCACGATCGTCATCGCTCGGGTCGTCGGTACGGCCCTGCCCGAGGGCGAGACGCTGACCGGGACGTGGACGGACGGCTCCGAGGTGCTCGCCGTCCTGCTGCCCGAACGCGCCTGAGGTACTGGCAGGGCCTGCCTGTGCCGGGGACCGGCTGGCAGGATCGACGGCGTGAAGACACTGGAGTTGCCACAGACAGACCTCACCGCCTCCGACGTCGTCGTCGGACTGATGCGGATCAACGACATGAGCGACGAGGACATCCGTTCGCTCTACAGCGCCTCGCGTGATGCGGGCGTGAACATGTTCGACCACGCCGCGGTCTACGGCGAGTGGCACGGCTGCGAGGAGCGGTTCGGCGCCGCCGTCACGCTGACGCCCGCGGAACGCGCCGAGATCGTGCTGCAGACCAAGGTCGGCATCCGACCGACGCCGAAGGGCGCCTACTTCGACTTCTCGTACGAGCACATCCTCGAGTCCGTGCACGAGTCGCTCGAGGCGCTGCAGACCGAGTACGTCGACGTCCTGCTGCTGCACCGCCCCGACGCCCTGGTCGAGCCGGAAGAGGTCGCGAAGGCATTCGACGAGCTGCACGCCGCCGGCAAGGTGCACCACTTCGGCGTCTCGAACCACACCCCCGGCCAGGTCGACCTGCTCAAGAAGCACGTCCGCCAGCCGCTCGCGTTCAACCAGGTGCAGCTGAGCATCACCCACGCCAACGTCATCTCGCAGGGCCTGACCGCGAACATGGGCGGCCTCGAGCAGTCGGTCGACCGCGACAACGACATCCTCAACTACTCGCGCATGAACGACATCACGCTGCAGGCCTGGTCGCCGTTCCAGAAGGGCTTCTTCGACGGCGTCTTCCTGGGCGACCGTAAGCAGTACGCCGAGCTGAACGACGTGCTCGAGGAGGTCGCCGCCGCACACGGTGTCACCCCGACCGGCATCGCGGTCGCGTGGATCACCCGCCACCCCGCGCACTTCCAGGTCGTCCTCGGCACGACGAACCCGCAGCGCGTGCGGGACTCGGCAGCCGGCTCGGACGTCGAGCTGTCGCGCGAGGAGTGGTACCGGATCTTCACCGCGGCTGGACACACTGTTCCCTGAGCAGGAACGGCTCGGTCGGGTCGGGCAGGGTGGGGTCGTGCTCCACGATCTCGCCCTGCCCGTCCGCCTGACCACACGCTCCGGCGAACTGACGCTGCGGAACGCGGTGGACGAGGACCTCGATGCGCTCATGGCGCTGCTGTCCGACGACCCGATCAGCGCCGCACGGGGTGACGTCGCCGCGCCGGAGGACCGCCCGCAGTACGCCGAGGCACTCCGGTCGATCGTGGACGACCCGGCGAACGCGCTGCTCGTCGCCGAGGACGCCGACGGGCGGCTCGTCGGGACGCTGCAACTCACCCGGATCCCCGGGATGGCTCGTCGTGGTGCCACCCGGCTGCTCGTCGAGGCGGTGCGGGTCAGCAGTGCGCTGCGCTCCGGCGGCATCGGGAGTGCGCTGATGCGCTGGGTGACCGACGTCGCGGCGCCGGCCCTCGGGACCCCGCTCGTGCAACTCACCTCGGACGCTGCACGGACCGATGCGCACCGGTTCTACGAGCGCCTCGGCTTCACCGGCTCGCACGTCGGGTTCAAGTACCGGGTCCCCGACCCTTCCGCCATCCCGCCTGATATGTCACACTGAGACCAGTCGCCCCATCGAGGTGGGTGCGGAAGTGATCCCCGGGAGCTCCTGCGGTATAGCGGGGCCCGGGGATTCGCGCGTTCACCGGAGTTCCAAGATCAAGTGCTCAAGAGCGAGACGGCGACGACGCTCGCTCCGGACGGATGGGTCGGTCACGCTCACGACCCCGATGGCTGCAAACGGATGGTCGCACAGCATCCCGACGATCCCGGTGCGGTGCCGGGCGTCGCTCTCGGACCAGTGCAGCTTCCGCGCCGATCGTGGCTTGATGGCGCAGAGCGAGTCCCGGAACCGCTCAGCATCGCTGTCGGCAACTGTGACCGCCCCGAGGATGTACGCGCCGGGGTCACGTTCGTCTCCGGGCTCGGATTCGTCCACGTACGCCGTCGGTACCATTCCGGAATACTACCGGTCGGATGGGACCGCGCGGCCGCTGCAGCCGGGCGCGCGCTAGTCGTCGGAGTCGGCGCCAGCAGACCTCGGCGTCGGCACGTTCACGTCGACCGGGGACACCCCGGCGGGATCGGCCGAGGCGCCACCCACGACGTCGAACGAGATCCCCAGCATCGCCGGGTCCTCGTCGAGTTCGAGCCCGTCCTGACGGACCTGGTCCTCCGGGATTGCACGGCCACCGGACGGGTCCCACGAGTTCGCGATCGACATGCGCACGAGCATGCCCGAGCCGCTTGGCAATCGCCCAAGAAAGCCCGGAGGACCCCCGGAACGGTCAGAGGTCGTCCGGGTGGAGCCGCTCACCGGCGTGCGGACGCCGGAACACCGGGCCGCCGCCGGCCTCGTCCTCGTCGTGGTGACTGACGGGCGAGACGCTCGGGTCGGCGGAGTCGTCGCCGACGTCGGCGCCGCGGTCCTCCTCCATCTCGAGCTCGGACTCGTCACTGCCGTCCACGGGGATGGACCGGCCCTGCTGATCGGGATCGAACGGTGCGCTCATCGACATGGGGCGAGCATGCTCCCGCTCGGTGAACGCCGGGTCAACGCTGTCCGTCGGCCGCGATGAGCTCGAGCTGCGTCAGCGTCAGGTCGGTGCCGGCGGTGAACGTGAACGACGAACCGCCGCCGAGGATCCGGAACACCCGGGTCTGGCCGGCCCACGAGAACTCGGCGCCGTCGACCGCCGTGACGGCGTCGTCGAGGCCGACCTGCCACGAGTAGGACCCCGGCGATGCCACCGTCACGGTGTACAACGAGGCGGCGGGGCAGGACACGTCGAAGGACACGGACTCCCCCGCGGCGAGCGCCGTGACGGTGCCGCCGGTGTCGTCGGTGAGCGCCGAGGCTCCGACGGGCAGGACGTCCACCGGGGCGTCCCGGTAGCCGTGCACGTCGGAGGCGGAGACGGGGCGGGTGTCCGACGCCCATCCCTGCGGTTCGTCGGACAGCGTGAACTCGATCCGCGACGCGGCCACGACCACGCTGTGCGGGATGGTGACCGAGGTCCAGGGCGAGCCGTCGACCGTCACCGACGCCACGTACGAACCTGCGGAGCCCGCGGCGATCTCGATGACCGTGGCCGCGCCTCCAGGCTGTCGCAGCACCGTCCTGCGGACCGACGGCGGCACGAGTACGTAGGTGCCGGTCGACGGCGCCAGCGGGTACAGGCCGATGGTCGCGAAGACGTACCAGGCGCTCATCTCGCCGTTGTCCTCGTCGCCGGGGTACCCCTGGCCGAGGTCGGACCCGACGAACAGGCGCTCGAGCGACTCGCGGACGATGCGGTGCGCGTCGTCGTGCCGCCCGGTGAACATCGGGAAGAAGGGGATGTGGTGCGCGGGCTGGTTCGACAGCCCGAGCATGCCCATCCGGACGTCGCGGGCCTCGGTCATCTCGTGGATCGGGAAGCCGTACGAGCCGGAGCGCGCCAGCGCGCCGGTCTCGGGTGTGGCGAAGAACGCGTCGAGAGCGGCATCGAACCGCTCCGGCCCGCCGTGCAGGTCGACGACGCCGGCACCGTCGTGCGGCGCCGTGAACGCGGTGCCCCACGCGTTCGTCTCCGTGTAGTCGTCGCCCCAGTCGCGCGGGTCGAACTCGGTGCCGACCCGCCACGAGCCGTCCGGGTCGCGGCCGATGAAGAACCCGCGCTCGGAGTCGAAGACGTGCCGGTACTGCAGCGACCGACGGGCGAACCACTCGGCCTCGGCCTCGTAGCGGGACAGGTCGGCGGGCGTCCGCGCCCGTGACGCGAGCAGGCCCGCCATGACGGCCAGACCCCAGTCGTTGATGGCCGCGTCCAGGGTCCACGACATCCCCTCGTGGGTCGCCGTGTCGACGTGGCCGCGGAAGGCGCCCGGGAGGCTCCCCTTGCGTCCGACGCGCTCGTCACGCGGCGGGACGGTCGCGTTCCGCACCGCGCTCCGGTACGCCTCGGCCAGGTCGAAGCCGCGCACGCCCTTCACCGCGAGGTCGGCGAAGACGGTGTCGCTCGTGGTGCCGGTCATGCAGTCCTCGGCGCCGGGGGCACTCCAGCGGGGCGTCCACCCGCCGTCGTGGTGGTGCTCGACGAAGCCCTGCGCGAGCTCGCCAGCGGTCTCGGGGGTCAGGAGTCCGAGGAGCGGCCAGGCCGTGCGGTAGGTGTCCCAGAAGCCGTTCGTGGTGGTGAACGGACCCTCGACGATCTCCGGCCCGGGCTCGTCGCGGATCGGGTCCGCCAGCACGTCGCCGTACGGGGAGCGGTGCCGCGGGGTGCCGGTCAGGGCGGTCTCCCCGGCGCGGTTCGGGTAGAGGAACAGCCGGTACAGGCCGGAGTACAGACTCGTCAGCTGGTCGGGGGTCGCGCCGTCGAAGGACAGCGTCGCGAGCTTCTCGGTCCACAGCGCCTCGGCACGGGAGCACATGGCGTCGAACGAGCCGGCGGCGTCGAGGTTCGCGCGGGCGTCCTCGATCGAGACGGTCGAGATGCCGAGCAGGACGTCGACCGGGCCGGCCGTGCCCCCGGCCTCCCCCACGGACAGCCAGCCGCGCAGCTCGTGCTCGCCGATAGTCGTGTGGTCGGCGGTGACGCCCGCGACCCGCAGGTGCACGTGGTGCGGCGGGGTGCCGGGGCGGTCGTCCAGGAGAGCCTCGACCACGACGGTGCCGTCGGTGATCGTCACGGAGACGTCGGACACCCGGCCGTGGTGGTCGAGCACGATGCTGCGGGTGCCGGTGAACCGGAACCCGAGGGCGAACTCCCCCGCGGTCAGCTCGGCCGTCACACCGTGTTCGAGGGCGACCCGGTAGCGGTGCGGGCCGTCCTGCTCGTCCTCGTGGTCGAACCCGAGCGCGCGGGCGGACCGGTCGACATCGGGGGTGTCGAGTGGCGAGGGCATCACCTGGAACACCCCGCGGTCGCCCATCCACGGCGACGGGATGTGACTCGTCGCGAAGGCCTGGATCGCCGGACGGAGTCGCCCCTGGTCGTCGAGCCGGTCGTGCTCCTGGTACGCGTACGGCCAGCGGTTGCTCGAGGCGTCCGTCATCGGCAGGCCGAACACGCCTCCGTGCGGGACGCCGACGAGCGGGGCGTTGTTGCCGCGGGAGAACCGGGAGGACGCGTGGGTGCCACGGGTCGTCCGGACGTGGCCGAGCGGGGTCGTCGGGGCCGGACGCGCGGGACCGATCCGGACGGCGTCGAGCCAGCCGCGCAGTGCGGGACGCTCGCCGTCGGCGGCCGCAGCCGGTGCGTCGGAGCCGAGCCGGGCCTCCAGGCGGTCGACGACCAGCCCCGCGAACGGCGTGAGGTCGACCGCGCGGCGGTTCCACTGGTCCACCCACTGCTTGCGGGCCGCGTCCTGCGCGTCCGGGGTGACCGCGTCGCCGTACTGGTCGCCGACCGCGGCGTCGTCACGCAGCCGCGAGCCGTCGGTGAAGACCACGTCGACGGCGAAGGCCGTGGCGTCCCAGAAGTGCGGCAGGTCTGCTTCCGTCGGTTCCGACGCCCCGTCGGGCAGGGTCCGCTCGGGGAACCAGACCCAGGACAGCTCGTCGCCGGTGGTGATGGTGCGTCCGGTGCAACCGGGCACGATCGCCTCGGCCACGGACGCTCCCGCTGGTCGTTCGACGAGCCAGGCCTCTGCCGAACCGAAGCCGACACCGTTCCGAGCGGCCACGGCCGTCGTCGGACCACCGCTCCGTTGCAGTTCTCGCACGGGGCGAGCCTATTGCTCCAGGGACTGGACGAAAACCCGGCGTGTCAGTCCTTGTTCTGCCCGGGAGCGCTGCCGGACTTGCCGGGGGCGGTGTCCGACGTGGTGTCGACCGCGCCGGTGTCGGCCGCGCCCGTGCCGTCCTGCGGCTCCTGCACCGGGTTCGATGCCGGAGTGCTCGGCTCCGGGCCGACGGGCGGGTCCTGCGTGGGCTGCTCCGGCTCGGTCGGTTCGCTCGGCTGCTCGCTCGGTTCCTCGGCGGGCTGCGACGGCTGCTGCTGCTCCTGCTCCTGCGAGGGCTGCTGCTCGGCGGGTTCGCTCGGCTGCTGTTCCTCGCCCGGCTCCTCGGACGGCTGCTGCTCGGTCGGCGCGGTCGACGTGGTGTCCGTCGGGGCCGGGGTGCCGTCGTCGTCGCCGTTCAGGGCGAACACCGCGACTCCGATGCCGATGAGCACCAGGACGATCACGATGATCGCGGCGATGAGCGGTCCGCGCTTCTTCTTCTCCGGCTGGTCGTCCGGCCGGTCGGCCCGGACCGGGCGGGGCGTGACCGGCGGCGGGGTCGGCCCGCTCGGGCCCGATGCGCCGCGGCCGTTCGCCTGGGCGCCGAGGACGGTCGTCGAGACGTCGTCGGCGGCGTTCGGACGCTGGGTGTCGAGCACGCGGGTGGCGTCGTCGCCCGGACGCGCGCCGCCGTTCGGCAGTTCGCTCGCCGGCATCGCCTGCGTCCGGTCGTCGGCGTTCGCCGCTGCGGCGGCACCGGCGCCGACCGCGGCACCAGCCGCACCGGCGGCCGCGGACGTCACCGCACCGGGCGTGCCGGGCAGCAGCTGCGTGGCGCTCGTCGGCTCGTCGCGGCCCAGCGCACGCAGGCGCTCGGCGGCCTCGGCAGCCGTCGGTCGCTCCGCCGGGTCCTGCGCGGTCATCACGTGCAGCAGGGTGCGCCAGGCCGTGGGCAGCTGCCGGTCGATCTCGGGCGAACGGGTGAGCCGGGCGGTGGCCGACTCGACCGCGCTGCCCGGGAACGGCTGGCGGCCGGTCATGCACTCGAGCAGCACGAGCCCGAGCGAGTAGACGTCGGCCTTGCCGGTGATCTCCTTCGCCAGGACCTGCTCCGGGGCAAGGTACGCGGCCGTCCCCATCACGGTCCCCGTCCCCGTCACGCGTGAGGCGTCACGGAGCAGGGCGATCCCGAAGTCGGCGAGCTTGACGTGCCGGCCGTCGCTCTCGAGCAGGACGTTCGCGGGCTTCACGTCACGGTGGACGATCCCCTGCGCGTGCACGGCGGCCAGGCCGTCGGCGACCTGCGCACCCAGGCGGGCAGCGGTCGCGGGGTCGAGCGGGCCCTCGCGCAGACGGGTCGCCAGGTCACTGCCCGGCACGAGTTCCATGACGAGGTACGAGTCGCCGTCGACGTCGTCGAGAGCGGCGTCGTAGAGCGTGACGAGCTCGGGGGCGCGCAGCGTCGCGAGGGTCTGGATCTCCGCCTCGGCGCGGGCGCGCTCACCGCGGTCGACGGGGCCGATGCGGAACACCTTGACCGCGACCTCGCGACCGAGTTGCTCGTCGACCGCCCGGTACACGGACGCCATGCCACCGTGTCCGAGCGTGCCCGTGACGCGGTACCTGCCGCCGAAGACCCGTTCTTCCATGCCCGGCAACCTACCGGTCGCGGCTGACGGCGCTCTGCCGTTCGGGGGGCCCGGCGACTTCGTGAGCAGAAGATGTCGGGTGCGGGCGAGCAACCCGACGTCTTCTGCTCACGAAGTGATGCGGTCGACGTCCGGCGCGGGCTCGGCACCGTGGTGGAGCGCCGTCAGGTACAACCGGTGCGCCGTGATCACGAGGGCGAGCCAGGCGAGTCCGAGCGCCCACGCCGCCAGCACGTCGGTCAGCCAGTGGTGCCCGAGGAACACCCGCGACGCCCCCACCGACAGCACGAACAGGGTGCCGACGACGATCGTCCACACCCGGGTGACGACGCGCGACTGCCGCAGGAGCAGGAGGTACACGATCGTGCCCACGATCACCGTGGAGTTGAGCGTGTGGCCCGACGGGAACGACGGCGACGTCTCGTACGGCGGCACCGCGTCGGACAGCGGCGGACGGGCGCGACCGATCAGGTCCTTGCCCGCGATCGTCATGAGCAGCGAACCACCGCTCGCGGCGACCAGGAGCACCAGTGGCGTCCACGCACGTCGTTGGATCGTGAAGCCGACCAGGAACCCGAGCGCGACGATCGGCATCCCGATCGTGCCCGCGATGTCGGTCCACCAGGTGACGAGCGTGTCCGCCGTGGGTGATCGGAGGGTGAGCGCCCAGTCGAGGACGGGTCGGTCGAGCACCGCCACGTCGTCGGCTTCCCGCACGGCGTCGTAGACCTCGGAGGCGATCCACGTGGCGAGGACGGCGACGCCGAGACCCACGGCGAGGGTCAGCAGCAGGACGGGCATGGCGCCGAAGCGCTTGCCGAGCGCGGTCCACGCCTCGGCGACACTGCGACCGGCACGGGAGCGCCAACGGGTCAGGTCGACTTCGCCGACGGTGCGGTCGGCGGCGTCCCCGTGTTCGGTGTGCATCCGTCCACCCTGCCCGAAGCCGCCGGGAGCCGTCCCGGCTGCCTGGCTACGAGCGCCGAGCGACCACGCGACCGATCGCGCTGGCCACACCGTCGGCATCATCCGAGGTGGCGAGGAAGACCTGTCCGTTCAGTCGAGCAATGCGCACGGCGCGCTGGCCGTCCGCTGCCAGGAGCAGACCACCGCGGCGGCTCCTGCCCTTGATGCCCCACCCACCGAAGTCCTCCATCGGTCGCACGTCCGCGCTCGCCACCGACGCGACGTCGTCGATCTTGACCCGGACGCCCCAGAACGGCGCCGCAACGAGCCAGAGGGCGTTACGGGTCGCGATGATGGCGACCGCCGGGGTGCTGAGCATCAGCACGATCGACGCGGTCCCGATGCCCAGCATCCACCAGCCGCTCGCTTCCGGGAACTCGGCCAGTGAGAACACGCAGATCAGCACGGGGCCACTGCAGAGGATGAGCCGCAACCCGATGTCGAACCGTTGCCAGGAGAGGACACGCATCGATCCGTCCGATCGTTTCTGGGCACTCGGAGGGAGAGCACCGGACAACAGCTGCTGCTGGAACACTGACATACGTGTTTCAGTGGCACAACTCGGCGGCACGTGAGCCCCGGCCGCCTCAGTCCTTCGCCTCCGAGTACGCCCCCACCACCCCGACCGACAGCGGGAACGTCACCGGGAAGTCCTGGAACAACAACCGTCCGGCATCGACCGCAGCCTCCCGGATCTGCTGCGCCACCCACTCCGCGTGCTCCGCCGGGGCGTGCACCACGATCTCGTCGTGCACGAAGAACACCAGGTGCGGCCCGTCCGTCACGGCTCCGGGGAAGCGCGCGATCAGCCGCGAGCGCAGGGACCCCATCCACGCGAGCGCCCACTCGGCCGCGGTCCCCTGCACCACGAAGTTCCGGGTGAACCGCCCCCAGCTCCGGGCGCGGGACTCGACCGCACGCTGCATCGCCGGGGTCCCCTCGACCGTGTAGGCCTGGTTCCGGGCCTCGAACCACGAGTCCTCGGGCACCGGTGACGTCCGCCCGAGCAGCGTCGTCACGGGTTCGCCGCGCTCCCCCGCACGGGCCGCCCGTTCCACCATGTCGAGCGCCTGCGGGAACGCCCGGACCAGGCGCGGCACGAGCCGACCGCCCTCGCCCTGGGTCGCCCCGTACATCGCACCGAGCATCGCCACCTTGGCCTGCTGCCGGGTCTCGACCGCCCCCGACGCCACCACGCCGTCGTACAGGTCGCGCCCGTCGCCGGCCGCGGCCATCGCCCGGTCGCCGGACATCGCGGCGAGCACCCGGGGCTCCAGCTGTGCGGCGTCCGCCACGACGAGCTTCCACCCGGGGTCGGCGATGACCGCCCCGCGGATGCCCTTCGGCAACTGCATCGCTCCCCCGCCGTCGGCCGCCCAACGGCCGGTGACGACACCGCCGACGACGTACTTCGGGTGGAACCGTCCGTCGCGGATCCAGTCGTCGAGCCAGGTCCAGCCGTTGGCGGTGAGCAGTCGCGCCAGGCGCTTGTACTCGAGCAGCGGCTCGATGACGGGGTGCTCGATCTCCTGCAGCTCCCACTTCCGCGTGCTCGTGACCATCAGGCCGGCCCGGCGCAGCGACTTCAGGACGTCGGCGGGCGAGTCCGGGTTGAGACCGGGGTCGTCGAGGCGCTCGCGCACGACGGCGGCGATCTCCTCGAGGCGTCGCGGCCGCACCCCGTAGGGCACGCGCGGCCCGAGGGCGTCCTCGAGCAGCCGTTCGTGCACGTCGGCACGCCACGGCAGCCCGGCGTGCAGCATCTCGGCCGCCACGAGCGCACCGGCCGACTCCGCGGTGAGCAGCAGGCGGAGCGCACCGGGAGCGCTCGACCCCGCCACCGCAGAGAGCTGCGCCCGGAACTCCGCCACCGGGTCGACCTCGTCGTCGGGCGCGGCGGCGGTGAACAGGGCGTCGTCGAAGAGCTGGGCCTGCGTCGGCCGGACCACGCGGGCTTCCGCGACCGGGGCGTCCAGGGCGTCGGCCGGCGCGGCCGCGAGCGCGGATCCCCGCGCCGCCAGCGCGGCCCGCAGGACACGACGGCCGAGGCGCAGGTCGACGCAGCGACCGACCCGACCGCCCGCGGCGAGCACGGCCGGGTACCAGCGGGCGGTGTCGTCCCACACCCAGCGCACGCCCGGTGCGTCGTGGGCCGCGACGAAGGCCGGGAGGCCCGGCTCGTCCAGGCGGATCGGTTCACCCCCGGCGGTCCCCGCGTCGGTCAGGGGCGTCGCGAGGACGCCGCCGTCGACGCGGCGGAGGACGAGGTGCACGACACGATCATGCCGTGCCCCACCGACCCCGGCGGACCAGGGCCGGAACGGGTGTCACTCGCCGGGTCGGACCGCCGCGGTGTCGGCGACGTCGATGCGGACGTCGCCGTCCTCGGCACGGGAGACCTCGACCCGCGGATCGGCGTCGTGCTCGTCGGATCCGGACATGCGGCGGAACGTGTCCTGTCGGCGTTCCTCGAACGTCATGTCGACGCCGTCGTCGAGGTGGTCGTGGTCGGGCTTCGTCATGCCGTGCACGGTACGCGGCCGCGGCTGCGGGCGGTCACGCGACCGGCGCCGTGCCGGTCCGCTCGGTCCAGTGCCCACCGCTCGCCCACCGGTCGAGCACGGCCGCGCGCAACCGACCGGACGGCGCCGCGGACCGCGCGGTCGCCAGCGGCACCCCGAAGACGAACTTCGCGACGCTGGCGTCCCCCTCGGTCGCGTCGCGCTCCCCCGGCGGGACGAGACGGAAGCGCCGGGCGAAGCGCACGAGGTTGGCATCGGGGCCGAGCGCGGCGGGCAACCCCGGATCGAGCATCCAGGAGCGGCACTGCCACCGATCGGCAGCGAGCTGCGGTGCGAGGCCGCGCAGGACCTCGGGTGCGCGGGCGAACGAGCGGTCGCAGGCCACCGGGTCGAGCGGCCCGGTCTCCGGCACGTGCACACCCCAGGCCGGCGTGCCGTCCGCCAGGTGGTCACCGAGTTCGAACTGGAGGCGCCCCACGGCCACCACACGCCCGGTCACCACGGCGACGAGCCACTCCACCCCGGTGCCGTGCAGCCCGTAGCGTGCGAGCTTGCGGTCAACGTCGGCGACGGAGGCCTCGGCGAGCGCGCGCGGGAGGCCCCGCTCCGCGAGCGCGTCGGCGCTGTCCGGCACCGCGGCGCGGAGCGCCGCGACCAGCAGCTCGTCCCGCTCCGCGGGCCCGGCGTCGGCGACGGTGGCGGCCAGTGCAGCCGCCACCGTCGCGGAGTCGTCCGGTGACCCCACGGCGGCGGCGAGGACCGCGACGGACGCGGGGCGGGCCTCCAGGCCGGGGGTCGCGGTGGTCACTTCAGACCGGACGACGCGAGCCCGTCCATCACCCGACGCTGCAGCACGACGAACATGATGAGCACCGGTGCCATCGCCATCAGGCTGGCGGCCATCAGCACCGGGTAGTCGATCGTGCGGTCACTCGACAGCGTCGCGAGGCCGGCGGCGAGCGGCATGTCCTCGGCCCGGGTGGAGACCACGAGCGGCCAGAGCAGCTCGTTCCACGACCACAGCACGGTCGTGATCGCGAGCACGCTGATCGAGGGACGGGCCAGGGGCAGCATGATCCGCCAGAACGTCTGGAACGGGTTCGCGCCGTCCATCCGCGCTGCCTCTTCCAGCTCGGGCGGCATGTTCAGGAACGCGGTCCGCATCAGGAACGTGCCGAAGGCGCTGAACAGCCCGGGTGCGACGATCCCCATCAGGGTGTCGAGCCAGCCGAGCCCCTGCACGATCTGGTACTGCGAGATCAGGTAGACCTGCGAGGGCACGAGCAGGATCGACAGCAC
Organism: Curtobacterium sp. MCLR17_045; assembly: GCF_003234405.1. NCBI lineage: Bacteria > Bacillati > Actinomycetota > Actinomycetes > Micrococcales > Microbacteriaceae > Curtobacterium > Curtobacterium sp. MCLR17_045. The sequence goes on from NZ_QKTB01000001.1 coordinate 185,633, forward strand.
GATCGCGAGCAGTGCCGCCCGGCCGCGGAACCGCATCCGGGCGAAGGCGTACCCGGCGAGCGTGCACAGGACGATCTGCGCGATCGTGCGGATGATCGTGACGTACACCGACGTGCCGAGCTGGCTGAGGAACGGCAGGCGTTCGAACACCTGCGCGTAGTTCTGCCACTGCAGCTCCCCCGGCCAGAAGACCGGCGTGACGGACTGCACCTGCGCGTTCGACGACAGCGACATGATGATCTGCCACAGGAACGGGAAGGCCATCGCGAACCCGCCGATGCCGAGCACGACGTGGATCCACCAGTGGCTGCCGCCGCGACGGCCGGGCCGACGCGCGGTCCGAGGCGGTGTGACGGTGGCGGTCATCCCTGCACCCACTTCCGTTGGACGCGGAACTGCACGAGCGTGACGATGCCGATGAGCAGGAAGATCACCATCGCGATCGCGGCCGCGAAGCCCTTGTCGTTGTCGATGAACCCGGCGCTGTAGAAGTAGAAGACGAGCGACATCGTCTTCGGGATCACCGGGTTGGTGCTGCCGAGGATCGCGTACAGCAGGTCGAACAGCTGGAAGCTCGAGATCGTCGTGACGATCACCACGAAGAAGATGCTCGGGCTGAGCAACGGCACGGTCACCGAGCGGAACTGCCGCCACCGGCTCGCGCCGTCGAGCTCCGCGGCCTCGTAGAGCTCCGGCGGGATGTCCTTGAGCCCGGCGCCGAGGATGATCATCGAGAACCCGAGGGACGACCAGAGGCCGACCAGGCTCACCGCGATCAGCGCGAAGCCGGGGGTCGAGATCCAGTACGGGCCGTCGATGCCGAAGTTCCCGAGGAACCAGTTCACGATGCCGTAGTCGCCGTTGTACATGATCCGCCAGACCAGGGCGATCGCCGCGGGCATGGCGACGTACGGCAGGAAGAAGAGCACCCGGTAGAACTGCGCGAACCGCAGCCCCGGGGTGTTCAGCAGGCTGGCGAGCCACACCGCGATCGGGATCCCGGCAAGGACGATCACGGTGTAGATCACCGTGTTGAGCAGCGACTGGTACAGCTGCGGGTCACCGACGAGCCGGACGTAGTTGGCAACGCCGGTGAACGTGGCGCCCCCGAAGACGCCCCAGCTGGTGAACGAGTACCAGAACGTCTGGATGATCGGCCAGATGTAGAAGGTGCCGACGCCGACGAGCAACGGGAGCACGAAGAGCCACGGCCACCAGCCGTCGGTCCGTCGTGGCGCTCGGCCGCCGTCGGCTCGCGGAGCGGGGGCACCCCGCCCGGACGAACGTGTCGTCCGGGCGGTGGCGGCTGCGGCCGGGGGCCGCTCGGTGTTGATCGTCACGCGCGGGTCCTACTTTTCCTTGGCGAGGGCGGCGTCCATCTTCTGTGCGAGGTCCTCTGCCACCTGGTCGACGGGCTTCGATCCGTCGAAGGCACTCGGCAGCAGGGTGGTCTCGAGGGTGTTCCAGGCCGCGGTGTTCTTCGACACCGGCAGCGGCTTCGCGTAGTCCACCGCGTCGAGGAACACCTGCAGGTCGGCGTCGGGCATCGTCTTCGTGAAGGCGCTCTGCGTGCCCTCGTACGCCGGGATGACCGCGCCCATGTCGCCCTGCTGCTGCTGGGCCGTCTTGCCCGCGAGGTAGACCTGCAGCGCCTGGGCGGCTGCCTTGTCCTTGCTCGCCTCGGACACGACGTTCGAGACGCCGTGGATGACGGTCGCCTGCTCCTTGCCCTTGGGCAGCGGGTAGGCGACGACGTCCTTCTCGAGCTCGGTGCCGGTCAGCGCGGAGCGGAACCAGCTGCCGCCCTGGTACATCGCGAGCTTGCCCGAGGTGAACCACTGGTCGGCCGTGGTGTCGGTGAGCTGCTTGATCGAGGGCGATGCCCCGGAGTCGATCAGGTCGGTCCAGAACTGCAGGCCGTCCTCGGAGGCCTTCGTGGCGTACTCGGACTCGGTGCCGTCCGCGTTCACGACCGATCCCCCGGCCTGCAAGATCGTGTTGTAGTACGTCGTCTGGCCGTCCATGCCGCCGGCCGCCCCGTAGGCGCCCTTCGACTCGAGCTTCTCGGACAGCTCGGCGCCGGTCTGCTGGAAGTCGTCCCACGTCCAGTCCTTGGACGGCAGGTCCATGCCGGCCTGCTCGAACAACGACTTGTTGACCCAGACGCCGATGGTGTCGAAGTCCTTCGGCACGCCGTACTGGGTGTCGTCGTACGTGTACAGGTCGTTGAGTGCGCTCGAGTACTTCGACGCGTCGACGTCACCCGACTCGACCTCGCCGGTGATCGGCGCGAGCTTGCCGTTTGCCGCGTACAGCTGGAAGTTCGGGCCGTTCATCCAGAACAGGTCGGGCAGGGTGTTGCTCGAGCCCTGGGTCTGCAGCTTCGTCCAGTAGTTGGCGAACGGCGTGACGTCGACGCTCACCTTGATGTCCGGGTACTCCTCGTTGAAGCCCTTCAGGTTGGCCTTGATGGCCTTGACCTGGTTCTCGTCCCAGACGGCGTAGGTCAGGGACGCCTTGGTGTCCTTCGGCGCGGCTTCGTAGTCGCCGCCGGAGCCGGACGCGCCGGACGACGAGGAGCAGCCGGCCAGGAGTGCTGCCGCGCCGAGTGCGGCGACGGCGCCGAGGAGGACGCGGCGCACGCCGGTTCCTCGGGTGGGGATGTGTGCGGTCATCGGGGTGTCCTTTCGCACGGCCGTCAGGAGCCGACGGTCTGGGCGGGATGCGGGGTGGAGGGGGTGGAGTGCGGGGCGTTCGACGTGAAGTGCGCGATGGTCTCGGCCGGCAGGGGCGGGACGTCGATGGGGACGGACCCGTTGCGGAGCGAGCGCGTGGCCAGCGCGCCGGCGGCGACCGCGGCACGGGCCGCGATCGGGGAGAGCTCCGACGGTTCGCCGAACGCGACGGACCGCAGGAACTCGGTCATGGTGAGCAGGTCGGCATCGGCGTGACCGTCCTCGACGCCGTCGATCGGGTACTCGCGGTCCCCCGCGGTGTCCCAACCCCGGCGGTGCGTCCAGACCTTCACGACGCCACCACCGGTGTCGCCGATGTTCTCGAGGCGTCCCTCGGTGCCGATCACGGTGTAGTTCCGCCAGTAGTCCGGAGTGAAGTGGCACTGCTCGTAGCTGGCCTGCACCCCGTTGTCGAGCGTCATCATCACCATCGAGACGTCCTCGACGTCGACGACGGGGTTCAGCCCGGTCTGCGCGAGCGGCGGCCAGTTGTCGTGGGAGAACCAGTCCCCCATGAGCTCGCCGCTGCGGTCGCGCCGGTCGGTGACGTCGCCGTAGACCGACAGCGAGCCCATCCCGACGACCCGGGCGGTGTCGCCCCCGCCGAGCGCGTGGATGACGTCGAGGTCGTGGCTCGCCTTCTGCAGGAGCAGGGAGTTCACCTTGCTGCGGTCGGCGTGCCAGTCCTTGAAGTAGTAGTCGCCACCGTTGCCGACGAAGTGCCGGCACCAGACGGCCTTGACCTGGCCGATCTCGCCGCGAGCCACGATCTCGCGCATCAGGCGGACGACGGCGGCGTGCCGGAAGTTGTGCCCGACGTACAGCGGCGTGCCGGTCTCCGCCGCGGTGTTCAGGACGGCGTCGGCGTCCTCGACCGTGATGGCCAGCGGCTTCTCGAGGTAGACGGCGATGCCCGCGCGGAGCAGGTCGATCGCGATCTCCGCGTGGGTCCAGTCCGGCGTGGTCACGATGGCCGCGTCGACGTGGCCGGTGAGGTCACGGTGGTGTTCGACCACCAGGGCGTCCGGGTACTCGTCGCGCCCGCGGTCCCGGCCGGCCGCGGTGACGTCCGCGACGGCCACGACCCGGGCCTGCAGCGCCGGGTCGTCCGCGGTCGCCTCGGCCACGTGGCGGGCGATGGCGGACCGCTGGCCCATCCCGATCACCGCGACGCGGAGTCCTGCGTTGTCAGCGCCCATGCTCATCGCTCCCTTGCGTGAATGTGACGCCCATGATGCCGAATCGATCATGAATGCACAATATGCGCTCACGGATCGCTCACGCATCCGTGCCGGGGAGGGTTTTACACGATCGAAACGTCCGGACCGCTCCGGGGTGGCCGCAGGGGGTGCTCAGTCGGCGACGACGAGCTCCACGCCGGCGCTGGCCAGGTCAGCAGCGAACGAGGCAGGCACCGGCTGGTCGGTGACCAGGACGTCGATGCGGTCGAGCGGGCAGATCCGGGCGAAGGTCGACCGTTCGATCTTGGTCGAATCGGCGACCACGACGACGCGTCGTCCGACCGAGGCGAAGTGGCGGCTGACCTCGGCCTCGCCCTCGTGCATGGTGGTCGCGCCGTACTGGCCGGTGAGACCGTCGACGCCGAGCACCACGAGGTCGAGGGCGAACTCGTCAAGCGTGTCCCGGACGAGCGGCCCGACGAGCTCGTAGGACTGCCGCCGCGCCACTCCACCGGTGACCACGATCTTCACGTTGGCGCGGACGGACAGCTCGTACCCGACGTTCAGCGCGTTCGTCACGATCGTGATGCCGAACTCGCCGTCGGCGCGGATGAACCGCTCGCTCTTGCCGAGTTCACGCGCGACCTCGGTCGTGGTCGTCCCGCCGTTGAGGCCGACGGTCTCCCCCGGCTGCACCAGTCGGGCGGCCGCGCGGGCGATCGCCGTCTTCGCCTCGGCCTGCCGGGCGATCTTGTACTGCAGCGGGAGCTCGTACCCGGCCCCGAGTGCTGCCGCTCCCCCGTGCGTGCGCGTGACGAGCCGCTGGTCGGCGAGGGTCGCGAGGTCACGGCGAGCCGTCGCGGCGGAGATCCCGAGCAGCTCCCCGATCTCGGCGATCGACACGTTGCCGCGTTCGCTCACCAGTTCGAGCAGGGCGTTCAGCCGCTGTTGGGGGGTCATGACGGTCATCCTACGGCGTCACCACCGTCCCCCGGTGATCGGAAATGACGTTTTCCCCTTCCCTTGCGCACGATCGCTCGCTACGCTTCCTGATCATCGATCACCCGGATCGATCCGGACCCGGAAGGCTCCCATGACCGACACCTTCGTGAGCGCTGAACTGGCCTCGCAGCCGGAGACCTGGCGTGCAGCCGCCGCGCTCCTGCCGACCTTCGCCGACGCGCTCCCCCAGCCGGGCGAACGCGTGGCCGTGATCGGCTGCGGCACGAGCTGGTTCATCGCCATGAGCTACGCCGTCGCCCGTGAGCAGGCGGGCCTCGGTGTGACCGATGCCTTCGCCGGATCCGAGTACCCCGCATCCCGCGAGTACGACCGCGTGCTCATGATCAGCCGCTCGGGCACGACGACCGAGATCGTCGACCTGCTGCAGGCCCTGCCGTCGCAGCGGACCGTCCTGATCACGGCCGTCGCCGACAGCCCTGCCGCGGCCGTCGCCGACCAGGTGGTCGCCCTGCCCTTCGCCGACGAGCGCTCGGTCGTCCAGACCCGCTTCGCCACCACGACGCTCGCACTGCTGCGGGCGTCCATCGGTGACGACGTCGACGCGCTCGCAGCCCAGGCCGAGACCGCGCTGACGGTGCCGATCGACGACCTGCTCGACGCCGAGCAGGTCTCGTTCGTCGGTCGTGGGGCCGCAGTCGGCCTGACGTTCGAAGCCGCGCTCAAGACGCGTGAGGCCGCGCAGTTCTGGGCTGAGTCCTACCCGGCGATGGACTACCGGCACGGTCCCATCGCGATCGCCCAGCCCGGCCGGCTCGTCTGGTCGCTCGGCACGGCACCCGAGGGCCTGGCCGACGAGGTCGCCGCCACCGGCGCCCGCTTCGTCCAGCACGACCTCGACCCGATCGCCGGGCTCGTCGTGGTGCACCGGTTCGCCGTCGCCCTGGCTGAGGGACGCGGGCTCGACCCGGACAACCCCCGGTCGCTCACCCGGTCGGTCATCCTCACCTGATGGGTGGCGCAGGCGCGGTGCTCGGGGTCGACGTCGGCGGCACGGGCATCAAGACCCGGCTGACGACGGCCGACGGACTCGTCCTCGACGAGACCCGGGTACCGACGCCGCGCGACGACCCGGGCGCCGAGCGCCTCGCCGCCGTCGTCGCCGAACTGGCCGCACAGGCCACCCGACGGGCGCCGCTCGGAGCCATCGGGGTGGTGACCCCCGGCGTCGTCGACGAGACCCGCGGCACCGTGGACCTGTCCGTCAACCTCGGGTGGCGCGACGTCCCGGTGCGTGACCTCGTCCGTGCCGAGCTCCTGCGTCACGGGATCGACGTGCCGCTCGCCTTCGGCCACGACGTCCGCGCCGGCGCCCTGGCCGAGGTCCGGGCCGGTGACCCGGCGCTCTCGCGGGGGTCGGTCTCGTTCGTGCCGGTCGGCACCGGGCTCGCGAGCGCCCTGGTGGTCGACGGCGTCGTCGTGTCCGGCGGTGGCTGGGCGGGGGAGATCGGGCAGGTCCGCATCCAGACCGGTCCGCACGCGGGCCACCGCGTCGAGGAGATCGCGTCCGCCGGGGGAGTCGCACGTCGTTCCGGCGCGCCGTCCGCGCACGCCGCCATGCTCCTGGTCCGCCAGGGCGACCCCGCTGCCCGTGCGGTCTGGGACGACTGCGTCGCGGTCCTGGCCGACGCGCTCGCCTGGACGACCGCGGTCGCCGGGGTCCACACCATCATCGTCGGCGGGGGACTCGCCGAGTCGGGGCCGCTGCTGCTCGACCCGCTGCGCGACGCCGTCACGGAGCGCCTGCAGGGCGTCCGTGTCCCCGTCGTCGTCCCCGCCCGGCACGGCGACGCAGCCGGCGCCATCGGAGCGGGGACCCTCGCACGCGCGCTGCTCGAGACCGAGACCGGGGTCCTGCTGTGACCACCCTCGTCCGGGCCCATCGCATCGTCACGGCCCAGGCAGACCTGCACGACGGCTGGCTCGTCATCGGTGACGACGACACCGTGCTGGCGACCGGCACCGGGTCCCCGATGCGCACGGACACCGCCGTCACCGTTGACGGCGCAGTCGTGCCCGGGTTCGTCGACCTGCACGCCCACGGCGCGCTCGGGCACGACTTCGCCGGGTGCTCCGCCGAGGACGCCCGTGCCGCCGCTGGGCACCACCGGTCACGGGGCACGACCACCCTGGTCGGGTCCATCGCCACGGGCGAGCGCGCGGACACCGTGGCGGCCCTCACCCGGCTCCGGCCGCTCGTCGCGGACGGCACGCTCGCCGGACTGCACCTGGAGGGGCCGTGGCTCGCGCCCGCCCGTCGCGGGGCGCACCGCGTGGACCTGCTGCACGCCCCGGACCCCGCCGAGGTCGACGCCTACTGCGACGCCGCGGGTGGCGCGATGCGGATCGTCACGCTCGCGCCGGAGCTCCCGGGTGCACTCGACGCCGTCGCCCGTTTCGTCGACGCCGGGGTCGTCGTCGCCATCGGCCACACCGACGCCACCGCCGAGCAGACCCGCCGCGCGGTCGACGCCGGGGCCTCGCTCGTCACCCACCTGTTCAACGGGATGCCCCCGCTGCACCACCGTGCGCCCGGGCCGGTCGGGGTTGCGCTCTCCGACGACCGTGTGCTGCTCGAGTGCATCGTCGACGGCCACCACCTCGACCCGGTCGCCGTCGACATCGTCCAGCGCAGCGCTCCGGGCCGGATGGTCCTGGTCTCCGACGCCATGGCGGCGACGGGCTGCCCCGACGGGGCGTACACGGTGGCCGGATCGGCGGTGACCGTCCGCGACGGGCTCGCCGTGCTCGCCGACGGTTCGTCGCTGGCGGGCAGCACGATCACGGTCGCCGACGCCGTCCGCCGCCTGCTCGACGCGGGGATCGACCTGCCCGAGATCGTCGCGGCGTCCGCGGGGCGTGCGGCACGCCTGCTCAGGGCCCCGGCACCGCTCAGCGTGGGCGCCCCCGCCGACCTGGTCGTGCTCGACCCGGAGCGCGGCAGCGTCCGAACCCTGCCGACGGCGGTGGTCGCGTGATCCTCGTCGTCACCCCGAACCCGGCCGTCGACGTGACCTACCGAGTCGCCGAACAGCGCATCGGCGAGACCCAGCGCGTGCTCGAGGTCCAGCGGTGCCCCGGCGGCAAGGGCTTGAACGTCGGACGGGTCCTCGCAGCCACCGGTGTCCCGACCCACGCCGTGCTGCCCCTCGGCGGCGACGGCGGGCACTGGATCGCCCATGCCCTCGACGACCTCGGGCTCGTCCACACCGACGTCGCTGTCCGTGGCGAGACCCGCACGACCGTGACGGTGGTGGACGACCTCGCGCACCCGACGATGTTCGGCGAGCCCGGGCCCGTGCTCAGCTCCGACGAGTGGGACGCGGTCACCACCGCGGTCGAGACACTGCTCGACGGCGATGTCGGCCGTACTGGCGGTGCCGACGGCGCCGCCGGTACCGCCGGTGCCCCGGTTGCCGCGGCCCTGGTCGTGTCGGGCTCACTGCCCCGCGACACCGACCCCACGGTCGTCGCCCGCTGGGTCACCGCCGCCCGCCGCCGCGGTGTGCTCTCCGTGGTCGACTGCTCGGGAACGGCACTGCTGGCTGCCGCCTCGGCCGGGGTGACGGTCTGCAAGCCCAACCGCGAGGAACTGCTCGAGGCCACGGGCACCGACGACGAGCGCTCGGGGGCACTCCGGCTCCTCGGACTCGGCGCGACGGTCGTCGTGGTGTCCCGCGGATCCGACGGCATCGCCGCCCACACCGCCGAGCACGTGCTCGAGGTGCCGGCCGTCCCCGGGGTCTCGGGCAACCCGACCGGCGCCGGGGACGCCGCCACCGCCGGGCTCGTCAGTGTGCTCGTCGATGTCCTCGTCGGTGCTGGTCTCCCCGGGCCTGACGGCAGCGTCCCGGCCCCCGACGACGCCACCCTGCTCCGAGCCCTGCGGTCCGCCGCCGCACACGGTGCCGCGGCCGTCCTCCAGCCGGTGGCCGGCGTGGTCGACCCGGCAGACGTCGACCGCTTCCTGTCCACCCCGCCCGCTCCCGCCCACGACCGAACGAGGACCCCCGCATGATCACCGACCTCGCCCTCACCGGCCTGCTCGACACCGCCCGCACGGCACGCCGCGGGGTCGGTGCGTTCAACGTGGTGCTGCTCGAGCACGCCGAGGCGATCGTCTCCGGCGCCGAGCTGGCCGGTCTGCCGGTGATCCTGCAGATCAGCGAGAACTGCGTCCGGTACCACGGCGGCCTCGCACCGATCACGACCGCGACCCAGGCGGTCGCTCGTGCCGCCGACGTCGAGGTCCTCGTGCACCTCGACCACATCGAGGACCCGGAGCTGGTGGCGGCCGGCGTCGACCTGGGCGTCGACTCGGTCATGTACGACGGTTCGCACCTGGACTTCGCCGCCAACGTGGCAGCGACCCGCCAACTCGCCGCTCGGTGTCACGCCGCGGGGGTCGCGATCGAGGCCGAGCTCGGCGAGGTCGGCGGCAAGGACGGCGTGCACGCCCCGGGCGTCCGCACCGATCCGACCGACGCCGCCGCGTTCGTGACCGACACCGGGGTCGATGCCCTGGCGGTCGCGGTGGGGACCTCGCACGCGATGCAGACCCGCGAGGCCTCGGTGGACCGTGACCTGGTCGAGCGCCTCCGTGCCGCGGTGCCGGTGCCGCTCGTGCTGCACGGGTCCTCGGGCCTGTCCGACGACGAACTCCGTGGCGCTGTGCACGCGGGGATGACGAAGATCAACATCTCAACGCACCTGAACGGCCTGTTCACCCGTGCGCTCCGTACCGTGCTCGACGAGCGGCCGGACGTCGTCGACCCGCGCAAGTACGTGTCGGCAGGCCGGGACGCCATCGCCACCGAGACGGCACGGCTGCTGACGCTCCTGCACGCCTGACGCGCGAGCGGGCGCGAGCTGGCGCTCAGCAGAGCGGGACGTTCACCGCGAGCCCGCCCATCGCGGTCTCCTTGTACTTCGACGACATGTCCGCCCCGGTCTGCCGCATCGTCTCGACGACCTGGTCGAGCGACACGTGGTGCACCCCGTCGCCGCGCAGGGCCATCCGGGCGGCGTTGATCGCCTTGTTCGCCGCGATCGCGTTCCGCTCGATGCACGGGATCTGCACCAGACCACCGATCGGGTCGCAGGTCAGCCCGAGGTTGTGCTCCATCGCGATCTCGGCGGCGTTCTCGACCTGCTCCGGCGTGCCCCCGAGGACCTCGGCGAGCCCCGCAGCCGCCATCGACGCCGCAGAACCGACCTCGCCCTGGCAGCCGACCTCGGCACCGGAGATCGACGCCCGTTCCTTGTAGATCGACCCGATCGCCCCGGCGGTGAGCAGGAACCGCACGACGGCGTCGTCCCGTTCGGCGGCGGGAGCGTCGGCGACCGTGGGCACGTAGGTGAGCGCGTAGTACAGGACCGCGGGGATGATGCCGGCTGCGCCGTTCGTCGGGGCGGTGACGACGCGGCCCCCGGTGGCGTTCTCCTCGTTGACCGCCATGGCGACGAGGTTCACCCACTCCATCGCGAACAGCGGGTCGTGGTCGGGGTCCTCGCGGGTGAGCTGCTCGTGCCAGGTGGCCGCGCGACGGCGGACGTCGAGCCCACCGGGCAGGCACCCGCCCCGGCGGACGGATCGGTCGACGCACGACTCCATCACGCCGTGGATGCCCAGCAGTCCGGACCGGATCTCGGCGTCCGTCCGGGCGACGGCCTCGTTCGCCAGGGCGATACCGCTGATCGGCAGGCCGGAACCGGCACACGCGGCGAGCAGCTCCGCGCCGCTCGAGAACGGGTACGGCACGGCGTCGTCGACCGGGATCGCGGCACCGGCGACGGCAGCGGATGCGTCGGCCGCGGGCTCCGCCGCCTCGTCCCGTGCGATGAACCCACCACCGATCGAGTAGTAGGTCTCGTCCGCAAGGTCGGCACCGGCGGCGTCACGGGCACGCAGCCGCATGGCGTTCGGGTGCCGGGGCAGCATCGTCAGGGGGTGCAGGACGATGTCGGCGAGGCGGAACGGCACGCTCGCACCGCCGTCGAGCCGCAGGACACCGTCGCGTTCCAGGGCGTCGAGCGCGAGGACCATGGCATCGGGGTCGACGGTCTCCGGGTGCGACCCCATGAGCCCGGCGACGACGGCACCGAGCGTGCCGTGACCCTGCCCGGTCGACGCGAGGGACCCGTACAGGTCGACCACCACGGACGCGACGGGCAGGCCACGGACGAGCGTGGCGAATTCGGCACCGGCCCGCATCGGGCCGACGGTGTGCGAGCTCGAGGGGCCGACACCGACGCTGAACAGATCGAAGACGGAGACCGGCACGCCGCCACACTAACCCGTCCGGACGGACCGGTGCTCAGCGCCGCCGACCACCCTCGGGCGGCATCACGAACCACAGCACGACGTACGCGATCCACAGCGGCCCGGGGAAGAAGCTCAGGATGACCCAGACCACCCGGACCAGGGTGCGGGACAGGTTGAAGCGGTCGGCGAGACCGGCGCAGACGCCGGCCAGCAGACGACCGTTGCGGGGACGGGAGAGTGTGCTCATACCGACGACGCTACGCAACGCCACCGGTCGAGCGCATCCGGGACGCACCCCGAGCGTGGTGGGGAAAACCCCCGGACCGGCCCTGAGCGGCCCTGGGATCAGGGGATGAGGACGATCTTGCCGCGGGTGTGGCCCTGCTCGAGCTCCTCGAAGGCGTCCTGCACACGGTCGAGCGGGTAGGTCGCGGCGATCGGCACCTCGATCGCGCCGTTCGCCACCTCGAGAGCGAGCGCCCCGAGGATCTCCGGGTCGGCGGTGTCCGCGCTACCCGAGGCCTTCGCCCCGACCTCGGCGGCCTCGTCGAACGCGATGATCGTCTCGATGCGGTCGACCGGCACCCCGAGGGCGATGCCGAGCCGGACGTACTCGGCGCCGTGGGTGTCGATCACCGCGTCGATGCCGTTCGTCGCGAGTTCGGTGATGCGCTCCTGCAGGCCGTCGCCGTACGCGACCGGCCGTGCACGCTTGGAACGGAGCCACTCGTGGTTCGCCTCGGAGGCGACGGCGATGACGTCGATGCCCTCGTTCGCGAGCAGCTGGGTGACGAAGCCGCCGACCCCGCCGGCGGCGCCGGACACCACGACGGTCTCGCCCGGACGCGGGTCGACCGCGCGGACGGCTGCGGCCGCGGTGGTCGCGATGACGTCGAGGCCACCCGCCACGGTCCAGTCGAGCAGGCGCGGCTTCTGGACGACCTGGACGGCCGGCACGGAGACGTACTCGGCCTGGCTGGCGCGGTCCCACGACCAGCCGATGACCTCTTCGCCCTCGTCGACGCCGTCGACCTCGGCCCCGACGGCCACCACGATGCCGGCGAAGTCGGTGCCCTGCCCGGACGGCAGGTCGCCGCCGAACGCACCCTGGCGGATGGCCGACTCACCGGGGTTGATGCCTGCGGCGCGGACGCGGACGAGCACCCGCCCGGGCGTCACCTCGGGAACGGGCACCTCGGCGACGTGCAGGACCGATCGGTCACCCCACTCGTCGAAGCGGACAGCGCGCATGGTCTCCGGGATCTCAGTCATCTGCACTGACGCTACCCCGGCGCGCGGCACCCGGTCTGTGTGGACCGCTCCATCCCTGCGAGGACGCGAAAGGGAGAGGGTGCGAGACTGGGGGCATGCCCATCCTGAACAAGGACATGCAGGTCTGCATGTCGCTGGCCGCGCGCCCGAGCAACATCGGCACCCGGTTCCACAACTTCCTGTACGACGAGCTCGGCCTCAACTACCTGTACAAGGCTTTCACCACGACCGATCTGCCCGGCGCCGTCGCCGGCATCCGTGCGCTCGGGATCCGCGGTTGCTCGGTGTCGATGCCCTTCAAGGAGGCGATCATCCCGCTGGTCGACCACATCGAGGACTCCGCCGCCGCGATCCAGTCGGTCAACACGGTCGTGAACGACGACGGCGTGCTCACCGCGTCGAACACCGACTACGAGGCGATCGCCGCCCTGCTCGGGTCGCACCAGGTCGACCCGGCTTCGCGGGTGCTGCTCCGCGGCTCGGGCGGCATGGCCAAGGCCGTCACGGCGGCGTTCCGCGGCGCCGGCTTCGACCGGTTGACGGTCGTCGCCCGCAACGAGCAGACCGGCCCGGCCCTGGCCTCGCAGTACGGCTACGAGTGGGTCGCCGACGAGCGCGAGGCGGGGGAGACCGACCTGGTCGTCAACGTCACCCCGCTCGGCATGCGCGGCGACCAGCAGGACGCACTCGCCTTCGCGACGGAACGGATCGAGGCGGCGCACACCGTCTTCGACGTGGTCGCGTTCCCGTCGGAGACTCCGCTCGTGCGGGCGGGGCGCGACGCCCGCAAGCACGTCATCACCGGCGCCGAGGTCATCGCCCTGCAGGCGGCCCGTCAGTTCGAGCGGTACACGGGCGTCGCCCTGACCGACGACCAGGTGGCGCGGGCCAGCGAGTTCTCGCGCGCCGAGTAGTCGACGCACCCACAGGGCGGACGGGAGGCCGTGGCGGCGCCGCCACGCGCCTCCCGTCCGTTCGTGGGGACGTCTCAGGCGTTCGCCGCGCGCCCGACGGCCACCCACTCGAGGCGGCGGAGGGTCTCGCGGTTGCGGATACAGATGAGCGGCTGCATGAGGAAGTCGGGCACGTACGAACCCGGCCCGGCCACCGCGTTCTCGGTGATCGTGACCTTGCTGCCGTGCCGGTGCGGTTCGACGGTCAGCTCGACGCGGGCCTCGCCGATGGGCCAGCCCTTCGGCTGGATGACCATGCGGTGCGGCGGCTCCCACACCAGCGACGTCGTGACGTCGTTGATGACGATCGGCCACGCGCCGAACGAGTGGTGCAGGTGGGTACCGACCTGCGGCCAGCCGGACTCTTCCTTGCGCATGCGCGAGGCCCCGACCACCCAGGTCGTGTAGAGCCACCCGTCGCCGAGCACGTCGAACACGGCTCCGGGACGGCAGTGCAGGATGCGGACGTTCTTCGCCATGGTGATCAGCCTTCCGGGGTGAGGTCGACGTCCTCCGGCAGGCCGAAGGTGTGCCGGAGTGCGCTCTTCGCCGCGTGCCACCCGGCCATGCCGTGCACGCCGGGGCCGGGCGCGGAGGACTCGGAGCACAGGTACATGCCGCCGCCCATCCGCCACGGGTCGCTGGACAGGACGGGGCGCTTGACGAGCTGCCAGAAGCTCGCGGCACCGGCGGCGATGTCGCCACCGACGTAGTTCGGGTTGTACTCGCCCATCTGCACGGCGGTGCGGGAGCTCGACGACAGGATCGCGTCGCGGAACCCCGGCGCGAACCGCTCGATCTGGCGGGTGACGGCCTCGGTCGGGTCGACGTCCGACCCCGCGGGGACGTGCGCGTAGGCCCAGAAGACGTGCTTGCCCTTCGGGGCGCGGGTCGGGTCCACCACGGTCGGCTCCGCGCCGAGCACGTACGGGCGCTCGGCGTGCTGCCCGTGCGCCACCGCCCGTTCGGCCTCCGCGATCTCCTGGCGGGTCCCGCCGATGTGCACGGTCCCGGCCTTCCGCAGCGACTCGTTGGTCCACGGCACCGGGTCGGACAGCGCGAAGTCGACCTTCGCCGCCGCGTTGCCGAACCGGAAGCGCCGCAGTGCACCGTGCTTCGGGGTCGGGATCTGCTTGCCCGCGATCCGGAGCATGCCCGGCACGCTGGTGTCGAACAGCACCGCCTTCGCCGGGGTGAGGTCACCGAGCGACCGGACCTCCTGCCCGGTGACGATGCGGCCGCCGTGCGCGACGAGGTCCGCGGCGAGCGCGTCGACGATCGCCTGGCTGCCACCGATCGGCACCGGCCAGCCGCGGGCGTGCGCGTACGAGCCGAGCGACAGGGCAGCCGCCGCGGTGGACAGGGACGGCAGGTGCTGGATCGAGTGCGCGGCGACGCCGGACACCATCGCCGGGGCGGCCTCACCGCGGAAGCGCAGGTTCCACGCGGCGGTGCCCTGTTCGAGCGCCCGCAGGCCGAAGCGCAGGACCGTCAGCGGGTGCCGCGGCACGTGCAGCAGCGCGTCGGTCGCGAAGTCGGCGACCTGGTCGGCGTTCTCCGCCAGCGGGGCCATCAGCTGCTTGAAGGCCGGCCCGTCCACCCCGAGCTCGGCGGCGGTGCGGTCGAGGTCCTGGTAGGCGATGCCGGCGCGGCCGCCGTCGAGCGGGTGGCCGTACTGCACCTCGGGCAGGCGGAGCTCGATGCGCTCCTCCATCCGGAACAGCCGGAAGAACTCGGACTGCAGGGCCATCGGGTGCACGGCGGAGCAGACGTCGTGCAGGAAGCCGGGCAGGGTGAGCTCGGCCGTGCGGGCGCCGCCGCCGATCGTGTCGTTCCGTTCGACGACCTCGACCGACAGTCCGGCGCGTGCGAGCGTCACCGCTGCCGCGAGCCCGTTCGGTCCCGCTCCGACGACCACCGCATCAACCATGCACCGAGCCTAGGGACTCGTGACTGCGTGTGGTGTCGGTCAGGTGCGCGAGGTGTCGGGATCGGCCGGGTCCGACTCGTCCTGGTCACCATCGGCGTCGTCGGGCTCGTCGGCGTCGACCGGGGTCGATCCGACGGGGTGCTCGGCGAGCAACTCGGCGAAGTCCTCGTCGAGCATCTGCTGCAGCCGGTCGTCACGGCCGATCTCGTAGTCGTCGGCCGGACGCTGTGCCCACCCGAGGCGTCCGACGACGGTGGTGCCGATGTCGTCCCAGGCGCGGGCCCGCGCGGCGAGCACGATCCCGTCGACGAAGTGCTGGTCGTCGCGCCGCTTGTCGAGCATGGTGGCGAGCTGCTCGTACGTGGCCTCGCGCATCCGGAGCTTCAGGTCGTCGCCTCGCCGGTAGTCGTGCTGGTGGCGAGAACGGCCCTTCTGCTTGCTCGAGGTGGAGCGGATCTCCCGCATCCGTGCGGCGTCGCCCCGCTGTTCCTCGGCCATGCGGTGGAGTTCCTCGCGCGTGGCCTCGGCGATGAGCGCGTGGTCGAAGTACCCCTGGTCACGCAGGGCGTTCGTGATGATGCGGTTGGCCACCGCGATGGTGACGGCGGCCTTCGCGATGAGGAAGCCCTCGTCGACCGCCCGCTTCAGTTCGACCTGGCTGATGGGTCGATCGCGCACGTCGTGGTTGCGTCGTCCGAACAAGGCCATGCTCCGACGATACCGGCGACCGGTGTCGGTCGGCCTGCACGACGGCGACGGGCGTCAGAGCAGCAGGCCGTACACCGCGACGTCGACACGCTCGGGCCCGAGGGGCAGCGCCCCGCGCAGGGTGCCCTCGTGCGCGAAGCCGAGCCGCTCGGCGAGCCCCCGGCTCCGCGCGTTGTCGACCGCCGTCCGGATCTCCATCCGTGCGCACCCGCGCGCCCGGGCGACCCCGATCAACACGGTGGCCGCCCGCCGGACGACACCACGGCCCTCCTGTCCGGCGTCCACCCAGTAGCCGAGCGATGCCTGGCCCAGGTACGGGTCAAACGTCAGCGAGGCCACCCCGACGATCCGGTCGTCCTGGCGGATGACGCAGGGCAGCGCGCGGTCCATCGCGAACTGGCCGAGCAGCCGCTCGGTGTGCAGGGCGATGGCCTCGCGGGTCTGGGGGTCCCAGGCCCAGGGCTCGGCGGCTCGCAGACGATCGGTGTTGGCGTGCACGAGTGCGAGCACGTGATCGACGGTCGTCAGGTCGCGCAGCGTCAGCGTGTAGCCGTCACCGAGGTCGCGTCCGAACGTCGTCACCGTTCCGACACTAGGCAGCCATGCCTGTCACTCGTACCGGAGCGCCTCGATCGGGTTCTGCCGTGCCGCTCGTCGTGCCGGCAGGGTGCCCGCCAGGAACGCGATGAACATCACGACGAGGATGATCGTGGCGACGGACCCCGGCGCGAACTGCATGATCTGCAGCCCCGGCAGGTCCTTGAGGAGCGTGCCGGCCAGGACGTTCGAGATCCCGGTGCCGAGCAGGATCGCGACCCCGGCACCGATGGCGCTGCCGAGGAACCCGATGAACACCGCCTCGAGCGAGAACAGCGTGTAGACCTTGCCGCCACCCATGCCCATCGCCTTCATCAGGCCGATCTCGCGGGTGCGCTCCTGCACGCTCATGAGCAGGGTGTTGATGATGCCGAAGCCGGCAGCGACGAGCGCGATCACGGCGAAGGCGTTCAGGACCCCGACGATGCCGCTGATCACGGTCTGGAACTGACCGAGCTGGTCCTGGATGGTCTGACCGAGGAACCCGTCGTCGGCCAGGGACTTCTTGACCGTGGTGACGGAGGCGTCGGCGTCGAGCGTCGCGGTGGCGCTGGCGTAGGACGTCGCGATCGAGTCGGGCTTGCCGATCTCCTGCGCGGCCTGCATGGCGTCGGTCAACGCGGCGTTCGCCCCCGCACCGCTGCCGAACAGCGACTCGTTCTGCACCCCGACGACGGTGGCGGTGAGCGTGTGCGCCTTGCCCTGGTAGTCGTCGACGGCGAACGTGAGCTCCTTGCCGACGGCGGCCGAGGCGCTGCCGAGGCCCATGTTCTTCAGGTAGTCGGTCGGCAGCATCACCTGGTTGGCGTCGGTCTCGTCGTCGAGCTGCTTGCCGCTCGCCAGGTCGGCGTCGAGCTCGCCGGCGTTGGCCGTGAGCGACACGACGTACTTGCCCTTGTCCCCGTACTCGGCGTACTTCGGTGCGAGGGCGACCGCGGGGCGGAGGCTCTTGATGCCGTCCGTCTTCTTGATCGCGTCGACGTCGGACTGCGACAGGTACGAGAACGACGCCGGGCCACGGTCGACGCTCTGGCCCGAGGCCTCGGGGTCGTACTTCGCCGGGCCGCTGTCGGTCGAGGTGGAGTCCACGGCCTTCGTGACGACCAGGGTGCCGTCGTCACCGATCGAGGAGACCTGGCTGTCGATGTAGTTGCTGACGCCCGTGCCGATCGCCGAGGTCAGGGTGATCGTGAAGGCGCCGATGAAGATTGCGATGACGGTCAGGGTCGTGCGCAGCTTCGAGCGGAAGGTGTTCGAGACCGCGGTGCGCAGGAGGTCGAGGATGTTCATGCGGAGTGCCTTCCGTGCGTGGCAGACGCGTCGACCGCGTCGTCGGGTCCGCCGACGATCAGGCCGTCGCGGACGTTGACGCTGCGGTCGCAGCGCGCGGCGAGCTCTTCGTCGTGCGTGACCACGACGAGCGTGATCCCCCGCTCGCGCTGCAGCCCGAACAGCATGTCCTCGACCACCTGCCCGGTGTTCGTGTCGAGGTTGCCGGTCGGCTCGTCGGCGAAGATCACGCTCGGCTCACCGACCAGCGCCCGGGCGATGACCACGCGCTGCTTCTGGCCACCGGACAGGTCGTTGGCGTCGTTCTTCGCCTTGTCGGCCAGGCCGAGGGCGTCGAGCGCCGCCATGCCCCGGCGCTTCCGCTCGGCTCCGGAGACGCCTGCGATCTTGAGCGGGAGCACGACGTTGTCGAGCACCGAGGTCTTCGGCGTCAGGAAGAACTGCTGGAAGACGAACCCGAAGGTGCTGTTCCGGGTGCGGTTGACCTGGCGGGCACCGAGCGTCGCCGCGTCGGTGCCGTCGAGCAGCACCTGTCCGGCCGACGGCTTGTCGAGCAGTGCGAGCAGGTGCATCAGCGTCGACTTGCCGGAGCCGGACTTGCCGACGATCGCCAGGCTCTCGCCCTGGTGCACCGCCAGCGACACCCCCTTGAGCGCGTCGAACCGCGTCGCGCCGCGGCCGTAGGTCCTGGCGAGGTCACGGGCCTCGAGCACGGGAGTGGTCATGGGTTCACCGTAGTGTCCGGTGCACGACTGCAAGTTTGCGTTTGCTGTAGATCATGTGACGTTCCGGTTACAGTCGGGCCATGCCCGACTCCGCGACGCCGTCAGAACTCGGTCTCCGTGACCGCAAGCGCATCGAGACCCGCAACCGCATCGCCGAGGCGGCTCGGTCCCTGGCCCTCGAGCAGGGCGTCGACGGCACCACGATCGAGCAGATCGCCGCGCGGGCCGACGTCTCACCGCGGACGTTCTTCAACTACTTCGAGAGCAAGGAGGACGCGGTCCTCGGGCACACCGAGCTCGACCTCGAACCCGCCACCCTCGAGGCGCACCTGGCCGCCGTCGCGGGGGAGCCGGCGGCGCAGGCCGTCGTGGACCTGGCGTTCCTGGTGTTCGGGTCGTCGTTCGGCGACGAGCACGAGCGGCTCGAGCGCAAGGCCGTCATCGTGCGGTTCCCGCAGCTGATGCGTCGGCAGGTCGCGCGGATGACCACGGTCGCCGAGGCGATGACCGGCGCGGTGCGCACGATCCTCGAACGCGACCCGGCCTGGGGGCCGGAGGCGGCGACCCCGCAGGCGGCGGAGATGCTGCTCGGCATGTGCATGACGGGGCTCCGCAGTGCCGCTCGGCACGAGGGTTCTGACCCGGAACAGGTGCGGGCGGCGGTGGTCGCGTCGATCCGCGACACGGCTGCGCGCATCGCCGCGGCCTGAGACGCGACCACGAACGGACGGGAGGCGTGGTGCCGGCTGGCACCGCGCCTCCCGTCCGTCGGTGCGCGCGTCGAGAACGGTCAGGGCTTCGTGATGAAGCCCTCCTTCACCATCCAGTCGAAGGCGACGTCCGCCGGCTCACGCCCCTCGACGTCGACCTGGCGGTTCAGCTCCTGCAGCACGGCGTCCGTGAGCTTCGGTGAGATCTGGTCGTAGATCCCCTCGAGCTGCGGGTACTCCTTGAGTGTCTTCGAGTCGATGACGGGCGCGACGTTGTACGCCGGGAAGAACCCCTTGTCGTCCTCGAGCACCGTCAGCCCGAGCGACTTGATGCGGCCGTCGGTGGTGAAGACCTCACCGAAGTTGCACTTGCCGCGGTCGGTGGCCGTGTAGACCGTGCCGGTGTCGAGGATGCTGACGTTGCTGCTCGGCACCCCGTTCGACCCGGAACCGCCGAGCTCCAGACCGTACTTCTTGAGCATCGGCTTGAAGCCGTCGGCACGGGAGTTGAACTCCGACTCCACGCAGAACGTGCGCTGGTCGACCGGCAGCTTGGTGATGTCGGAGAGCGTCTTGACGTCCCCGAGCTCCTTGACGGCCTCGTTGCGGACGGCGAACGCGTAGGTGTTGTTCATCGGCGCCGGTTCGAGCCAGGTCAGCCCGTTGCCGGCGTCCTCCTTCTTCACCGCCGTCCACTGCTCGGTCTTGTCCGGGATCCCCTTCGTGTGGCCCATGAAGGTCAGCCAGGCGGTGCCGGTGTACTCGTACGTGAAGTCGGCCGCGTGCGAGGTCATCAGCTCACGGACAGCGACGCTGCCGGGCACGTTCGTCTCGTCGGTGACGTCGAACCCGGCGGCCTTGGCGGCGAGCACGGCGATCTTGCCGAGCACGAGCTGCTCGGTGAAGTTCTTCGACGTCACGGTGAGGTGGGCGCCGGCCGGCAGGTCGTCGATGCGCTGGATGGAGCCGGCGCCGGCCTCGGGCACGAACGACGTCGCGGGCTGCAGGCCGCACCCGGTCAGGACGAGGGCGGTGGCACCGGCGACGAACGCGGCGGCTCCGACCCGGGTGCGGGTGCGGCGGGTGCTGCGGGTGCGGCGGGTGCGGCGGGTCATCGGAGTCCCTTCGGTCGTGCGACCGTCTCGACCACGCGGCCGAGCCAGTCGATGGAGAGGGCGAGCAGGGCGACGAGCAGGGCCCCGGCGACCAGGAGCTTCGGCAGGAACAGCGTCACGCCCGTGGTGATGAGCAGACCGAGTCCGCCCGCACCGACGAAGGTGGCCAGGCTCGCCGTGCCGACGAGCAGCACGAGCGCGGTCCGGATGCCCGAGAGCATCACGGGCACCGCGAGCGGCAGTTCGACGCGCATCAGCACGCTGAAGGCGCTCATGCCCATGCCGCGACCGGCCTCGACCAGTCGGGCGTCGACGCTCTGCACGCCGATCATGGTGTTCCGGAGCACCGGCAGGATCGCGTAGAGCACGAGCGCGACGACTACGGACCGCGAGTTCAGACCGAGCCAGGCGGCGAGCAGCACGATGAGGCCGACGGCCGGGGCCGCCTGCCCGAAGTTCGCGACGGCGAGCACGTACGGGCTCGCCCGGCGCAGCGGCCCGCGGGTCAGCACGACGCCCAGCGGGATGCCGATCACGAGCACCAGGACCGTCGACTGCAGGGTCAGCACGAGGTGCTGGCCGGTCAGGGCCAGGATGTCCGCCGGGTTGAGCGTCGTGCGCTCCGTCGGGGTCAGGTCCGCCGTCGCGAGCCACACCGCGAAGCCGGCCAGGACGACCAGGATCGCGATCGGCTGGAACAGCAGGCCCTTCCACGAGGTGCTCGCACCGGTGGCGGGGCCGGCAGCGGCGACTGCGCTCACAGGTCTTCTCCGGTGGGCATGGCCGACACCGGTGACGACGGCATGGTCTCGATCGGGTTCGTGTTCGTGCCGACGGGCGTGTAGGCCTGGTCGCCTGCGGCGGTCGCGCGGGAGCGGGTGATCGCCTCCATCACGGTCTCGACGGTGATGACCCCGCGGAACGCGTCACGACGACCGGTGACGAGTGCGGCGCCGGCGCTCGAGACGAGCATGGTGTCGAGCGCGTCGTTGAGCGTCGCGGCCTCGCCCACGACGGGCAGGCCGGGCTCGACGCCGTCGGGGATGCGGTCGAGACGCTCGAGCTGGCGGCGCGACGGCCACCCGATCGGGCGCTGGCGGTGGTCGACGACGACGGCGTGCTGGTGCCCGCCGGCCTCGTTCATCCGCTGCAGCACGGCCTTGACCTCTTCGCCGGGCGAGCAGGTCACGGCCGACTCGACCTCGACGTCGCGCACGCGGTTCAGCGTGAGCTGCTTCAGGCCCGCGCCGGAGCCGATGAAGTTCTCGACGAACTCGTTCGCCGGCTCGGCCAGGATCCGCTCCGGGGTGTCGTACTGCACGATGTGCGCACCCTCGGTGAAGATGACGATCCAGTCGCCGAGCTTCACGGCTTCGTCGAAGTCGTGCGTGACGATGACGATCGTCTTGTGCAGTTCCTCCTGGATGCGCAGCAGCTCGTCCTGCAGGCGCTGGCGGGTGATCGGGTCGACCGCACCGAACGGCTCGTCCATGAGCAGGACGGGCGGATCCGCCGCGAGCGCCCGGGCCACGCCGACGCGCTGCTGCTGGCCACCGGAGAGTTCGCGGGGGAACCGGTCGCGGTAGGTGTCGGGATCGAGCGAGACCAGGTCGAGCAGCTCGTCGACACGCGCCGCGATCTTCTCCTTCGACCAGCCGAGCATCTTCGGCACGATCGCGATGTTCGCCGCGACCGTCATGTGCGGGAAGAGCCCGCCGGCCTGGATCACGTAGCCCATGCGGCGGCGGAGCTCGTCGCCGTCGATGCCGGTGACGTCGTCGTCGCCGACGACGATCCGGCCCTGGGTGGGCTCGATCAGGCGGTTGATCATCTTGAGGGTCGTCGTCTTGCCGCAGCCGGACGGGCCGACGAGCATGACGATCTTGCCGGCCGGGATCTCGAGCGTGATGCCGTCGACGGCGGGCTTCGACTGCCCGGGGTACCGCTTGGTGACCTCGTCGAGCAGGATGCTGCGCCCGGTGACGTCCCCGTCGAGCGCGGTGGTGGTGGCGGAGTCAGTGCTGGACACGGATACCTCTCGAGATGGTCAGGCGGCCGAGGCCGATGAGGAGCAGGTCGAGGACCAGGGCGAGCAGGACGACGCCGACCACCCCGACCACGACGGAGAACAGGGCGTTGGCGCCGCCGAGGCGGGACAGCCCGGAGAAGATGAAGCCGCCGAGCCCGGGGCCGAGCGCGTACGCGGCGATGGCGGCGATGCCCATCACCATCTGCGCGGCCACGCGGACACCGCTCAGGATGATCGGCCACGCCATCGGCAGCTCGACCTGCAGCAGGGTGCGGAACCGGCTCATGCCGATGCCACGAGCCGACTCGACGACGGCAGGCGGGATCTCGGCGAGACCGACGACCGCGTTGCGCAGGATCGGCAGCGCGGCGAAGAAGACGACCGTCACGACCGACGGCAGGACGCCGAAGCCGAGCGGGACGATGAGCAGGCCGATGACGGCGAACGACGGCAGGGTGAGGCCGATGGCCGACACCCCGTTCGCGAACGCGGTCAGGCGCGGGCTGCGGTAGACGAGTGTGGCGAGCACCACGGCGATGACCGTGGCGAGGACGACGCACTGGACGACCAGTGAGAAGTGCTGCCACGATGCGAACCAGATCTGGTTCCATCGCTCCACGACGTACTGGAACACGGGTGGGCGCTCCCCTTCCGGTCGGCTGAACTGCCCACAGATCGGGGCACGAGCTCGGCCAAAGCTACGCAGCAGCTGGACCGGTTGTACAACGCAACCCCACCGAGACGACGGTTTCCCTTGCGGTTGCGAGGATGACAACCCCTGATCAGCAGGGGTTCACCAGGGCGAGCCTGGGAGAACGGTAACGATCGGTCTGCCTGCTCGGCTATGCGCCGAGGCCGCGCAACCCCGCTCGCTCCGCGATGTCGACGAGCTGCTCGCGCCACCGGACCCATTCGTCCGGGGACTTGTCGGCCAGGTTGCCGTCACCGTCGCCGGCCAGGCCGTCGAGCATCTCGCGCACGATGTCGGCGTGACCGGCGTGCCGGGCGGTCTCGTACGCCATGTGCACCAGGATCCGGTGCAGGGTGACGTCCCGGTGCCCCTCCGGCCACCACGGCACGTTCCCGGTGGCGGTGAGGTCGAGCGCCTCGATCGTGGCGTCGGCGTGGGCGGCACTCCGGTGGTGGAAGGCCACGATGTCGGCCATGGTCTCGTCGAGCGAGGCGTACATGTCCTCGCCGTCCTCCGACTCGAGCCAGGCGGGCTGGTCCGGCAACGGCCGCCCGAACACCTCGCCGAAGTAGCCGGCCTGCACCCCGGCGACGTGCTTCACCAACCCGAGGACGTTCGTGCCCGTCGGCGTCACCGGCCAGCGGGCCTGCCGCTCCGCGAGCCCGTCGAGCTTGGCCAGCAGGGCCGAGCGGTGCTTCTGCAGGTACCGGTGCAGCGTCCGCTTCACCGCGGCGTCGGCGGCAGCGGCGTCGGCGACCGCGCCGTCCGCGGCCGTCGCGCCGTCGGGGTTCCGCGTGGACCCTTCGTCCGACAGCAGGGCGTTGCCGCTCGCGGCCAGGGTGCTGGTGCTCGCGGGGTGCACCTCGGGGACCGCTTCGACGTCGCTCATGCCCCCGATCGTGCCACCCGGAGCTCCTGCAGGCGCGTCGACTCCTGCACGGCGACCCGTTCGGCCGTCAGGAGCAGCCCGGCGACCTCGGCGCCGGAGCGTGCCGGGGCGTCGTTCCAGCTCGTCAGGTCCCGTACCCGCCCCATCCGGATGTCCGGCGCGGGGCACCACAGCACGGGCTCGCCCTCGTCGCGGGCGAGGGCGTGCCACACGACGTCGAGCGCGTGCTGCACCCGGGGAGCGTGCACCGCGTGCGGGCCGCCGGCGGCGGACACGACCGCGCCGACCAGGCAGGCACCGACGAGCGGCCGGCCCTGCACGTCCATCGCGGCGGCACTGGAGGCCTTGCGCTCGCGGCCGTGCTCGTCGAGGTAGGCGAACCAGGCGTGCTGGACCCACCCGCGTTCCACGACCGCGCGGGCATCGGAGAGCAGGTGGACGAGTTCCCCGAGTTCGCGGACCCGGTCGTCGACCCGTCGCGCGCGGGCGGCGGCGCGGCGGTCCGAGAGACGGTCGAGCAGGCCGCGGAGACCGCGTCGCTCGGGTCGGACGGGGGCGGGGGAGGCGTCGGTGGCGACGTCGTGCTGGACGCGGAGCTCGAGGGTCATGGTGGCCCCTCCGATCGGCTGTGCACGGATGGTGCGGTCACGATAGCCCCGCGGGGACTCAGTCGTCCAGCACCGCGTCGATGCTCCGTCCCGCGACGCTCCGGAAGGCGCGTTCGTCGGCGGTCGCCAGCGCGGACGCGAGCGCGACCACCCACCCGCGGGCGCGCAGCCAGGTGGCGTCCGGGGCCGCGACGCGCGCCCGGAACGCGGAACGCCCCGGCACGTCGAGCGTCAGCCAGGCGGTGGCGAGGTCGACGGCGGGGTCGCCCGCGGTGACGTCCCCGAAGTCGACCACGGCCGACAGGCGGTCGATTCCGTCCGACGAGTCGACGAGCAGGTTGAAGGGGTGCAGGTCGCCGTGCACCCAGACGGGAGGCCCGGTGTGCGCGGGCGCGGCGGCTGCGGTCCGCCACAGCGTGGCCAGCTCTCCGGCCCGGTGCACGCCGTGCTCGTCGAGTCGCGTCAGCACGGCGTCGCTCCGCGACGCGAGCGGCACCGCACGGAACGGGTTCGCCGGGGCGTCGGCCGGCGCGGGGACGTGCAGGAGCCCGACGAACGCGGCGAGCGCCTCGGCGACGCGGACCCCGGCCGCGCGTTCACCGATCGCCGTGCCGGGCAGCCACGGCACGATGCTCCACGACCACGGGTAGCCGAGGGCGGGGCGTCCGGTGCGCACCGGGGCCGGCACCGGGACGACCGATCCGACCCGGGCGGCGATGTCCGGCAACCAGCGCTGTTCGTGCTCGACGAGCCGTGCGGCCAGCTCCCGACGGGGGACCCGGACAGCCAGGTCGTCGCCCAGGCGCAGCACCACGTTGTCCCAGCCGTTCGCGACGACCTCGAGCGGGAGCCCGGCCAGGTCGGGGTGCTGGTCGCGCAGCAGGGACCGGACGAGCGGGACGTCGACGTCGACCTCGGCAGCGGGTGTGGGCACCGCGTCAGGCTAGTGGGCCGCCGGACACATGCCCGCGAACTGGGGCCGGTGGCGCGACACCCTTCTCGGTAGTCTCAGAGGTGAGGTGACGTGGGTGTTTCCCTGGGGGGACCCGCGTCACTCCGGAGCGATGAGTGCGACGAGCCGCGGGATCTCCGGACGCAGCCGTTCGGTGACGAACGCGTCCAGCAGGACCGTCCAGAGTTCCCGCAGGCCCGCGAACAGGTCGGCCCGACGAGTCATCACGTCCGAGACGGTCTGCACGCCGGTGTAGGCGCGGACGACGACCCGGCCGACCAGGTCCGGGTCCCACCGCGGGTCGATCTCGCCCGCGTCGACGGCCTGCCGCGCGAAGTCGGCGACCACCGTGGTCCAGTCGGTGTACGGGTCCTGCCGGTCGACGTCGCTCGCGGCCACGTCGGTGGACAGCCGGACACCGGCGCTGACCACCACCTCGGTCGTCATCTGCACGGCCAGCCCCTGTGCCAACCACAGGATCCACTCGAGCGGGGTCGTCCCCTTCGACACCGCCGCCTCGCCGTACCGCCGGGAGATCGCGTGCTGCTCGGCGATCACGGCACCCGCCATGTCCGCCTTCGACGTGAAGTGGAAGTACAGCGCGCCCTTGGTCATCCCGATGCGCTCGGCGATGCCGTCCATCGAGGCACCGACGTACCCGCGTTCGTCGAACTCCGCGGCCGCGCCCTCGATGATCGCCGTGCGGGTCGCGAGCGACCGCTGCTGCCGGGTCGGTCGGTCCTGCGCCATGGGGTCCGATCGTAGTCAGCGCACGCTGCCGCCGGGGCCCACTGGCCGCATTCGGCAGGCGTTCGGCCGGGTGCCCTACGGTCGGTCGCCATGGACGGATGGCGGAACCCTGCGCGCTGGGCACGGACGGGTCGGTGGCTGCTGCTGCCGATCGCGGTGCTGGACTGGGTCGCGCTCGCGCCGCAGACCATCGTGGTGCTCGCGTTCCTGATCGCCGTCGTCGGGCTCGCCGGCATGGGTGCGGCCCTCGTCGTGCACATGCTCCGTCGGTCCCGTGGGGCGATGGCCGGCCTCGGCGTGGTGCTGCTGCTCGGCGGGCTCGTCGTGTTCGGCCTCGACCCGTTCCCGGGCTCGTTCCCGCTCATCCAGTCGTGGTGGCCGGAGTCGATCACGCAGCCGCAGCACGTCGGCAGCGCGTACTGGCAGCTCGCCGGCCTGGGCATCGAGCTGGCTGGCTTCGCCCTGCTCGCGACCCTGCTCGTGGTGTCGCTGACCGGGACCCCGCGCCCACGGCAGGACCGCTTCCGCTCCTGATCTGCTGCGGGCGGCGGTCCGCACCCCGGGCGCCGCCTGGGCGGCGGATCCCACTCAGTGCCGGGTGAGCACCACCAGCGTGACGTCGACCACGGCGTCCGTGGGGACCGCCGTGCGCACCCGTTCGACCACGGTGGCCCCGTCCGGAGCCGAGCGCACCAGCGCAGCGAGGTCGTCCAGGTGCCGGAGCCCCTCCAGCGACAGGACGCCCTGGGTGCAGATCGCCAGCCGGTCCCCGGGTTCCAGGTCGAGCGCGCCGGGCGACCGGGGGATCGACTCCGGTTGCAGCCCGAGCGGCAGGTCGAGCGGGTGCAGGACGCGAGCCGGACCGTCGGCGGGGACGAGCACGGCGAGGCCGTGGCCGGCGTCGCCGAAGTCGACGTGACCCGACGTCGGGTCGAGCCGCAGGTGGAAGAGCGAGCCGACGGCGTCCGCAGCCGACAGGTCGGCGGTGACCTGCGCCTCCAGGCCGACGATCGCGTCCGACATGGCCGAGCCGGTCCGTGCCGCCACGGCACCGCGGACCGCCGCGGCGAGCAGGCCCGACGCCGGGCCGGCCGCGCTCACCCGGCCGACGGTGACGTGCAGGGCACCGTCCGGTGCGACGCGCCAGTCGGCGACGTCACCCCCGCCGTCGTCGTGCTGGGCCACCAGGACGTCGAGGTCGTACCCCGGCACCGCGACCGGGTCCGGCACCAGGCCGTCGAGCACCCGACGGACCCGCCCGCGGTCGATGGCGACGCCGAGCTCGCGCTCCGCCCACCGGGCCAG
This sequence comes from Curtobacterium sp. MCLR17_045, assembly GCF_003234405.1. NCBI lineage: Bacteria > Bacillati > Actinomycetota > Actinomycetes > Micrococcales > Microbacteriaceae > Curtobacterium > Curtobacterium sp. MCLR17_045. The sequence continues at coordinate 213,358 of NZ_QKTB01000001.1, forward strand.
TTCCCCCAGCAGGGCGACGTCGTCCGGTGAGAACGTGCGCGGCACCGCGTCCATCAGGCAGAGCGTCCCCACCCGGGTGCCGTCGACCATGGTCAACGGTGCGCCCGCGTAGAACCGGATGCCGTGCTCAGCCACCGCCGCCGTGTGCGCGAACCGGGCGTCGAGCGACGCGTCCGGGATCACCATCGGTTCGCGGGTGAGCACCGTCGACGCGCAGAACTGCTCGCTGGCGGGGACACTCGACCCCTGGTGCCAGCCGAAGGTCGACTGCGTGGTGACGAGGTCGTGGTGGACGAGGTTGAGGAAGGTCAACGGGACGTCGAACGCCTCGTGGGCCATGCGGGTGATGCGGTCGAAGCGCTCCTCGGGTCCTGATCCCAAGATTGCGAGCGCCTCGATCACCGCGGTGCGCCTGTGCGCACCGTCGAGATGGTTGGTCACCCGGCCTGTCTACCCCCATCGTCCGTCAGGAACCAGTCCCGTGGGTGGGGGTCAGCCGTCAGCTCGCGGCGCTCGGACACCGGGGCGGCCCAGGCGGCGGCGTTCGACAGCACACGCTGGATGTCCGGGTGGTGGTAGACGGGGTACTCCTGGTCGCCGGGCGAGAAGTAGAAGACCTTGCCGAGCCCCCGGCGGTACGCGACGCCGGAGCGGAAGACCTCGCCGCCCGCGAAGGTCGACAGGAACACCTCTTCGTCGGGGCGCGGGATGTCGAAGTACTCGCCGTACATCTCCTGCCGGTCGATGACGATCGGGTGCGGCACCCCGGCGGCGATCGGGTGCTCGGGCGCGACGGTCCAGACGAGTTCACGCTCGCCGTCGTTCCGCCACTTCAGCGAGCAGGTCGTGCCCATCAGGCGCTTGAACGGCTTGGAGTAGTGGCCGGAGTGCAGCACGACCAGGCCCATGCCGGCGTGCACGGCGTCGACGACCAGGTCGACGACGGCGTCGCTGACCTCGTCGTGGGCGGCGTGGCCCCACCAGAACAGCACGTCCGTGGTGGCGAGCCGTTCGGCGGTGATGCCGTGGTCGGGTTCCTGCAGGGTGGCGGTGGACACGTCGGCCCCGGGCTGCAGCTGTCGGAGCGCCTCGGCGATCACGGTGTGCATGCCGTCGGGGTAGTGCCCGATGACCGTCGCGTCACCGCGGGTCTCGTGCACGTTCTCGTTCCAGACGACGATGTTCAGGGGACGGTTCTCGGTCGACGGCGACATGGGACCCACGCTACCCGTGATCGCTTTGCGCAGGTCCTGGCGTTTTCTGATCGTTTGGCCTACCTTCAGATCACAATCGCGCAGGCGACGGTGCCAGGGGGTGCCGGTCACCGCCCGCGCCGAGGACAGGGGCTCGTCCGATGCAGCACCGCACCATCACCACCGTCGCACTCGCGGCGGTGCTCGCACTCGCCGTACCGACCACCGCGTGGGCATCACCCACCGGTCACCACTCGAAACGGACCGCGACCACCTCGACCGTGACCTACACGGCGAGCGACGCGGTCATCCCGAACCCCTCGCGCGGGTTCGACCACACCACCGAGACGCACTACCGCGCCGACGGCACCGGGTACACGCCGCTCGACGCCGCGACCCTCCGGGGCTACCGGGCCGAGGGCGTCACGCAGGTCGTCCGGGTGTTCTACATGGAGGCGTTCGTCCAGCAGCGGCAACTCAGCCCGGCCTGGCTCGCGCTCGTGCAGCACGACTACGACACCGCGCGCGCAGCCGGCGTGGGTGTGATCACCCGGTTCGCGTACGTCCAGGGTGGCTCGTACCCGTACTCGGCGCCGTACGGTGACGCCGACCTGCCGACCGTGCTCGCGCACATCGAGCAGCTCACCCCGACGCTCCGCCGGAACGCGGACGTCATCCCGACCCTGCAGGGGGGATTCATCGGGCTCTGGGGCGAGGGCTACTACACCGACCACTTCGCCAGCGACCCGGCGAACCCGGGTGTGCTGACCGAGGCCGACAAGGACGCCCGACGACAGGTCCTGCAGGCCGAACTCGCGGCCCTGCCGTCCAGCCGCTCGGTCCAGGTCCGCACGATGCAGATGAAGCAGGACGCACTCCGCACGCCGTCCGGCACGGCCGGGGCGCTCACCCCGGCGCAGGCGCACGACGGGTCGGCAGCGTCGCGCATCGGGCACCACAACGACTGCTTCCTCGCCTCGCCGGACGACTTCGGCACGTTCCTGAGCAACCCGCTGTCGCTCGACCAGGACTACCTGGCGGCGGAGTCGCGGTACGTCCCCGTCGGTGGTGAGACCTGCGCCGTGAACGCGCCGCGGTCCGAGTACCCGTCCGCCTCGGCCGAGATGGCCAAGTACCACTACAGCTACCTCAACCTCGACTACAACAAGGACGTCCTGGCGACCTGGGGTGCGGAGGGCATGACCGACGCCGCGAAGAAGCTCGGCTACCGCTTCACGATGACGTCGAGCACCGCCACCTCGGGCGCGAAGCCGTCGGTGGCGGTGTCGATCCGGAACGACGGCTGGGCGGCGCCGTACAACAGCCGCCCCGTGCAGCTCGTCCTGACCGACGGCGATCGCCGGGTGACCGTGCCCGTGGCCGCCGACGCGTCGTCCTGGCAGCCGGGACGGACCGTGACCGTCCGGGCGTCGCTGGCCGACGTGCCGAACGGGCGCTGGAGCGTCGCACTCGCCCTGCCCGCGCCGGAGGCCTCGGTGGCGGCGGACCCGGCCTTCGCGATCCAGACGGCGAACACCGGCACGTGGGACGCGAGCACGGGTGTGAACCGCCTCGGCCAGACGGTGGTCGTGCGGCACTGAGCGGACCTGCAGCGCGCCCCGGGTCGGACGATCCGGGGCGTTCTGCTGTCTGTCAACCGGGTCCGCCACGATTGACGGCATGACTCCGCGCTCCCTGTTCCGCGCCGCCGCGGTCGCCGAACTCGTGACCTGGACCCTGCTCATCCTCGGGATGGTGCTCAAGTACGGCCTGGACGCCGGCGACTGGGGCGTCCGCATCGGCGGCGGGGTGCACGGCTTCGTGTTCCTGGCCTACCTGGTGGTCACGACGGTCGTCGCGGTGAACCAGCGGTGGTCGTTCGGTGCCCTCGTGCTCGGCTGGGCCAGTGCCGTCGTGCCGTACGCCACGGTGCCGTTCGAGGTCGCGGTCGCCCGCCGCGGCATGCTCGAGGGGTCCTGGCGCCGCTCGCCGGACGCCCACTCGGGCTTCTGGGACCGCCTGCTGTTCTTCGTGGTGCGTCGGCCCGCCGTGGCCGCGGGCATCGGGGTCGTGGCCGTCGCCCTGGTTTTCACCGGGCTGCTCGCCGCCGGCCCGCCCGTGCCGTCCCGCGGCTGACCCGACGAGCGCCCCCGCGGCTGATCAACGAGTGAGCAGAAGACGTCGGGTTCGCAAGCGGGACCCGACGTCTTCTGCTCACTCGACGCGGCTGTGGTCGCGACCACGGACGCTGGTCGCTGCTAGAGCGCTGCCAGCGCCGCGTTCAACGTGGCGGACGGACGCATGACCGCGCTCGTCTTTGCGTCGTCGGGGCGGTAGTAGCCGCCGATGTCGGCCGGGTGACCCTGCACCGAGACGAGCTCGTCGACGATGGTGTGCTCCTGCTCACCGAGCTTCGCCGCGAGGTCCGCGAACGACGCCGCGAGCTCGGTGTCCTGGGTCTGCGCCGCGAGCTCCTCGGCCCAGTACTTCGCCAGGTAGAAGTGGCTGCCGCGGTTGTCGATCGAGCCGAGCTTCCGACCCGGGGACTTGTCCTGCTCCAGGAACGTCCCGGTGGCACGGTCGAGGGTCTCGCCCAGGATCTTCGCCCGCTCGTTGCCCGTCACACCAGCGAGGTGCTCGAGGCTGACCGCCAGTGCGAGGAACTCGCCCAGGCTGTCCCAGCGCAGGTAGTTCTGCTGCACGAGCTGCTGCACGTGCTTCGGCGCGGAACCACCGGCACCGGTCTCGAACAGGCCGCCACCGCCCAGCAGGGGGACGACGGAGAGCATCTTCGCCGAGGTGCCGAGCTCCATGATCGGGAACAGGTCGGTCAGGTAGTCGCGCAGGACGTTGCCGGTGACCGAGATGGTGTCCTCGCCGCGGCGGATGCGCTCGAGCGAGAAGCGCATGGCGTCCTCGGGCGCGAGGATCTCGATCTGCAGGCCCTCGGTGTCGTGCTCGCCGAGGTACTGGCGGACGAGCCCGATGAGGTTCGCGTCGTGCGCACGGGTCTCGTCGAGCCAGAACACGGCCGGCGTCGCGGAGGCACGGGCGCGGGTGACGGCGAGCTTCACCCAGTCGCGGATGGCGACGTCCTTGGTCTGGCAGGCGCGCCAGATGTCACCGGGCTCGACGTCGTGCTCGATGACGACGTCGCCCGAGGCGGTCGTGACGCGGACCACACCGGCGCCGGGCAGCTCGAAGGTCTTGTCGTGCGAGCCGTACTCCTCGGCCTTCTGCGCCATCAGGCCGACGTTGGGCACGGAGCCCATCGTTGACGGGTCGAAGGCGCCGTGGGCGCGGCAGTCGTCGAGCACGGCCTGGTAGATGCCGGCGTAGCTCGAGTCGGGGATGACGGCGAGGGTGTCGTGCTCGTCGCCGTCCGGGCCCCACATGTGCCCCGAGGTGCGGATCATCGCGGGCATCGAGGCGTCGACGATGACGTCGCTCGGCACGTGCAGGTTCGTGATGCCCTTGTCCGAGTCGACCATGGCGAGCTCGGGGCCGTCGGCGATGCCCTGCTTGAAGGCACGCTCGATCTCGGCGCCGTTCGGCAGCGCACCGAGGCCGGCGAGGATCGAACCGAGGCCGTCGTTCGGGGTCAGGCCCGCGGCGGCGAGGTCGGCGCCGTATCGCTCGAACACCGACGGGAAGAACGCCTTGATGACGTGGCCGAAGATGATCGGGTCGGAGATCTTCATCATCGTGGCCTTGAGGTGCACGGAGAACAGGACGTCCTCGGCGGCGGCGCGCTCGATCTGCTTGCGCAGGAACGACTCGAGTGCGGCCACGTGCAGCACGGTGCCGTCGACGACCTCGCCCTGCAGCACGGGGATCGACTGCTTGAGGACCTGCTCGCTGCCGTCCTCGGCCACGAAGGTGATCGTCAGGACGTCGTCGGCGGGGGCGATCCAAGACTTCTCGTTCGACCGGAAGTCGTCGACGCCCATGGTGGTGACGTTCGTCTTCGAGTCACGCGACCAGGCGCCCATGCGGTGCGGGTGCTTGCGGGCGTAGTTCTTGACGGACAGGGGTGCGCGGCGGTCGGAGTTGCCCTCGCGCAGCACCGGGTTGACGGCGCTGCCCTGGACACGGCCGTAGCGGGCGCGGACGTCGCGCTGCTCGTCGGTCGTGGCCTCGTCCGGGTAGTCGGGCAGGTCGTAGCCCTGCGCCTGCAGTTCCTTGATCGCGACCTTGAGCTGGGGGATCGACGCCGAGATGTTCGGCAGCTTGATGATGTTCGCCTCGGGGGTCTTCGCCAGGTCGCCGAGTTCGGCGAGGGCGTCGTCCAGGCGCTGCTCGTCGGTGAGCCGCTCCGGGAACTGGGCGATGATCCGGCCGGCGAGCGAGATGTCGCGGGTCTCGACGTCGACACCCGCGGTGCCGGCGAAGGCCTGGATGACCGGGAGGAAGGAGTGGGTGGCGAGGAACGGCGCCTCGTCCGTGAGGGTGTAGATGATCTTGGCCATGCTGGCGGGTACTCCCTTGTTCGACCGTCGGTACGTCCACGGTACTCGTGGCGCAGGATGTCTCGACATCAAGATACATGGCCTCCGCTTCCGCGCGGCAGATGCTCGGCCGACACCCTGGAGGCGCACTGTCGACACATAGGAACGGTGCGTGGACTGGTCTTCCGCAGCACCAGAGCGAGGGAGAGCGCGCATGACCACCACACGGCAGACCCCGGACGACTTCGGCTGGACCGCGGAGGACCTGCGGTCCGCCTACGCCTCGGACGGCAGCGGGCCCTACCGGTACGCGCCGGACGGCTCCGGCCCGTTCTCGTACGACCCCGACGGCTCCGGTCCCTGGCTCGTCGGCCCCGAACCCCGACGGAGCACGAAGCGGTTCGCACCGCGTCAACGTGGCAGCCGGTCGCAGTTGCGGCGGATCGGGACGGCCTGCACCGCCGGAGCGCTGGCGCTCGTGCTCGCCGTCGGCAGTGTCTCCGTCGTCGCGCACGCCGCTCCTCCACACCCGTCGGTGCAGGCGAGCGCCGCGCAGGGCCCCGGACCCGATGGAGCCTGAGCCTCAGTCGCCGATCGAGACGCGGAACACCCGGACGCCGGCGGCACGGAGCCCGGCGAGCCCGAGCCGGATGCGCAGGGGCCGGAAGGGCCGGCGGAACCCGGACGACGCCGACGCGGCATCGATCTGGTGCAGGACCTCGGACGTCAGGGTGCGCTCGAGCTTCGGCGCGAGCCGGGTCACCCCGGACACCGTGACGACGATGCGGACGGCGTGCGGCGCGAGCATCGGCGCGATGAGCTCGGCAGCCGCCTGCGCCCGGTGGAACGCGGGGTCGTCCCCGGGGCGACGGATCGCGATGACGGCCAACGCCGCGTCCCACGTCTCCTCAGGGTCCGGCAGGTCGTCGACCCCGATGACCCGCATCCGCGCAGCGTCGATCCCGGCGCGCACGGCCGCGGCCCGGAGCACGGGCAGGAGTTCCTGGGTACCGGCCAGCACGACGTCGGCCGACGCCAGGTCGACCGTTCCGTACCGCTCACGCGGCGATCGGGCCATGGTGCGGGTCCTTCCGTCGCTTTCCCCTGACCGTACCGATGCGGAGGGCCCGGGGAACGCTTCCGCCCGCGGTGATCAGGGGCCTCCCAGCGCACTCGGTAACGAAAAGATCACGAAAGGGCCTGTACAAAGCGACAGAGTCGTGCAGAATGGTGGGCGGCCATGACGACTGCACCCGAACTCGACCAGCACCCGGAGACCCCGGTGGTGCACCTGTCCCGTCGCGCCGCCCTCGAGGCCGAGCGTGCAGCAGCCCGCGGACCGCAGCGTCGCAGCAAGACGGCGCCGGTCGCGAAGGCCGCCAAGCCCGAGAAGCCGGCCAAGGCAGCGAAGGTCGCCAAGCCGGCGAAGGCCGCGAAGCCGGCCAAGGCGCCGAAGGCCGCGAAGGTCGCCAAGCCTGTGCAGGCCGTCGTCCTCGCGACCGCGTCCTCGGCCACCGAGCCGGCCGGCCGCCGCTCCGCAACCGCACGCGCCACCACCGAGCACGTCGACGACCGCATCCAGCGCGTCGTCCGTCGCCCCGCACCCAGGGTGACCCGCGTCGCCAGCGCACCCCGGGCCTCCCGGTCGGCCCGCGCCGGACGCATCACGCTCACCAGCGCCGCCGCCGCCATCGCGATGTTCGCCGCCTCGGCGATGCCCGCCCACGCGAGCGCCGGCACCTCGATGGCCACCTCGACCATCGCACCCGTCGTGCGCACCCAGGACTACGCCGTGACCCAGGCGGTCACGGCCGCGGGGTTCGACCGTGACGGGTTCACCGTCGGCGGCGGCTCGACCGTCACCACGAAGACGGCTGGTTCCGCCGACACCGCGGCGACCGCGGGTGGCGCCGTCTCGTTCGGCGGCGCGGTCCGCTCGCCGTTCCCCGGCCCGGTGCAGATGAGCTCCGGCTTCGGGTACCGCTCGGCACCGTGCGGCGCGTGCTCGTCGCTGCACCAGGGCCTCGACTTCACCCCGGGCATGGGTACGCCGATCGGCGCCGTCGCCGCGGGCAAGGTCCGGGTCTCGGGCACCTACTTCTCGTACGGCAACGCGGTCATCATCGACCACGTGGTCGACGGCCGTCAGGTCTCCACGCTCTACGGCCACATGATCCCCGGCTCCTCGCCGCTCAAGGTCGGCGACACCGTCGCGGCCGGCCAGTTCATCGGGCTCGTCGGGTCCTCCGGCGTCTCGACCGGTGCCCACCTGCACCTCGAGGTCCTGATGGACGGCGTCACGCCGATCGACCCGAAGGCGTGGCTCGAAGCCCGCATCGGTCGCTCGCTCACGCTGTAGCGACCGCTCCCGCACCGACCGCTCCCCGTTGCGACGCGGGATCCACAGCCGCTGTCGAGCGGCAGCACGGTGATGTCCCAGTCGGCCTGTGCAGACTCACAGGCATGGACGATCCCCACAGACCGCCCGCCCGTCGTCGATCCGAGGCGGCTGCCCGCTGATGGGCGCCGACACCTGGATCGCCTTCGGGCTCGTCATCCTCTTCGTGCTCGTCGGCGGGGTCTTCGCGGCCGCCGAGATCGCACTCGTCTCCCTCCGCGAATCCCAGCTGCAGCAGCTCGAACGCCGCGGCCCCCGCGGGATGCGGGTCGCCGAGCTCGGCCGTGACCCCAACCGGTTCCTGTCCGCCGTGCAGATCGGCGTGACCGTCGCCGGGTTCTTCTCCGCCGCGTACGGTGCATCCTCGATCGCACCCGACGTCGCGCCGCTGTTCCAAGGGCTCGGCCTCGAGCAGGGCACGGCCGAAGCCGTCGCGCTGGTGCTGATGACCCTCGTCATCGCGTACCTGTCGCTCGTGTTCGGCGAGCTCGTGCCGAAGCGCCTCGCCCTGCAGCGTGCCGAGGGCTTCTCGATGGCCGTCGCCCCGACCCTGGAGCGCTTCGCGGTGCTGATGCGGCCGGTGATCTGGCTGCTCTCGAAGTCCACCGACACCGTCGTGCGACTGCTCGGCGGCGACCCGAATGCCCGCAGCGAGTCGATGAGCACCGAGGAACTCCGCGGCCTGGTCGACGAGCACACCGGCGTCGACGAGCAGGGACGCCGGATCGCCCGCAGCGCCCTGGACGCCGGTGACCGCATCCTGCGCGAGTCGATGCGCCCCTGGTACGACGTCTCGACGCTGGATGCCGGCCTCTCCGTCGCCGAGGCCACCGACCAGGCCATCGCGGCCGGGCACACCCGGTACCTCGTGACCTCCGGCGGGCGCGACGAGGTCCAGGGCTTCGTGCACCTCCGTGACCTGCTGCGTCCGGTCGACCCCGCGGCACCGGTCGCCACGCTCGTCCGGCCGGTGCTCGCCCTGCCCGAGACGAAGTCGCTGTCGAGCGCGATCGCGGACATGCGCACCGACGGCCACCAGATCGCCCTGGTGGTCGACGAGTACGGCGGCAGCGCGGGCATGGTCACGCTCGAGGCGCTGCTCGAGGACCTCGTCGGCCGGATCCGCGACGAGTGGGACTCCACCGAGTACGACGAGTCGATGCTGGCGCACGACGGCGTCGACGGGGCCACGGTGCTCGAGGACCTGGCCGCGGACGGCGGTCCCCTCCTGCCGGACGGCGACTACGAGACCGTGGGTGGGCTCGTGCAGGTGCAGCTGGACCGCGTCCCCGAGGTCGGTGACGTCGTCCTGGCCGGTGGCCACCGCCTCGAGGTGACGGCCATGGACGGTCACCGCGTCGCGCGGGTGCGCATCGGGGCCGACACCGCGCCCTGACCGCGGCCCCCAGCGGTCGGGAGGCCCGTGGCGGCCCCGCCACGGGCCTCCCGACCGGCCCTGGTCGCGTCCACCCCGTCGAAGCGACTGAATCCCGCGAACGTTCGGGCACGATCTGTCGCTTTCGCGAACCGGACGGTAGGGCGACCCGCGAAGTGTCGCTTCTGCGCACCGGGGGCCGACGGGTACCGCCGGTGCCTGCCGGACGCACGGCCCGGGCACGTACGCTCGTCGCATGGGTATCGACGTGCGCAACGAGATCCGCGACTTCCTGTCCTCCAGGCGGGCGCGGCTCACCCCCGAGCAGGTCGGCATGCCGTCGTTCGGCGGTGGCGTCCGACGCGTGCCCGGGCTGCGTCGGCACGAGGTCGCCATGCTCGCCGGCGTGAGCGTCGACTACTACACGCGACTCGAACGCGGCTCGCTCAAGGGCGTCTCGGACAGCGTGCTCGAGGGCCTGGCGAGCGCCCTGCAGCTCGACGAGGACGAGCGTGCGCACCTGTGGGACCTCACGCGCCTGGCGAACTCCGGCGCGAAGGTCATGCACCGGAACGTTCCGACCCGCGTGCGCCCCGGCGTGCAGCGGCTGCTCGACGCCATCACCGGCGCACCGGCCTGGGTGCGGAACGAGCGCGGGGACGTCGTCGCGACGAACGAGCTCGGGCGTGCGCTCTACGCACCGCTCTTCGCCGGCCCCGGACGCCCGGTGAACACCGCACGCTTCACGTTCCTCGACCCGGCCGCGCGCGACTTCTTCCCGGATTGGGCGCAGACCGCGAAGGACGCCGTGGCCGTGCTCCGGACCGCCGCGGTGTCGAACCCCTGCGAGCCGGGGCTCATCACGCTCGTCGGTGAGCTCTCCACCCGGAGCGAAGAGTTCCGCGGCTGGTGGGCCGCCCACGACGTCCGGATGCAGCGCACCGGCAAGAAGCGCATCGACCACCCGATCGTGGGGGAGCTGCGGCTGTCCTACGAGGCGCTCGACCTGGTCGCCGACCCCGGACTGACGCTGTTCTCGTACTCGGCCGAACCGGGCAGCGAGTCCGAGCGGTCGCTCGCGCTGCTCGGCAGCTGGGCCGCGACGGAGCGGGCCGAGCAGTACGCGGCCCTGCGCGAGTCGGAGTCCGAGTCCGAGTCGGTCGACTGACCCGGCCCCCGCGGGTTCGTAGGGTGGGGACGTGACGAGGACGACGGACGGCTCAGCAGGGGATGCGGACCACCGGCAGCACCGCCGGCCCGAACCCGCGTTCGCCCGCGCGGTCGCGAAGGCTCTCGGAGACGCCCGGGCCGTGCTCGACGTCGGGGCCGGCGCTGTTTCCTACGCACCGACCGACCGCGACGTGACCGCCGTGGAACCCGCCGGAGACCTGCCCTTCGCCGACGCCACCTTCGACGCCGCGATGACGACCTTCTCGCTGCACGAGTGGGACGACCTCGAACGCGGGCTCGCCGAGGTGCGTCGGGTCACCCGGGGCCCGATCGTGGTCCTGACGTTCGACCCCGACCGCATCGAGCGATCCTGGCTCGCCGAGTACGCGCCCGAGGTGCTGTCGGCCGACGCCCGTCGCCATCCGGCACTGCCGCGGATCGCCGACGCACTGGGCGACGACACCGTGACGAGCACCCCGTTGCCGATCCCGTTCACGTGCGTCGATGGGTTCGCCGAGGCGTACTACGCGCGCCCCGAGCGTCTGCTCGACCCCGGCGTGCGCCAGGCGGACCCGGCGTGGGGCCTCGTCGACGAGTTCACCGTCCGGCGGTCGGTGGCAGCGCTCCGCACCGCGCTCGAGTCGGGGGAGTGGGACCGGCGGCACGGGTCGCTCCGCATCCGCCCGACGTACGAGGGTTCGGTCGTCCTGGTCACGGCGACGCCGAACCGGCCGCGGACGGACCGGGCCGGGCTTGACACCCGGTCGTAGGCTGGTCGGGTGAGCTTCCAGGAGGTGGTCGGCGCCCGTATCGCCGGCATCAGGGCGTGAGGCCCCCGGTCGTGCCCTCGGGTGCGGCCGCCCTCGTCGAACCCTGACCTCCTCCGCCCGGTGCGGTGTGCGTCCGCACACCCCGGGCCTGCACGAAAGCGATCACCCATGCTCCCCATCGTGGAGAAGACCCTCCGCACGTCCTTCGTCAACGCCTCGCGCAAGGAGGTGTCCGACCTCACGCTGCCCGCCGACTTCGAGACGCTCGGCTGGGACGCGCTCGACTACCTCGGCTGGCGCGATCCGAAGATCGGTCGGCGTGCGTACGCCGTCGTGCCGACCCTGGACGGCGACCTGATCGGCATCCTGTTCCGGCAGGCCGAGGCCTCGCCCCGCTCCCGTGCCCAGTGCTCGTGGTGCCAGGACGTCAAGCTGCCGAACGACGTCGCGTTCTACAGCGCGAAACGGTCCGGGCCGGCCGGACGGAACGGCAACACCGTCGGCACCCTGGTCTGCCAGGACTTCCAGTGCTCGCGGAACGTCCGGAAGCTGCCGCCGCCCGCCTACGAGGGCTACGACGTCGAGGCCGCGCGCCTCCGGCGCATCGAGAACCTGCAGGTCCGGGCCGCGTCATTCGCCGCCGAGGTCTGAGACGCCGGCGTCCTCGAAGGACGCCCTCGAGTCAGCGAGACGCCGCCGGATTCGGAGGCGTCTCGTGCTGACGCCGGCGTCTCGCGTCCGCTGACGCGACTGACGACGGCCGGAAGGCCCGGTGCCAGCTGGCACCGGGCCTCCCGGCCGTCAACCGGTCGCGTCTACCGACCGATGGTCGACATGTCGGGGTAGCGGTCACCGGTCGGGACCGGCAGCGCCGACAGGCGCGACAGCTGGTCCGCCGTGAGGGTCAGGTCGGCTGCGCCGACGTTCTCCTCGAGGCGGGAGACCCGCTTCGTGCCGGGGATCGGGACGATGTCGTCACCCTGGGCCAGCAGCCAGGCGAGCGACACCTGCGCCGGGGTGGCCCCGGCCTCGGTCGCGATGTCCTTGACGGCGTCGACGATGCGCATGTTCTGCTCGAACGCCTCCTGCTGGAAGCGCGGGTTCGCCAGGCGGAAGTCGTCGGAGTCCAGGTCGGACGGCTTCGTGATGGCACCCGTCAGGAACCCGCGGCCGAGCGGCGAGTACGGCACCAGGCCGATGCCGAGCTCGCGCAGGGTGTCGAGGACGTCGCCCTCGGGGTCCCGCGTCCACAGCGAGTACTCGCTCTGCAGCGCGGTGATCGGGTGGACGGCGTGGGCCTTGCGGATGGTGTCGGCACCGGCTTCGGACAGTCCGATGTGCCGGATCTTGCCCTCCTGCACGAAGCCGGCGAGCTGGCCGATGACGTCCTCGATCGGGACGGCCGGGTCGACGCGGTGCTGGTAGTAGAGGTCGATGTGGTCCGTGCCCAGGCGACGGAGGGAGCCTTCGAGCGCCTCGCGCACGGACTCCGGCTGGCTGGAGAGACCGCGCTGCTGCGTCGGGGTCTCCTCACCGGCCTCGTGGCGGTACAGGCCGAACTTGGTCGCGATGACGACGTCGTCGCGACGGCCCTCGAGCGCACGGCGCAGGAGTTCCTCGTTCGTGTAGGGGCCGTACGCCTCGGCGGTGTCGAACAGGGTGACGCCGAGGTCGATCGCGCGGTGGATGGTGCGGATCGACTCGTCGTCGTCGGTGCCGGCGCCCGTGTAGAAGGCGCTCATGCCCATGGTTCCGAGGCCGATCGGTCCGACCTCGAGGTCTGCGAGCTTGCGTGTCTGCATGCTGCAGGTCTACTCCCGGTCCCCGTGACGGCGGGAGGCACTGGCTGTACCCGCCTCGGCACCGCTACGCTGCGAGGGACGGGGCAGGCGCCCCGGGCTCGGGGGAGTGTCGTGGTCATCATCTGGATCGTCATCGCCGTGGTCGTCGTGCTCGGCGCCCTGCTGATCGTGCTCGAGGCGCAGAACCGCCGTCGTCGGCGGGCGCTCGAATCGATCGAAGACCTGTCGGATCCGCGTGACACCGCACGCGCCGCGGCCGAAGCCGATGCGGCGCACTCCAGGACCGAGGGGCTCGCCAAGTCCGCGCACCCCGGCATCACGGGCGCCGGCGGCGGCTTCCCCGGCTGAACCGCCCGACCCCGCCGCCTGCCGATTGTCGGGAGCGGCTGGTCGTGTGTCGGCAGACGGCCGCTCGCTTCGTGAGGTTCCTCCAAGGTGCTCGCACGAGTGCTCCGCGCACTGGTGTGATCGACCCGTGAACCTGTACTTCCGACTGCTCCTGCTGCAGCTGCGCACCCGTCTGCGCGCTCGGGTCGGTGGACGCCGCCGGGCGTCGCTCTGGGACGAGGTCCGGACACCGTTCCGGGTGGTCCCGACCGACCTCGACCCCCTGCGCCACGTCAACAACGGCAAGTACCTGTCGATGCTCGACCTCGGTCGGCTCGACCTGATGCTCCGCTCCGGGTACTGGGCAACGCTGACCGAACGTGGCTGGTACCCCGTCGTCTCGGCGCAGACGATCACGTACAAGCGGTCGCTGACGCTCGGGCAGCGGTTCGAGCTCCGCACCCACGTGCTCGGGGTCGACGACCGTGCCGTGTACCTGGAGCAGACGTTCGTGCGGCAGGGTGCCGTGATGGCCCGCGCCGTGGTGCAGGCCCGGTTCCTGCGGCGTTCCGGCGGGACGGTGCCGACCGCGGACCTGCTCGAGGCGGCGGGCGGCGCGGACCGCGACCTCACCGTGCCCGACTGGGTGCACGACTGGGCGAGTGCAACCCGGATCAGCAGCAGCGCGGCCTGACCCGCGCGGAAGGCCGGTCCTACGATGACCGCATGGACATCGTCGACCTGGTACTGCCGGACGTCGCCGCGTGGCGCGCCTGGCTCGACGACCACGAGCACGAACCGGACGGGGTGTGGCTCGTGCTCGCGAAGAAGGGCGTCACGGAGCCGACGACGCTGACCTACGACACGGCCCTCGACGAGGCGCTCTGCTCCGGGTGGATCGACGGGCAGCGGCGCGGGCGCGACGACACGACCTACCGCCAGCGGTTCACCCCGCGCCGGAAGGCTTCGCTGTGGTCGCAGCGGAACCTCGGCCTGGTCGCCGCACTCATCGCCGAGGGGCGGATGCGGGAGCGCGGGCACGCCGAGATCGAGCGCGCCAAGGGCGACGGCCGGTGGGACCGCGCCTACGCCGGCTCGGCAACGGCCACGGTGCCCGAGGACCTGCAGGCCGCGCTCGACGCCGCCCCCGCAGCCGCCGCGCTGTTCGCCGAGCTCGACGCCACCAACCGGTACGCCGTGCTGCACCGCATCACCACCGCCCCGAACGCCACGGTGCGGACGAACCGGCTCATCAAGCTCGTCGGCGGACTCGAACGCGGCGAGACCCCGTACCCGCGACCCACCCGTCCGTAGACCCTGCGAACCCGGAAAGCGGTCGGGGGACACCGACTCAGGGACCGGCAACGCACCGGGCGTAGACCGGGGACATGACCACAGGCACTGACACCACGAACCGTCCGGCCGCGTCCTCCGGCACCTTCCGCATCGGCGGCGACCTCGAGGTCAACCGGCTCGGCTACGGCACCATGCAGCTCACCGGCCCCGGCGTCTGGGGACCGCCGAAGGACCACGACGAGGCGATCCGCGTCCTCAAGCGTGCCGTCGAGCTCGGCGTGAACTTCTTCGACACCGCCGACTCGTACGGCCCCTACGTCGCCGAGGAGCTCCTCAAGGAGGCCCTGCACCCCTACGGCGACGACGTCGTCATCGCCACGAAGGCCGGCCTCACCCGCACCGGCCCGAACGTCTGGCCGCCCGTCGGCCGCCCGGAGTACCTCCGGCAAGAGGCCGAGATGAGCCTCCGCCGCCTGGGCCTCGAGCGCATCGACCTGTTCCAGCTGCACCGCATCGACCCGAAGGTCCCGCTCGAGGACCAGGTCGGCGAGCTGAAGAAGCTGCAGGACGAGGGCAAGATCCGCCACATCGGCCTGTCCGAGGTCTCCGTCGACGAGGTCAAGGCCGCGCAGGAGATCGCCACGATCGTCTCCGTGCAGAACCTCTACAACCTGCAGAAGCGTGACGCCGAGGAGCTGCTCGACTGGTCCGAGCAGCAGGGCATCGGCTTCATCCCGTGGTTCCCCCTGGCCACGGGTGGCCTGACCGGCGAGGACTCGCCGCTCACCGAGATCGCCGAGCGCAAGGGTGCCACCCCGGCACAGCTCGCGCTCGCCTGGCTGCTGAAGCGCTCCCCGGTGATGCTGCCGATCCCCGGCACGTCGAGCGTCGCGCACCTGGAGGACAACCTCGCGGGTGCCACCGTCGAGCTGACCGACGACGAGTTCGAGGAGCTGGCGAAGCTGGGTCACTGACCCGGCGCGACCAGCAGACGGACGGGAGGCGCGGTGCCAGCTGGCACCGCGCCTCCCGTCCGTTTTCTGCCCTGTCCAGATCCGTGCTTGCGCACGCATACCGGGTATGTGCATACTCAGTATGGCCACGGTGGCCCGAGACAGGGGAAGTGCCATGAGCGTTCGGATGGGCGTACTCGCGCTGCTGGTGGGGGGACCCGGCTACGGGTACCAGCTCCGGGGGGAGTTCGAGCACCGCACCGGCGGGAGCTGGCCGCTGAACATCGGCCAGGTCTACACGACCCTGGACCGCCTGGAACGCGACGGCCTGGTGGCCCGCGGCGACGCCGACGACGACGGACACGTCGTCTACACGGCGACCGACGCGGGTCGCGCGGAGGTGGCACGCTGGTTCAGCGAGCCCGTGCCCGCGAAGCGCGGCCGCGACGAGCTGGCGATCAAGTTCGCCCTCGCCGTGACCGTGCCCGGGGTCGACGTCGCCCGGCTGGTGCAGGTGCAGCGCGGTGCCGCGATCCGGAACCTGCAGGACCTGACACGGCTGAAGCGCACGACCGACCCGTCGACGGACCTGGCGTGGTCGCTCGTGCTCGAGTCGATGGTGTTCCAGGCCGAGGCCGAGGTGCGCTGGCTCGACCACGTGGAGTCGAGCGTCGCGCGGTACCGGCCGGACGAGCACCAGGCGGCGCCTGCCAGTGCCGACGCTGCGGCTTCCGCTGCCGCTGCCGCTGCCGCTGCGGCTTCCGCTTCGCGGAGCGCACGGTGACCGCCGCACCGCTCCTGCAGCTCGACGCCGTGAGCGTGCACTACGGCTCCGGCGCGAAGGCCGTCACCGCCTTGGCCGGCATCGACCTGCGGGTCGAGCGCGGCGAGATGGTGGCCGTGATGGGCACCTCGGGGTCGGGCAAGTCGACGCTGCTCGCCTGCGCCGGCACCCTGCTGCCACCGACGAGCGGTGAGGTGCTGATCGACGGCGCCTTCGTGTCCGACCGTCCCGCCAAGGAGCTCGCAGCGCTGCGGCGCCGGCTCATCGGGTTCGTGTTCCAGGACTTCAACCTGATCCCCTCGCTGACCGCGGTCGAGAACGTGGCACTGCCGCTCGAGCTCGACGGGTGGAAGGCCTCGCAGGCCCGCCGCGCCGCGGAACTCGCGCTGGACAACGTCGAGCTGTCGCACCGATCCGACGCCTACCCGGACGACCTGTCCGGCGGCCAGCAGCAGCGCGTCGCGATCGCCCGCGGGGTGGTCGGCGAGCGCCGGCTCGTGCTCGCCGACGAGCCGACCGGAGCCCTCGACTCGCAGACCGGCGAGGTCGTGCTCCGCATGCTCCGTCGGCACGTCGACGCCGGAGCCGGCGCCCTCCTGGTGACCCACGACGCCCGGCACGCGGCCTGGGCGGACCGGATCGTGTTCCTGCGCGACGGTCGGGTGGTCGACGAGACCGTGTACTCGGGCGTCGAGGCGGCGCTGACGGACCGGACCGCCTCGTGAGCCGGGGTCGGCGTGCCGGGACCGGCCGGACGCCGTTCGCCCTGAGACCGGCGCTCCGTCTGGGGCGTCGACTGGCGTTCGCGAAGGCGGGCCGCGCGGCACTGATCATCGCGCTCATCGGGATCCCCACCGCCGGGTTCGCCGCGGTCGCCGTCGTGGTGCAGTCCACACAGGCCACCGCAACCGAGCGGCTCGACTACGACCTCGGCCAGGCATCGGCGCAGATGCGGGTGTCCGGCCCGGACCTGCCCGGCATGGTGCAGGACCCCGTCCAGTGGCAGTCCACGGACTCGAAGCGGAACAGCCCCGTCACGGATTCGGACGAGGACTCCCCCTTCGCGAACGTCCTGGCGCACGTGCCCGACGGCGCCCTGTCGATCCCGGTCGGCAGCACGCCCGTCGTGGTGCAGGGGGCACACGGCCCGGTCGGACTGACCGCCGTCGAGGGCAGCGTCTGGGACCCGTCGCTCGAGGGCCACTGGCACGTGCTCGACGGTTCCAGGCCGACCACGCGCAGTGAGCTCATGGTCACGCCGGCGACGCTCGAACGCCTCGGGGCGCACATCGGCGACACGGTGGACCTGACCGACCCGGTCACCAAGCGCTTCACGATCACCGGGACCATGACCGACCTGGGGACCGATCCGGGGACGCAGGGGGTGTTCCTGCCGTGGGGCACGACGCTCGCGACGACCGACACCACCGACGACGCCGGGCTCACCGACGTCACCGTGTACCTGCCGTCGGACGCCCCGACCTGGTCGGAGATCCGGCAGCTCAACGCGCACGGCATCATCGTGCAGTCGCGTCCGGTCGTGCTCGACCCGCC
This sequence comes from Curtobacterium sp. MCLR17_045, assembly GCF_003234405.1. NCBI lineage: Bacteria > Bacillati > Actinomycetota > Actinomycetes > Micrococcales > Microbacteriaceae > Curtobacterium > Curtobacterium sp. MCLR17_045. The sequence goes on from NZ_QKTB01000001.1 coordinate 231,428, forward strand.
CGACGCCCGGCTCCCCGGTGGGCAGCTGGGCTCGTCGCTCGGCTGGTACCTCGGGGCGATGGGACTGCTCGGCGTCTTCGCGATGTTCGAGGTCGCCCTGCTCGCCGGGGCTGCGTTCCTGGTCGGTACCCGGGCGGACACCCGCTCGTACGCCATCGTCACGAGCGTCGGCGGGGACAAGCGGTTCGTCCGCGCGATCGTCGCCGGGTCGGGCCTGGTGCTCGGCCTCGTCGGCGCGGTCCTCGGGGTCGCCGCCGGCACCGGGATCGGCGTGCTCGCCTACCGACTGATCGACAACGGCAACGTGGCGTCGTTCCCGGGGTTGCACGTGCCGCCGCTCCTGCTGCTGTCCATCGCGGCCGCCGGGGTGCTCGCCGGACTCGTCTCCGCGCTCGTCGCCGCACGGTCGGCGACCCGGATCAACGTGCTCGCGGCACTGCGGGGCTCGCTCCGTCCGGTGCCCGTCAGCCGTCCGGCCCGCCGTCGTCGTCGCATCTGGGGGCCGCTGCTCGTGGTCCTCGGCGCCGTGATGACGTTGGCGTGCGGTGTCGGGGTGCTCATGCTCAACGACCGTCCGGTGCAGCAGGACCGGTGGGCCTACGTCGTCGGTGTCGGCGTCGCGATCGGGCCGTGCCTGATGCAGCTCGGCATCGCCATCTGCTCACCGTGGCTGCTCGCCCTGATCACCCGGCTCACCTCGCGGGCCGGTCTGTCCGCCCGGCTCGCCGCCCGCGACGCCCGCCGCAACCCGGTCCGCACGGTGCCGGTGCTGGCGAGCGTCATGAGCGTCGTCTTCGTGGCCTCCGTCGTGATCACGTGGAGCGCGTCGAGCCACGCCCAGTACGTCCGTGGATACGAGTACTCCACGGCGGTCGGGGTGGCGACGGCCGAGGTGCAGACCGAGACGAAGGACGGCGGCAGTACCGGTCGCCACGACGCAGAACTGACGGCCCACGCCGCGAAGGTGGTGTCCGGGGTCTTCGACCAGGACCGCATCCGGGTGCTCGGTGTCGCGCAGGAGCAGCCAGGCGACACCCCCTCGACCGTCACGATCCCGCACCGCTGGAGCGCGTACGACTGCCCGGTGAACGACACCAGGAGCTGCTCGTACTACCTCGACACGGCGAGCGTGTCGAGCCCGCACATCTGGACCGGGACCGTGGACGACTACGCCGTGCTCACCGGGCACCGGCCGTCCGCCGCCGTGCGGGACGCGCTCGAGGGCGGCGAGGCCGTGTCGCTCTGGCCCGAGTACGCCCACGACGGCGCGGTCCGCGTCGACACCTTCCACGACCGGACGTGGGAGAGCGACCCCATCACCGAGCGGAGCCGACCGGCGGCCAGCGTCTCGATCCCCGCGGTACTCGACGTGCAGACCCCGCGGATCCAGGTCGGCGTCTTCATGACGAAGGCGACCGCCGAGCAGTACGGCGTGCCCGTGGTCGACGGCATGCTCGTCACGACGCTGCCCCACGACCTCGACCCGGCCCAGGCGGACGAGCTGAGCTCGGCGTGGCAGAGCTTCGGCGGCGACGACCGTGCCCGGTGGAGCGGCCCGTCGTTCATGTACGAAGCCGGCCCCACCGACAACGAGGCGATCATCCGGGCGATCGTGCTCGCACTGGCCGCGGCCGTCACGATCGGTGCGACGGCGGTGGCGATCGGACTCGCACGGTCCGACGGCCGGCGGGACGACGAGGTGCTCGACGCCATCGGTGCCGCACCGCGCCTGCGCCGAGGGGTGTCGACCTGGCAGGCGGCGATCCTGGCCACGGTCGGCTCGGTGATCGGGACGCTCCTCGGACTCCTGCCGATCCGCGCCTTGACCCTGCGCTTCACCGAGAGCCCGGTCGGCGTGAACCACATGCCGTTCATGCCGGACTGGCCGGTGCTGGCCCTGCTCGCGATCGGCCTGCCCCTCGTGGTGACGGCCGGGGCGTGGCTGACCTCGCGGGGTCGGCGGCGGGTGGCGGTGCGACGGGCGCACTGATGCGCGCGCTGCCTGAGCCGCGCGCTGCGTCGTGCGCTCCGCTTCGCTTGGTGAGCAGAAGATGTCGAGTCGGCTGCTCGGACTCGACGTCTTCTGCTCACGAAGTGACCGGCAACGAAGACTCGGAAGCACATTGACTACGTTTGGCGTCACAACAACCGAACGATCACAGTGCGGACGTCCTTGAGTGGCCACATCAGCAACGGATGGGTGAGATGAGCGATATTGCACGGCTCGTCGATGCCGGAGCGATCGAAGCCGCGGTCGCCGAAGCTCAGGGGCTGACTCCCGACCGGGTCGCCGACCTGCTCTTCGCCTCGGGCGGCTTCGCTGTGGACATGGCTCCGTACGACGCGTTCGTCCGGCGCTGGTACGAGCGCCTCGACAGCCCCTATCTGCGCGCGGCGGCGGCGGAACGATTCGGGGATGCCTACCTCACCGAACTCGCGGGGGTGCCCGGGGGCGAGGCGTTCGCGGCCGAGCTGACCGAGGCCGCACTCCGAGCCGTGATCGCGCACACCGGTCGAATGATGCGCGGGCCGGCGATCACCGACTGGGCAGAACCGCACGTCGCGGTGATGAGCACCGCCCGCGCGCGCTCCTGGCGAGAAGCGTCCATGGAGCTCGCGAAAGTGCACTTGCCGGACTGACGGACGGGAGGCCCGCGGCGGGGTCGCCACGGGCCTCCAGTCCGTCACATGGTGAGCAGGAATGGTCGGGTCGCTGTGCCGGACCCGACCGTTCCTGCTCACGAAGCGGCGAGCGCCGCTCACGCGAGCTCGGGCAGCGCCTCCGCATAGGTGCGGAAGTCGCCGCGCTCCGTGTGGATCGCCCACAGGCGGTCGGCGATGGACTCCCCGGAGTGCTCGGGCCGCCCGTCGTCGATGCCGAACGGGATGATGAGCTGGCCGACGTGGACGTCCTCGTCGCGGACGGCGTCGTGCAACAGCTGCGCGTAGGCGCTCTCGGCCGCGAAGGCGACGGACGTGCCGGTGACGCGGGCGCCCGGTCGGACCGCGCTGCCGCCGTTGACGAACAGGATCGTGCCGTGGCCGATCGCGCGCATGCCGGGCAGCACCTGGCGGACGGCGTTGACCGAGCCGTAGACCGAGAACTCGATCGGGCCGACCAGGTCGTCCGCCGTGGTCTCGAGCACGGGGCGCATGTACTCCTTGGCGGGGAGCGGGCTGTACTGCAGCACCTCGATGGGGCCGAGCTGCTCGGTGGCGCGCTCGAGTGCGGTGCGCAGGGAGTCCCCGTCACGGACGTTCGCGGCGAACCCGGCTGCGGTGTGGCCGCGCTCGCGCAGTTCCGCGGCGAGGCCGTCCAGGCGGTCCTGGTTGCGGGAGATCAGGGCGACGGCGAAGCCCTCACGGGCGAAGCGCTCGGCGACGGCGAGGCCGAGGCCCTTGCCGGCGCCGACGATGGCGATGGTGGTCATGCGGTGTACTCCTCGTCGCTCACGTGCTCGAGCCAGGTGGTGGTCGTCGCCGGGTCGGCGGCGGCCTCGAGCATCGCGAGGTGTTCCATGTAGTCGGTGGGGGTCGCGCCGTGCCAGTGTTCCTCACCGGCGGGCGTGTAGACGGTCTGTCCAGCCTGCACCTCGATGACGCGGCCGTCCCGGGTGCCCATCCGCGCGACGCCCTCGGTGACGTGCAGGGTCTGGCCCTTGGCGTGCGAGTGCCAGGCGGTGCGGGCGCCGGGCAGGAACCGGACCTTGGCGACGGTCATCGTCTGACCGGGCTCCTTCGGCGAGGCGATGGCGTCGAGGTACACGTCGCCGGTGAACTGCTCGGGCGGGTTCTTGACGGTCGGCTGCTTCGGTTCGATCTGCATGCCGACGACGGTAGGCCGCCGTGCGCACCGTCGGGAGGTGCCGACAGACCCCCTCAGGGGTTTCCCGAACGCAGCGTGTGTGATCGACCCACGACCCCGGGAGGATCATCGTGGACACACCCGCCGGAACGCCCCGCAGCCGCCGCCGCTGGTCGGTGGCCGGCCTCGCCGCCGTCGCCGCACTGGCCCTCACCGCCTGCACGAGCGGCGACGGAGCAGAGCGGGACGGATCCGACCGGGGCGGTTCGCCGTCGGCGCGCGCGACCGCGCCCGCCGACCTGTCGGCCGGTCAGGTGGCGCTCGACGGTGACACCACCGACGTGGTCACCGGCCTGGAGGCCCCCTGGTCGGTGGTCCTGACGGGTGACGACGGCGACGCGCTGGTCAGCGAGCGCGACTCGGCCCGGGTGCTCGAGCTGCGGTCCGACGGCACCACCCGTCGAGTCGGCACGGTCGACGGTGTCAGCCACGGCGGCGAGGGCGGACTGCTCGGGCTCGCGCTGCACGACGACGACCTGTTCGTCTACTCCACGGCCGACGACGGCAACCGGATCCAGCGGTACGAGCTGACGGGGAGCACCGGGTCGTGGGGGCTCGGCGAGGCGACGACGATCATCGACGGCCTGCCGAAGAACACGTTCCACGACGGCGGCCGGATCGCGTTCGGGCCCGACGACATGCTCTACGCGAGCGTCGGGGACGCCGGCGCGAGCACGGACGCGCAGGACGAGGAGTCACTCGCGGGCAAGATCCTGCGGCTCACCCCGGACGGCGACGTCCCCGCCGACAACCCGATCGACGGCTCGCCGGTGTGGAGCCTCGGGCACCGCAACGTGCAGGGCATGGGGTGGTCGTCGGACGGCACGATGTTCGCGTCGGAGTTCGGCGAGAACACCAACGACGAGCTCAACGTGATCGAGCCCGGGTCGAACTACGGCTGGCCCGAGGTCGAGGGCACCGGCGGCGAGGACCAGGGCTTCGTCGACCCCGTGCAGCAGTGGTCCACCGACGAGGCGTCCCCGAGCGGCCTCGCCGTCGTCGACGACACGGTGTTCGTCGCGAACCTGCGGGGCGAGGTGCTCCGGGCGGTCCCGGCCGACGACCCCGGCACGGCGACCGAGTACTTCGCGGGTGACTTCGGCCGCATCCGGACGGTGCTCGAGGGCCCGTCGGACACGCTCTGGTTCGTCACGAACAACACCGACGGCCGCGGGACACCGTCGAGCGGGGACGACCGGATCGTCTCCGTCCCGTTCACGCGCACGTGAAAGGGGTTCCCGCAGCCCCTCGCTCGCGCCGGACGGGGCCAAGTACCGTGACGGCATGAACCACCGCGACGAAGCGCGCGACTTCCTCTCCAGCCGTCGCGCCCGCATCACCCCCGAGCAGGCCGGCGTCGAGACCTTCGGCACACGGCGCCGCGTCACCGGGCTGCGTCGCGAAGAGGTCGCACGCCTGGCCGGCGTCAGCATCGACTACTACACGCGACTCGAGCGCGGGAACCTGCAGGGGGTCTCGGACAGCGTGCTCGACGCCATCGGCCGGGCCCTGCAGCTCGACCCCGCCGAGCAGGAGCACCTGCGCGACCTGTCGCAGCACCAGAACGAGACCCCCCGTCGCGCCGGTCGTGTCGTGCCCGTCGCTGCCGTCCGGCCCGAGCTGCAGTACCTGCTCGACGTCGTCACGGACGCCCCGGCGATGATCATCAACAACCGGCAGGACATCGTCGCCGCGAACGCGCTCGGCTTCGCGATGCACTCGGACCTGGTCGCGGCACCGGCGCGGCCGATGAACTTCTCGCGCTTCATCTTCCTCGACCCGCAGGCGCGGAACTTCTACCAGGACTGGCAGCGGGCCGCGCACACGAACGTCGCGATCCTGCGCCGCGAAGCGGGCCGGACGCCGAACGACAAGGACCTCGCCGCGCTGATCGGCGAGCTGTCGATGCGGAGCGACGACTTCCGCGAGCTCTGGGCAGCGCACGACGTCCGCCGCCACTACGCCGGCGTGAAGTCCTTCCGGCACAGCGTCGTGGGGCCGCTCGAACTGCACTTCCAGACGCTCGAACTCGCCGAGGACCCGGGGCTCGCGCTCACCATCTACCCGGCGACGCCGGGCAGCCCGACCGCCGACGCCCTGCGGGTGCTGGCGTCGTGGGCGGCGACCGAGGGCATCGCGGAGCGGGCGCGCCAGCTCGCCTGACGCGGCGGTGCGACCACCGCATGTGCCGGGAGGGACGGGGCGGGCCCGCACCGCGCCTCTCGGGGGCTCGTGGTCGCGTCAGACCTCCGGGATCACCCGGTCGAACCGGCTCGTGTCCGTCCCGTCCGGGTCCGGGCCGATCCCTGCTGACGGGTACCACCAACCCCTGCTTCCGGCACCCGGCCGGCCGTACCGTGGACGCATGGACACCAGAAGCGAAGTGCGCGACTTCCTCCGCACACGCCGCGAGCGCGTCACGCCGCAGCAGGTCGGTCTGCCCGACTTCGGTGGGGTCCGCCGCGTCAAGGGGCTGCGGCGCGAAGAGCTCGCGCTGGTCGCGGGGATGAGCGTCGACTACTACGTCCGCCTCGAGCGCGGGAACCTGACCGGGGTCTCCGAGAGCGTCCTCGAGTCGTTGTCCCGTGCGCTGCGTCTCGACGATGCCGAGCACGCGCACCTGTTCGACCTGGCCCGCCTGCAGAACGCTTCGGGTGCCTCACGCCGGACAATCCCGACGTCGAAGGTCCGGCCGAACGTGCAGCGGGTGCTCGACTCGATCAGCGCCCCGGCCTGGGTCCGCAACGGCCGGTTCGACTTCCTCGCCGGCAACGCACTCGCCCGCGCGGTGTACTCGCCGCTGTTCCTGTCGCCCTCCGGCACTCCGAACACCGCGCGTTTCGCGTTCCTCGACCCGCGCGGTCAGCAGTTCTGGCGAGACTGGGACTCGGTCGCCGGCGACGTGGTCGCCGCCCTGCGCGCCGAGGCGGCCCGCTCGCCGTACGACAAGGGACTGACCGACCTGATCGGGGAGCTCTCCACCCGCAGTGACGAGTTCCGGCGGCGCTGGGCCGCACACGACGTGATGCGGCACCGGAGCGGTGTGAAGCGCGTGCACCACCCGGACGTGGGCGACATCGACATGAGCTACGAGACGATGGAGCTCGTCACGGACTCGGGGCTGACCATGGTCGTGTACGGCACCGAGCCCGGGTCGGCGTCCGAGGAACGGCTGCAACTGCTGGCGAACCTCGCGGCGACGAGCGCGACCGGTGCGACGAGTGCGGCGGCTGCGTCGACCGCTTCCGCCGCAGGTGCTGCTTCCGTCGCTGGTGCTGCTGCCGGGGAGGACGCGTGAACGAGACCGAGTCCGTCGAGACCGTCGTCCCGGCTCCGCCGACCGGGTTCCTCGGCCGACTGCGGTTCCGGTGGCGTGCCGAGCAGGAGATCCACGAGCTCACCCGCGACCGTGAACTCGAGGAGCGTGTCCGAGCCGAGGCAGCGGTGCGGCTCGCGCCCGGGCCGTGGCACCTGGGGGAGCTGTTCCGGCGACAATGACGGCTGAGGGGGGAGGACAGCACCTGTCACGGCCCTGCGGTCGGCCCTAGCGTCGAGGACATGACCTTCGCCGACACCGACCCCGAGTTCGCCCGGTACCACGCCGACTTCGTGGACGAGACCCTGCGGAACGCATCACTCAGCGAGCACGACCGCGTGGTCGTCCAGCTCGGTGCGACGATCGCGGCCGGGGCGCCGACGGCGTTCCGCGACCTGCTGGACGCGGCCATCGACGGCCCGCTCTCGCCCACCGAGGCGAAGGAGATCGTCTACCAGGCCGTGGCCTACGTCGGTTCCGCACGAGTCGCCGACTTCCTGACGATCACCAACGCCGTACTGGTCGCCCGCGGGGTCACCCTGCCGTTGGCCGGACAGTCGACGACGACCCCGGCGGACCGGCTCGAGCGCGGCCGAGCGGTGCAGGGCGCCGTCGTCGGTGCGGACCGCGTCGACGCGATGTACGAGAACGCCCCCGCGGACGCCGTGCACTTCCAGCGGTTCCTGTCCGGCAACTGCTTCGGGGACACCGTCGGCCGGGACGGCCTGTCGCTGCCCACCCGTGAACTCCTGACCTTCGCGCTGCTCGCGGCGCTCGGCGGGGCCGACGCCCAGGTGCAGGGGCACGTGGCCGGCAACCTGAACGTCGGGAACACCCGCCAGCAGATGCTGGACGTCCTGACCGTGCTCGTCCCGCTCATCGGCTACCCGCGCACGTTGAACGCCCTGGCCGCCGTGAACGAGGGAGCACCCGCAGCATGAGCACGGACCACTCGATGTCGACGGGCCGGACCCTGCTGTTCGCCGTCGCCGGGGGAGCGGCGGTGGGCAACCTGTACTGGTCGCAGCCGCTGCTCGACGACATCGCATCGTCGCTCGGCACCTCGGCGTCGCTCGCCGGGCTGCTCGTCACGCTGACCCAGGTCGGCTACGCCCTCGGCATCCTGCTCGTCGTGCCGCTCGGGGACGTCCTCGACCGCCGGCGCCTGATCCCCTGGGTGCTCGTCGCCTCCGCCGTCGCGCTGCTGCTCGCCGCGATCGCTCCGACCTTCGCGACGCTCCTGGTCGCCCTGGCGCTGGTCGGGCTGACCACGGTCGCCGGGCAGCTCCTCATCCCGCTTGCCGGGGACCTCGCCGACCCCGCGCAGCGCGGACGCGTCGTCGGCACGATCGCGTCCGGGGTGCTCACCGGCATCCTCGTGTCGCGGACGATCAGCGGCCTGGTCGCGGACGCGTTCGGGTGGCGCGCGATCTACGTGCTCGCCGCCGTCGTCGCGATCGTCCTCGCCGTGCTGCTGCGGCGCGCCATCCCGGAGCTCGAGGCCCGCGGCGGGGTGCCGTACCCGCAGCTCATCCTGTCGGTGTTCCGTGCCGTCCGGACCCACCGGACCGTCCAGGTCACTCTGGTGATCAGCTCGTCGGTGTTCGCCGTGTTCACGATGTTCTGGACCGCCCTGACGTTCCTGCTGAGCAGCGACCCCTACGACTTCTCCACCAGCAGCATCGGGCTGGTCGGCCTGGTGGGGCTCGCGGGTGCCGTTGCGGCGCAGCGGGTCGGGCGGCTGCACGACCGGGGGCTGTCGGTACCCGTCACCGGGGGAGCGATCGTGCTCCTGCTCGTCTCCCTGGTCGTCGCCGGGATCCGTGCGCACTCGATCGTCGTGGTGCTGCTCGCCGTGCTGCTGCTCGACGTCGCCGTGCAGGCCGCGAACGTGCTCAACCAGACCCGGCTCTTCTCGGTGGACCCGGCCGCGCGGAGCCGGCTCAACACCGCCTTCGTCACCTCGAACTTCATCGGCGGAGCGATCGGTTCGGCCCTGGCGTCGGTGCTGTGGAACGCCGGGGGCTGGACGGCGGTCACGATCGGCGCCGCGGTGCTGGCGGGGTTCGCCGCGACGGTCTGGGTCGTGCACCGGAACCGCGGGCTCGTGGTCGAGCCGGAGCGGGCCTGACCACGGGGCTCAGCGGACCAGGGGGTTCGCGACCTCGAGCTCACCGTGGTCGACGAGCCAGCGCACGGCGTCCAGCACGGTCTCCTCGGCGGTGAACGCCGGTGCGTAGCCGAGCAGACGACTCGCCTTCTCGGTGCTGAAGACCTGGCTGCGGAACAGGTGCTCCCAGCTGGCGTCAGCGTGCTCTGGAGCCGTGGTCTCGCGGAACCGGTCCCACGTGACGGGGTCGAGCCGGGCCTCCTGGCCGAACCACGACGCTGCCAGGTGGGCGTACCCGCGCGCGGTGAGCGCCGTCGGAGCCGTGACGAAGAAGTCCTCGCCCGCCGCCGCATCGCGGTGCTCGACCGCGAGCTGGAACGCCTGCGCGACGTCGTCGGCGTGTACGTGGGCCATCGTCTCGGTACCGAGACCGGGGACCTCGAGCGGTTCGCCGGCGGACAGCTTCGTCAGCACCGCCGTGTCGAGGTTGCCGAGCGGACCGATCGGCGTCCAGCCCGGACCGCTGATGTGGCCGGGGTGCAGCGACGTCGTGACCAAACCGCCTGATACGGTTTCTTCCTTGAGCATCCGGGCGATTGCGTCCTTCTGGACGCCGTAGTCACCGAACGGCGGGGTCGCGTTCTGCTCGGTGATCGGCAGCACGTGCGAGACGCCGGCGCGCCAGATGGAGCCGCAGTGCACCAGGTGCGTGCCGGTACCGCGGAGCGCGTCGACCAGCGCTGCGGCGGAGGACTCGGTGAAGCAGACGAGGTCGACGACGGCATCGGCACCGAGCGCGGCGATGCGGCTGCCGAAGGTGCCGTCGCGGTCCTCCTGCTCGCGGTCGGCGGTGATCCGCTCGACCTGCTGCCACTCCGGGGCGTCGGCGTACGGGGTGCTCGTGCCACGGGTGACGGCGACGACCCGGTGACCCGAGCGGACGAGACGGGGGACGAGGAACGAGCCGATGTGGCCGGTGGCTCCGATGACGACGATGTGCATGGGGGCCACCGTAGGCCGAGGCGTGCGGATCGTGAGCAGGAATGGTCGGGTGCGGCGGTGCGACCCGACCGTTCCTGCTCACGAAACGCGCCCGCGGCGAGCGCGGCGCCCGCGAGCGCGGCCCTCGCCGCGCACGAGCGGCACGCTCAGTCGGCGGTGATGACCTTCACGGAGCCGGCGATGGTCGCGGCGTCCTCGGCGAGCGCGACGACGGGGTCGGGCAGGCCCGCACCCCCGAGGGCCTTGCGCGCACCCCAGCCGACGAAGCTGCCGACGAGGGCACCGACGCCACCGAGGATCGCGCCCTCGATGCGCAGGTCGCGCTTGCCCGTCGTGCCGAGGGCGGCACCGGCGAGGGCACCGGACGCGACACGTCCGAGCAGCGCCGAGGGGGCGATGCGGTTCGGGGTCTTCGGCAGCTTGTCGCCGATGAGCTCACCGATGGCAGAGGCCACGAGCAGCCCACGGCCGACCGGGGTGCTGAAGACCTTCCACTGCTGCCACGAACCCTTCAGCGAGGACCGGTCGTGGTTCAGTGCGAGGACGGCGAGCGGGGTGGCGCTCCGGCCGCCGCTCATGATGCCGAGGACCAGGGTGCGGACCAGGGTGTGCTGCTCGTGCTGCTTGCTCATCGTGACTCCTGTCGTGTTGCCCCCGACGGTACGCACGGTGACCTCGGGTGTTCCGAGCATCGCGGGCGCCGAGCGGACGTCGGGCGGACGTCGGGCGTTCCCCGGGCACGGAGCCGCGCCGAGTAGCGTCCGGCCCATGAGCAACGTCATCGTCTTCGGCGGCCACGGCAAGGTCGCACTCCTCGCCACCCGCATCCTGTCCGAGCGCGGACACACGGTCACCTCCGTCATCCGGAACGCCGACCAGTCCGACGAGATCCGAGCCCACGGCGGCGAACCGCTCGTCGCGGACATCCAGCAGCAGTCCCTGAACGACTTCGCCGAACTCGTCCGCGGGCACGACGCCGTGGTGTGGTCGGCCGGTGCCGGTGGCGGGTCCGTCGACCGGACCTGGGCGATCGACCGCGACGCTGCGGTGCTGTCGATCCAGGGGGCGAAGCTGGCCCGCGTCGACCGCTACGTGATGGTGTCGTTCTCGGGCTCGCAGCTCGACCACGGCGTCCCGCAGGACCAGGACTTCTTCGCGTACGCGCAGTCGAAGATGATCGCCGACGCCGTGCTCCGTGACTCGGGGCTGCAGTGGACGATCGTCGCCCCGAGCACCCTGACCGACGACGAGCCGACCGGCTCCGTCGACTGGGACGGCTCGTCGACGCAGGTGCCGCGCGGTGACGTGGCGCACGTGGTTGCCGACGTGGTCGAGAACCCCGGTACGGCCGGCAACACCTTCCGGTTCAACACCGGGTCGACGCCGGTGGCGGAGTTCCTTCGCGCCGACGCGGTCTGACCAAGACCGACCGCGCCGACGCGGCCTGACCGACAGTCAGACCCACCAACGCGCAGACCAACGGGGTCGCGGCGGTTCTCCGCCACGACCCCGTCCGTGTCCCTGCAGAACGTCGAGCTCAGTAGAGCGTCGAGATCCCCGTCATGTCGCCACGGCCCAGCGTGCGGCCGTCGAGCTCGCAGTAGCCGCCGGACGGCTCCATGACCTGGCCGGTGCCGGTCTTCACGTGGTCGAGGCCGTACAGGTGGCCCCACTCGTGCGTGGCGACGACCTGGGTGTCGAAACGCGCGCCCGAGCAGGTGGCCGTCGAGCTCCACTTGAAGCCGGTGGCGTAGCGCTGGTCGGCCTCGCGGGCGTTGCCGTTGCCGTCGAACCAGATGCACGTCACGCCGAGGGTCCCGGTCGGGAGCTTGCCCCAGCCCATCACGTTGTAGCCGTTGTTCCGCGAGCAGCCGCCCTGGTCGGTGAGGTTGGGCTTCTGGGTCGCGAGACGCAGGTAGTCGTTCTTCGCCGTCGACGTGACGGTACGGTCACACGCCGAGATCGTGCCGTTCCAGGCGTTCGCTCCCTTGCGCAGGGCGTCCTTGGCGTACGTCGACTTCTGCCCGGTCTGGTTGTAGTACCACTTGACCGTGCTCGGCCAGGTGTAGCCGGACGCCTTGTACGCCGTGCTCGTGCACTTCGTGGTCGCAGCGGTCGTCGCGGCGGGGGCTGCCTGTGCCGTCGCGGCCTGGCTCTGCGCACGCTCCTGCTGGACGGCGGGGGCCGAACCGGTCCAGGCCTCGTCCACGCGGACGGCGACACCGGCGGAGCCGTTGTTCGCGATGAGGACGTCGGCGAGTTCGGGCGCCCCGGGGGCGGCCGAGCTGCTCGCCATGACGCTCTCACCCGGCGCGGGGAGCGCGAAGGTGCGGCCGTCGGGCGTCACGACCGTGCCGGAGGTCGCCGTGCAGCCGCTCTCGAGCGTCTGCACCGACAGGGTCCCGGGGGCGCAGCTCGCGCCGGCCCCCGGGGTCGCCGCCTGGGCGGGTGCTGCGGTGATGGTGAGACCGGCGAGGATCGCGACGATCGCCCCGGTGCTCAGCGCGTTCCTGACAGGACGCATGGTTCCCTTCCAGCGGCAGGCGACGTGCCCCCGCTCCTGATCGGGGTCCATGCTCGCCGATGACCACGCAGCGGGTCCAGGACTGCGCTGCGGGGACACGCCCCCAGTCAGGGGCGGCGGCTCAGGCCATCTGCGCGTAGAAGGGCTCCGGTGCATCGGCGAGCGACGCCTTCACCATCCGGCTCCAGTCGTCGACGAGCACCTCGGCCACGCCACGCTCCACACCGTCGAGTGCCGCACGGGCCACGTCCGTCGGGTCCGTCTTCGGGCCGTCGTAGTCGCCCATCATGTCGGTGTCGGCCGCACCGAGGTGGAGTCCCTGCACGCTGATGCCCCGGTCGGCGAGCTCCAGGCGGACGGCGTTCGTCATGTTCCACTCGGCCGCCTTCGCCGCGGCGTAGCCACCCGCGCCGGGCGCCGCGAACCACGACAGGGCCGACAGCACGTTGACGATCGCGCCGCCGCCGTTCCGCTCGATCACCGGTGCGAAGGCGCGGATCATCGACAGGCTGCCCCAGAAGTGCGTGTCCATGGCCTTCCGGACGATGGTCAGGTCGTCGGTCACCAGGGAGCCCTGCGTCGAGATGCCGGCGTTGTTCACGAGCAGCGTCACGTCCCCCGCGGCTGCGGCCACCGCGTCGACCGAGGCCTGGTCGGTGATGTCGAGGGGCAGCGCGACGACGCCCTCGACGTCGACGAGTTCGGGGCGGCGTGCGGTCGCGTAGACCTTCGACGCCCCGCGCTCCAGCAGCTCCAGGGCGAAGCGGCGTCCGATGCCGCGGTTCGAGCCGGTGACGAGTGCGACCGATCCAGCGATGTCCATGGTGTCTCCTCCTGCCGCGCGGGTGTCTCCCGCAGCGGCTCGGCTACGCTAAGACCTCACATCCATGTCAGGGGCAAGCCCGGATCGGAGCACCATGCGCATCGGTGACCTCGCAGCAGAGACCGGCGTCAGCGTCCGCTCGCTGCGGTACTACGAGGAGCAGGGGCTGCTCACCGCGTCGCGCACCGCGAGCGGGCAGCGGGTCTACACGGACGCCGCCGTCGAGCGGGTCCAGCTCGTGCAGCAGCTGTTCGCCGCCGGGCTCGCGAGCCGCACGATCGTGCAGCTGCTGCCATGCGTCGACCGCGGGGAGTCGACGCCGGAGTCGTTCGCGCTCCTCATCGCCGAGCGGGACCGGATCACCGCGCAGCTGGCCGAGCTCGAGGCGGTCCGGGGGCGCCTCGACCAGGTCATCGCGATCACCGAGCACCCCACCGCCGAGCACTGCCCGGCACTGCGTGACCGACCTGCGGAGCCGGTCGCGGCCTGAGACGCGGCACCAGGACGGACTGGAGGCCCGTGGCGGGTCCGCCACGGGCCTCCCGTCCGCATCCTGGTCACGACCAGGGCCGCGGGTGCGACGTCAGGGCTGGAACACCTGGATCTGGTCCAGCTCGGCGAACCCGGTCCCCTTGGTGAAGGTGAGCGTGTTCGCGCCGGCCTTCAGGGTGACCGTCTTCTGCGCCCATCCGAACCGGCCCCAGTTGACGGTCGGCGCGTAGCTGACCGAACCGGCCGAGGTCCCGTTGACCGCGAGCGCGTGCGTGCTCGTCGCACCCGTGCCGTTGTCGTACCGGACGTTCACCGTGTACGTCCCCGCGGTCGCGGCCTGCACCGTGAACTGCACGGAACTCGTCGCGTTGTTGATGTTGCCGACCTTCGCGCCGCCCACCGCGTCGGCCTGGGTGACGGTGCTCGTGTCGTTCCGGACCGCGGACTCGGCCTCGTACCGCTGCGCGTTGATCGGGATCGACCCGACCCGCACGTCGTTGTACGTGGTGGTGAGGTTCTCGACGTTCGTCGCCTGGTACAGGGTCTTGCCGTCGGCGCTCGAGTCGAAGCCCTGGGCGAAGCCGCTGAACGTCCCGCCCTCGGCGTCCCGCGCGTCGTACGTCACCGCGTACGGCAGCTGCTCCCACGAACCCGTGCCCTGGTTGCGGTTGACGACGAAGTTCTGGCCACCGTCGATGTTGCCCGCGCTGTCGAGGGACCACTTGGACGAGACGACGATCATGCCGTTGGCGTTGCCGGCGGTCGGCACCCAGCGCACCTCGGGCGACGACCCGACCCCACGGCCGTCCGGCAGCGCGATCTTGGTGCCGATGCTCGTCTCGGGGCTCCAGTTCAGACCGTCCGGTGAGGTCTTGAAGTACACCGGCGCCGTGTTGTTCGTCTGGCTCGGCCGGTTCACGACCTCGAACGTCGCCACGTAGTTGCCGTTCGGGATCCTCGTCACCGTGATCATGCCCGGACGGTCGCTCTTGTTGGTCGGTGCGGACACGTTGACCAGGGGACCCCAGGTCAGGCCGCCGTCCGTGGAGCGCCGGTAGCTGACGGCCTGCAGGACGTTGTTCGCCTTCTGCCGCTCGTCCGAGAAGTAGGTGACCAGCCCGCCGTTCGCGTCGACGGCGACGGACGGCTCCCACACCGTCGAGGTCGTCGAGGTCGGGCTCGGGTCGTACGTGGCCGGACCGCCGGTGTCGACGGTGCTCACGAAGGACCAGGTCAGCCCGTGGTCGAGGCTCTTGTACATGACCAGTCGGCTGCTCGAGCGGTCGGTGGGCATGATCATGCCGCTCAGCAACAGCGTGCCGGCCGGCATCGTGCCGAGCTGGACCGGGGTCTCGTACAGCGAGGGCTGCGCGGTGCGGGTGAGGGTCGGGAACTGGGTGCTCGGCTTGACCGTGGCGACGCGGCTCCACGAGGTGCCGTTGTCCGTGCTCCGGTAGATCGGGTAGACCTGCACGCCGTTCTCGAGCACGAGCTGGTCGAAGGTGACGAACTGCTGGCCGTTGGCCGATCCGCTGTTCTTCAGGACGATGTTCTTCGCGTAGGTGGTGCCGGCAGCGCGGCCGCCCTCGGGGTTGAACGAGGAACCCGCTGCCGGCGAGTACACGAGGGCTCCGTTGCCGGTCGTGACCGCCTGGGCGGGGAGGGGGCCGGTGACACCGGCGACGAGGGCTGCCGCGGCGGCGGCAGCGGTGACGACGAGCGCGAGCGTTCGGCGTCGACGAGGCGCCGGAGCGGCGCCGAGGCGGAGGGACATGGTGCTCCGTTCGGTTGGTGGTGCAGTGGTGGTGCGCGGAGGCGGACTGGAGGCGCGGGACCGACCCGACCCGCGCCTCCAGACCCTCAGGTGGTCGCCGACAGGGCCGCTGCCACGGCCCGTTCCTGTCGCGTGTGCGCAGCGAACGCGTCGGCGACCGGGTTGCGGCGACGGTCGAGGCCGCCCGCACCGTCCTCGACGAGGTCGAAGAGGCCCATCGTGAGCAGGTGTTCCTGGCGCGGGGCGTCCGTGTGCCGCCAGGTCCACTCGTACATGTCGAACAGCGGCCACCAGGTGTAGCCGACGACCGGCACCCCCTCGTCGCGGAGCTCCCGCACGGCCGTGACCGACGCGTCCAGCCAGCCGATGCGCTCCTCGACCGAACCGGTGACGCAGGTCTCCGTGAGCATGACCGGGGCGCCGTAGCGCTCGGCGTAGGTGGTGAGCACGTCGCGGAGCCCCTCGACGCCGGTGTCCTCGTAGGGCCGCGGGTCGGCGAACCCGCCGCCGTGGTGCACCCCCGTCTCGAAGACCTCGGTGGAGTGCAGCGGGTAGTAGTTGACGCCCATCACGTCGGGCCGGACCGCGTGCTGCCGGAACCAGTCGAGGTCGGCGTCGGTGACGCCCCCGGAGCGCAGCCGACCGACCAGGGGGTGCGCGTCGTCGACGCCACCGGTGACCAGGTCCTCGACCAGGAACGTCTGGGCGCGCAGGCGCGCGACCGTGTCGCGGTGTTCCGGGGCGTCGACGTCGCCGACGTACCGGATGCCGGCATCCACGTGCACGAAGGTGGCGGCGTCCCCGAGCTCACGCGTGATCGCGTGCTGCGTCGAGACGAACCCCTTGGCCAGGGCGGACGCGATCCGGGCCGACCCCTCCGCGCCGGTCAGGTACGGGGGCCAGTACCCGTACTCACCCGAGAACAGGGCGTGGATGACGGGCTCGTTGACGGGCGTGTAGTCGGTGGCGACGTCCCCGTACCGCGCCGCGAACCGGGCGGCGTACTCGGTGACGTGTGCCGGGTAGTCGGGGTGGGCGAACTGCCCGTCGAGCCAGAGCGGTGTGCCGTAGTGCAGCAGGTCGACGACGGGGCGCAGGCCGGTCTCGCGGAACCTCGCCATGACGCCGTCCACCCACGACCAGTCCCAGACGCCCGGCTCGGGGGCGACCCGGTACCAGGGGACGCCCCACCGCAGCAGCTCGGCGCCGACGTCGACCGCCAGCCCGAGGTCGGCGGCGTACTGCCGGTAGTGGTCGGTCAGCTCGTACTCGTCGATGGGCCGTTCACCCGGTCGGGCCTGCGGGACGAAGGTGTCCTCGATGCCCAGGGCGAAGTGCAGCCTGCCGTCGTCGGACCAGTGCATGGTGTCTCGTTTCGTGGTGGGCACGGCCGCTCCGGGCTCGTGCGGTGTCGTCGTCACTTGAGCCCGGTGCTGGCGACGCTCTCGATGAAGCGGCGTTGCACGAGCAGGAACATGACGGCGAGGGGCAGCACGGCGATCAGGGCGCCGGCCATCATCACGCCCTGCGGGATGATCCCGCCGGGTCCGGTCAGCAGGGTGAGGCCGGACGTGATGGTCCCCATGTCCTGGTCGGTGGTGAACACCAGCGGCCAGAGCAGGTCGTTCCAGTTGTTGACGAAGGTGAAGATGCCGAGGGTGAGCAGGGCGGGGACGGCGTTCGGCAGGACGACGCTCCGGAAGATCCGCCACTCCGAGGCCCCGTCGATCCGCGCCGCGTTGTCCAGGTCGCGGGGGAGCGACACGAAGAACTGCCGCAGGAAGAAGATCCCGAAGGCGTCGGCCGCCCGCGGCGCGATGAGCCCCGCGAACGTGTTCACCCACCCGAGGTCGGACACCAGTTGGTAGATCGGGATGAGCGTCGCCTGGAACGGGATCATCAGGCTGGCGACGATCACGATGAGCAGCACCTTGCTGCCCCGGAAGTCGAGCCGTGCCAGGGCGTAGGCGGCGAGCGCGTCGAACGCCAGCGCGAACACCGTGACACCGCCGGCGAAGGCGAAGCTGTTCAGGATGAGCCGCCCGAACGGTAGCTGTGTGAAGATCGCCCGGAAGTTGTCGAGCGTCCAGGTGTGCGGGAACAGCGTCGGCGGGTAGGCGTTGACCTCGCTCGCCGGCTTGAACGCGGTGAACACGATCACGAGCACGGGGAGCAGCACCGCCAGGGTCACGACGGCCACGGCTGCGAAGCCGAGCCACCGCATCGACGGCTGTCGACGGGCCACGGTGCGACGGCGCACGGCGGTCGCGGGACGGGGGAGCGCGGTCATGATGCGGTGTCCTCTCCGCGCTTCCCGAAGAACAGGAACTGCACGAGGCTGAGCAGCAGGGTCGCGATGAGGAGCACGTACGCCAGGGCGCTCGCGAACCCGAGGTCGAGGTCCTTGAAGCCGGACTGGTAGATCTGCATGACGATCGTCTCCGTCGACCGGTACGGACCACCGCCGGTCAGGACGTAGATCTGGTCGAACGCCTGCAGCGCGGCGATGAGGGCGACGATCACGACGAACGCCATCGTGTTGCTCAGCATCGGGAAGGTGACGTTCGCGAACCGCTGGCGGCCGTTCGCGCCGTCGAGCTGCGCTGCCTCGTACAGGCTCGTGGGGATCTCCTGCAGCCCGGCCAGGAAGATCACCATGTAGAAGCCGAAGTTCTTCCACACGGCCACGAGCACCACGGTGGGCATCGCGAGCGTCGGGTCCTGCAGCACGTTGCCGAGCCGGATGCCGACGAGCTGCAGCCAGTGGTTCAGCAGGCCGATCTGCGGGTCGAGCAGGTACGACCACGCGAACGCGGCGACGGCCAGGGACACGATGAACGGCAGGAACAGCGCCGACCGGAAGAACCCGCGGAACGGCAGGGCCGGGTGGTTCAGCACGAGGGCGAGCACCAGGGCGACGACGATCGCGACGGGGGTGAAGAGCACCGAGTAGAGCGCGGTGTTGCCGATGGACCGCAGGACGTCGGGGTCGGTGAAGACCCGGACGTAGTTCGCGAAGCCGATGAACGACGGGTCGCCGAACCCGCTGGCGTCGGTGAACGACAGCCGGAGCGCCGAGAGCATCGGCCAGAGCACGAACGCCCCGAGGATGACGATCGCGGGTGCGAGGAACCCGACGATGGTGGCGCGGCGGCGGAACGTGCCGTTCAGGGGCGATCGTCCGCCGAGCTGGCCCGGTGGTCGGTACCGACGGCGTCGGCCGAGTTGCTGCGTGGTCACGAGGGTCCTCCGAGGGCCGCTGCTGCTACTTCAGGGCCGACTGCACGTCGGCGTCGGCGGTGGCGAGGAGCGATCCGGGGTCCCCGCCCGCCATCGCCTTCTGGGTCGCGGTGTCCACGGCGGTGAGCACGTCGGCGCTGTCGACCACGCCGGGCAGGAGCGGGATCGTGGTGCCCGGCAGCCCGGTGAGTGTCGCGACGGTCGGGTTCTCGTCGACGTCCGCGGCGGTGACGTCGGTGCGGAGCGGCGGCCAGCCGGACCCGAGGGCCCACTTCGTCGCGACGGACTGCTCGTTGAAGTAGCGCAGGAACCGCTCGGCTGCGGCCTGCTTCGCGTCGTCGGTCTGGGCCGTCACACCGAGCGAGATGCCGATGGCCGAGGCCACTTGTGCTTCAGGGCCCGCCGGGATCGCCGCGATGCCGTAGTCGATGTCCGACGCCTCGGCGACGCCAGCCATCCAGGGGCCGCCGATCTCCATGGCGGTCTTGCCGGCCGTGAAGAGCTTGTCCGCGGCGATGCCGTCGACACCGGTCGGCGAGATCTTGTCGTCGCGCACCGCCTTCGCCCAGTACTCGAGCGTCTCGGCGTTCGCGGCGGAGTCGATGGTGGACTTCGTGCCCGCCTCGTTCGTGATCGATCCGCCGTTGCCGGCGAACAGGCTCGGCCAGATGCCGTTGCCGACGGTCTGGTGGTCCGGCAGCACGAGCCCGTACTGCTCGGGGGTGCCGTCGCCGTTCTCGTCCTTCGTGAGCTTCTTCGCGTCGGCGACCCACTCGTCCCAGGTGGTCGGGAAGGAGTCGATGCCGGCCGCTGCGAACAGCTTCTTGTTGTAGATCACGGAGAGCGGGACGAACCCGCTCGGCACCCCGTACTCCTTGCCGTCGACCCGCTCCATCGCGACGGCCTGTTCCTTCAGGTCCCCGGTGTTGTTGGCGTCGTCGGCGTAGAAGTCGCTGAGGTCGACCAGCGCCTTCTTCTGCGCGTAGACCGGCAGCCGGTCGGAGGTCATCGCGACGAGGTCCGGGCCCTTCTTCGCGGACAGGGCGGGGAGCATCGTGTCGTCGATCACGGCCCAGGTCTTCGTCTGGGTCGTGATGGTGACCTTGTCCTGCGAGGCGTTGAAGTCCTTGACGATGCCGTCCAGGACCTTGCCGTCGGCCTCGGTGTAGCCGTGCCAGAACGTCAGGTCGACGTGGCCGCCGTCACCCGACGACCCGGGGGAGCCGGCGCACCCGGCGAGGGAGAGCGACGCCGCTGCTGCGAGCGCGACGACCGCGATGTGCTTCTTCATCGAAAACCTGCCATCCGTCCGGCACGTCGGTGTGCGGACCTCGTCCATCCCGGATTTACACCGGTGTAAATGTGGACAGTAGCCGGTGCTCGACCGCCCGGTCAAGGGGTCGGGGAGCACCCGTGGTCAACGGGTCAGGCAGCAACCGGACGCAACGGTCCGGACGACGCCCGGACGACGAGTGCGTGCGGGGAGCGCAGCACCCCCGGCGTCGCCGGGGCGCCCTCCTCGAGCTGGGCGACGAGCACCCCGACCGCCGTCGCCGCGACGCGGTCCAGGTCGGCCGACACCGTGGTCAGCGCCGGGGTCGAGTACGCCGACTCCTCGATGTCGTCGAACCCGACGACCGCGACGTCGTCCGGCACGGTCCGGCCCGCGAGCTGCAGGGCACTCATAGCCCCGAGCGCGAGCGCGTCGTTGCAGCAGACGATCCCGTCGACCGGCACGCCGGCGTCGAGGAGCTGCCGTGCAGCCGCCGCACCCTCGGCCCGGTGCCACAGCGCGGTCGGCACGACCCGCTCGGGCGCGAACGGCACACCGTGGTCGTCGAGCGCCTCGCGGTAGCCCCGCAGTCGCTCCTGCGCCGTGCGCACGGGGCCGGACGGGTCGGAGCCGATGAACGCGATCGACCGGCGACCGGCGTCGAGCAGGTGCGCGGTCGCGTCCCGCAGCGCGTCCGCGTTCGACATCGCGATGAACGGCACGGGGGCGTCGGGGATCGGCTCACCGAGCACGACCAGGGGGAACTTCACCTCGAGCGCGGCGGCGTCGCTCGGCCGGACGGTCAGCGGGCTGTAGATGATGCCGTCGATGGAGTGCTCGCGCATCCGGGTGATCGCGTCCGCCTCGCGCACGCCGCTCGCGGTCTGCTCGATGAGCACCGTGTAGCCCACGGCTCCGGCAGCGCGGATGACGGCGTCCGCGAGTTCGGCGAAGTACGCCTGCCGCAGTTCCGGCACCGCGAGCCCGAGCACCTTGGAGCGTCCGGCGCGGAAGTTCCGGGCCGAGACGTTGAGTTCGTAGCCGAGCTCGTCGACGGCGGCCATCACGCGGTCACGGGTGCGGACGGAGACGTGTTCGTAGCCGGACAGCACGTTCGAGACGGTCTTCTTCGAGACACCTGCCACGGCGGCGACGTCGCTCATCGTGGGCGGAGAGCGGTGCCCCTGCGCCATCGGGCGCCCCCTCTCACGTGCGGACTGCGTTCCGCAGGAACCTACCGCACCAGCGTGGTGCGGATCGGACTGGAGGCCCGTGGGGGGTCCGCCACGGGCCTCCCGTCCGGTCTCGGCCGCGCTCAGGCGCCGGTCTGCTCCGTCGGCGCGGCCACGGGCTTCGACTGGCTCGACCCTCGTTGCCGCAGGGACACGGTGGCGATCACCATCACCGAGATGACCAGGAACTCCGACTGCCAGTTCTGCATCGACTCGAACCAGAACTGGCTCGTGCCCAGGTAGCCCCACGCCGAGACCACGCTGTCGCCGTGCTCGAGCTGCTCCTCGTTGTAGGCCGCAGCGCCACCGATCACGTGCCCGACGACACTGCCGAGGAACAGCACCGCGAACAGGATCAGCAGGGAGTTCTCGTACAGCACGAGCACGATCCCGCCCCGGCGCACCGGCCACGGGGCCCTCGGGTCGTCGGCGTGCTCCCGGGGGTCCTCGTCCTGCGGGCTCTGTTCGTCCAGGGGCTCGGACTCGCTCGACCCCTTCTGGAACAGGAACACCGTGAACACGATGTACGCGCCCATCTGCAGGAACTCGCTCTCCCAGTTCTCGAACGTGGCCTCGGCGAAGTCCCCGCTCGTCAGGAAGCCCCAGAGCGACACGGCCGCCTCACCGTGCTGGAGTGCGTCCGCCGCGGACACCCGCCATCCGGCGAACACCATGCCGACGAAGCACACGACGAAGACGGCGACGTTCGCGAGGAGCAGGCCGTGCCGTCGCACGCGCTGCCACCCACTCGATCCGTTGTGCAGGCCGAGGGTCACCGGGTCCTCCGTTCGTCGTGTCGACGCCATCCTCGTCCGGGCGCGACGAACGCCTTCGCAGGAGCACCCGACCGGTCGCGGCGGTTCCGTCAGCGACTCAGAGCGTGATGCCGGTGGCCTCGGCGAGCGTGTCGAGCAGTTCGGTGCGGAACCGCTGGTCGGCCACCGCCGGGTGCGGTTCCTGCCGCTCCCCGTGGAACCAGTAACCGCCTGTCACGGTTTGGTCCGGGTCGGTCGCGAGCGTCTCCTGCGTGCGGTGTCCGAGCTCGAAGTCGTCCGGAGCGCCGGCCCCGCCCATCTTGGTCGCCACCCAGCCTGGGTCGACAGCGTTGCTCAGCACGCCCGGGCGTCGGAGCGGCACCTCGGCGGCGAGCGCCGTCACGAACAGCTTCGTGTCGGAGTACGAGTTCGTCTCCGAAGCGCCGGTCCAGTCGACGGTGTCCAGGCGCGGGCGGCCGCCCCGGTGCATCCCGCTGCTCAGGTACACGTGCCGCTCCGGCGAGCGCAGCAACGCGGTGAACAGGTACGGCGCCACGACGTTGACGGGCACCAGGGAACGGCCCGAGATCACGCCGGCGTTGTGCACGACGGCGTCGAGCGGGGTGCCGGCGTCGAGTTCCCGGGCGGTGGCGATCACGGCGTCGCGGTCCGCCAGGTCGGCGACGACGAGTTCGGCGCCGCGCTCCACCAGGTCGGCGACCGCCTCGGCGCGGGCCGTGTTGCGCGCGTGGACGACGACGTCGTGCCCGCTGCGGAGCAGCGAGTCGGCGGTTCCCCGCCCGAGGCCGTCGGTGGATCCGGTGACGAGGATGCGTGCCATCCGCCCATCATGCGCCCGACCGCTGCGGCGGGTCCGGCAGGTGGACCGGGAACGGGCGGACGGGAGGCGCGGTGCGGGCCCGCCACGGGCCTCCCGGCTGTTCACGGGCCGGCCACAGGGCCGCGGTACGGTCGCTGCATGAGCAGCTTCCTCGAGCCGATCGACGCCGTCGGCGTCGGTGACGCGACGATCGTGCCGGACGCCACACGACCGGTCGCCGCGGTCGTCACGGGCGACGACGTGCGGTGGGTGACGTGGCCGGACGCCCCGTTGCCGGACGGTGCGGTCGACGAGGTCGGGGTCCTCGCGACCGACGGGGGCGCGTGGGTCGTCTACGGATCGCGCGAGGAGGTGGGCGACGACCTCGACGAGATGTCTCGGACCGCCGTGCACGTCACGCCGACCGGGGTGACGTGCGCGGTCGACCTCGGGGATCGACGCGTGCTCGGGGCGGACGTCGAGGGGTTGTGGATCGGCGACCCGCGTGACGCGTCGATGTGGATGGGTGAGAACGAGGACGAGGACTCCGAGGACGAGGGCCTCGGGGATCCGGAGGACGACGAGGCGGTCGAGGACGACGAGGACTCGGACGACCCGCTCGACGGCGTCGACCCGGAGACCCTGCCGTGGGCGCCGTCCGAGCCGTTCTGGCCGTCGCCGGAGGAGTGGGCGGCGACGCTCGCTGCCGGCGAGGAGCCGGAGGACGACGAGCCCGAGCTGCTGGACGACGACGACGATGACGGCCCCCGCTTCTTCTGGAGTGCCGGATCCGACGCCGACGACGAGGACGACTTCCCTCGCCGATCGGGACCACCGGTCGATCCCGCGCCGCCCCTGCCGACCCCGCCGACCGAGCTCGTGCTCGTCCGGACCGACGGCAGCCGGACGACGATCACCGTCGACCACCTGGTCGAGGACGTCCGCCGCACCGGCTCGGTCCTCACCATCCGGTACATGCCCACCGGACCCCGGCGCACGCCCGATCTGACGGGCGGCTTGACCTACCACTACGACGCTCGGGAGGTCGACCTCGACGTCGCTGTCGGCCTGCCCAGCGTCGTCACCACCGATGACCTGCCGTCCCGTTCCGCGAGCGACGAGGACGAGACGTCGTGGGAGGACGAGCAGGAGCGTCTGGAGGCAGCCCGCACTCCGTGGACGGATCGGTTCGACCTGACCGACGTCGAGGGCGCGCACTGGCCGCTGCACCACCTGGACGCTGCCGCGCGGGAGCGCGCAGTCGCGGACCTCGTGGGCGTGTTCGAGGCGCTCGACCAGCCCGGCACCCTGTGGACCCGCGACCACCCCGAACCCCGGCGGTCGGCGAGCGACTACCGAGCCGTCGAGGTCACCGTCGAGGGGGAGTGGCCGGCGACCGAGCTCGTGGTGTCGTTCGAGCACCGCGCCGTGCCGTACCTGCGGCTCCGTCGGCGCTACCGGGTGTTCGACGACGCCGGGCACGTGGAGGACTGGACCTACGTCGGCGTGCACCTGGACGAGGACATCGACAGCGGGCACATCGCCGACCGAGCGGACGCGGTGGACGGGGTGCTCGACATCTGACGGCGTCGGTCCTGCCTGATCCCACCGCCCCGTCCGGCCCGCTGGTCCTGTACGTTTCCTGTGTAGACATCCCCCTGATCAGAGAGGACGCGGCGCCATGAGTGACGGCACGCCCCAGTACAACCAGCAGAACCCGAACCCCTACGCCGCCGGCGGGCAGCCCTACGGCGCTCCGATGCAGCCGTCGTCCGACCGCTTCAACGTCATGGCGATCGTCGGGTTCGTCCTGGCCTTCGTGGTGAACATCGCCGGCCTCGTGGTGTCGATCATCGCGCTCTCGCAGATCAAGAAGACCGGGGAGCGCGGCCGCGGCCTGGCCCTCGCCGGCATCATCATCAGCGCCCTGTCGCTCGTGTTCGGCATCATCTGGATCATCTTCGGGATCGCTGTCGTCGCGAACGCTCCGGCGGGCAGCCTGGGTAGTTACTGACGCCCACCAGCACCAGACGGGAGGCCCGTGGCAGCTCGCCACGGGCCTCCCGTTCGTCCGGGGTCGGTTCTGACCCGCGGCCTCAGCCGATGACGCCGGTGTGCTCCAGCACGATGTTCAGGCCGATCAGGATCAGAACGACGCCACCCGCGATCTCCGCCGGCTTGCCGAAACGGGCACCGACACGGCGACCGACCAGGACCCCGACGAACGACAGCACCGCGGTGGTGATCCCGATGAGCAGCACCGCGCCGCCGATCGAGACGGGCAGGAACGCCAGGGTGACGCCCACCGCCAGGGCGTCGATGCTGGTCGCGACCGCCAGCACGAGGAGCTCGCGGACCGGCAGCCGATCGGTGTCCTGCTCGGTGTCCTCGTGCTTCGAGAACGCCTCCCACAGCATCTTCCCGCCGATCAGCGCAAGCAGCCCGAACGCGACCCAGTGGTCGAAGGCCGCGATGTACTGCGCGAACGCCGACCCGAGCAGCCAGCCGAGCAACGGCATCACCGCCTGGAACACCCCGAACGTCAGCGCGATCACGATCGCGTGCCGCACGTCGAAGCGCTTCATGTGCAGGCCCTTGCCGAGGGCGACGGCGAAGGCGTCCGCGGAGACGCCGAGCGCGATGAGGAAGAGGGCCCAGAAGGACATGGGGGTGGCGCCTTTCGAGACGGTCGGATGGAGACTCCGACGTCTCAGGACCTGACGATCCTGGCACGGCCCACGGAACGAAAAGGCCTGATCAGCGGGATTCGTCGCCCCGAATCCGCGGGTTGGTGGGCCCGGTCCGCAAACTCGGCCCACGTTCTCGACGTGACCAGGGGACGGACTGGAGGCCCGTGGCGGGCACGGCCACGAGCCTCCAGTCCGGCAGTCAGTGCGTCAGGAACCGGCGGCCGCGTGCGCGGCCACCTGGCTGGCCGTCAGTTCGGTGCCGTAGACGGCGGCGTACCGCATCGAGCCGGTGAAGTACGGGTTGTTCGTGGAACCCGGCCACCCGCTGACGACGTCGTAGCCGACGCGGAAGTACCCGGTGAAGTTCTCGGGGCTCTTGAAGGCCGTGTTCGACGCGACGAGCGTGCCGTCGACGTACAGGCGCATGCCGTTGGTGGGCGACATCGTCGCCACAGTGTGGTGCCAGGCGCCGTCGGTGTAGGCCTTCGGCGAGGTGAGGACCTGCGTGGCGCCGTTGTACGTGCCGAACGCGAGCTGGCCGGTCGTGGTCAGGTAGAGCTTCCGGTCGTGCTGGCTCGACGCGCCGGTCTGGCTGCTGCCGAAGCCGATGAGCATGCCGCCGGCGACCGTGGTGCGGAACCAGACCTCCTCGCTGAAGGTCGTTGGGTTGGCGTAGGAGCGCGGGGTGGAGACGTAGCTCGTCGAACCGTTGAGCGCGTACGCGCTCCCGCTGTCACGAGGGCAGGCGTTCGGGCTCGGCGTGGTCGCGGTCATCGTGCCCTGGTAGGTGCCGTTCGCGCCGCGACCGGACCAGTCGGTGGCCGTCTTCGAACCCGAGGCCTCGGTCAGGCGATAGGCGAACAACGCGTTCGCGGTGTCGGCGCCGACTGCGCCCGTGCACGTGAAGTACGGGGCGGTCGCCGCCGTGTTCGCGCTGTTGGTCACGCGGGCGGTGTACGCCGAGCGGGTCGGGGCGAACTGGTTCAGCAGGACGACGACGGCCAGAGCGACCACGAGGAGGACGGCGACGACGCGACCGTCGCGCAGACGGCGGAGGATCACGACGGACGCACCGCCTCGACGCGGCCGACCGCCAGGCACGCCACGAGCGGCACGAGGCACACGGCGAACAGGGCGACCCAACCCAGGGGGTCGAGGTCGATGTTCGACATGAGCTGGTAGTGCCCGTTCTTCGTCAGCTCGTGGATGACGACCTTGCCCATCTCGCCGTCGACCAGGTGGACGCTGTTGCCGCCGTGGGCGTCGACGCGGACCGGGAAGATCCCCGACGAGATCACGGTGGCCTCGACGCCGGTCGGGCTCGAGGTGTTCGTGATCGTCGTCACGTTGACGAACGGTTTGAACACGAACGCCGCGTACGCAACGGTGAGGGCGCTGCCCGCGATCCGCAGGCACGTGCGGGTCACCCGGTCGGTGAACGCGCTGGTCAGGGTCAGGATGATCAGCGTGCCGATGAGCAGGATCGGGGCAGCGCGGAGCAGCCAGCCGATGCGCGGGACCAGGAGCGCGGGGGTGCCGATCACGTCGGCCTGGGTGAGCGTCCACGGGTCGGTGGCGCCGTTGACGTCACCGCGGGTGTGGAGCCCACCGTCCGCGTCGATCGAGACGATGCGGTGCGTGTAGACGACGTCCGGGTTGGCGGAGGTCTCGAACGAGACGATGTCGCCGACGCTGAGCGTGGCGACGTCCACCGGCAGGTCGAGCACGAGGGTGCCGACCGGGGCGGCTTCGCCCATCGAGGGGGTCTCGACGACGAACCAGCGGCCGCCGGCGGAGAGGAACAGGACGGCGGCGGTGAGGAGCAGTGCGGCGATCGCGGCGACCGACCAGGCGAGGACCGTCTCGGAGCGGGTGACCTGACGGCCGCGGAGGACCGGGCGGTCGAGCATGCCGCTGAGCGGGATCGCTGCGGTCTGGCTCATGGGCGCTGCTCCGGGGATTCAGGGGAATGGCGACGCTCGACCGGAGGGGGGTCGGCCGAGCGTCGCCGGTCTGGGGGAAGGGTGATGGGGGTCGGATCAGGCCGTGAAGGTCCAGGTCATCGGGACCGAGGCGGCGAGGCCCTGGTAGGTGTTGCCGGCCGAGGAGTCGAGGGTCACCGCGAAGTTGAACGGGACGCTCGCACCGGCGGCCGGGGCCTGCGGCATCGTGAAGGCCGACGCCGCCGCACCCTTGAAGCTGGCGAGGGTGCCGCTGAACACCGTGGTCGAACCGGAGGTGACGACGAGGTTCATCTTGGCGCAGAGGTCGGTCGCGGTGCCGTTGGCCGAACCGTTGGCCGACTGGGTGCAGGTGGCGCCCGGGTTCAGCGTGAAGGTGCTGGCGTTCGCGGTGCCGGTGTTCTTGATCGAGATCGCGGTGTTGACCGTGTTGCCCGGGGTCATCGTCGTGCTGCCGCCGAACTTGTTGATCGTCGAGCAGGTCGCGGAGTTCGTCGAGACCGAGCCGCCGTCGGTGCTGAGGCAGGTGACGGTCGCGCCGGCGTTCTGCTCCTGCATGATCAGCGTGCCGCTGCCGGCGGTGTTGCTGCTGTTGGTGATGCTCGCGGCGAACCCGGAGAGGGTGCCGGTGAGCGAGAGGGAGAGCAGGACGGCGGCGAAGATACCCGCGAGGAGTGCCACGGGGGCGAAGCGGATCCGCTTCAGTGCGGAGGTGCGGAGCTTGGTGGACACGGGGTACCTCTTCGTTCGGTGGTGGTTGCAGGAAGTTGGGGGAAGCAAGGCGTTCGGGCTGTTTTGCTTCAATGATTAAGATAGTCACTGATTCACCAAGTTGACCACTCGTATACTTACCCCAGTGCGGGGGACGCTCCTTGTCCCCCGGTCCCCGACACGGAAGAAGGCCCTCGTGGCAGCAGCACCGAACGACGACGACGCGGCCGATCTCATGGCCGCGTTCACCGCCGTCGTGCGTGCGAACGCGAGCCTGGTGAGTCAGCTGAGCGCTCGTGCGGGCGTGCACGAGAACGCCCTCCGCGCCCTGGTCCTCATCAGTGACACCGGGTACTCCACGCCGACCGAGGTCGCCGGGTACCTGGGGCTGACCTCGGGCGCGGTGACGAACATGATCGACCGGATGAGCACCGCCGGCCTGCTCGAGCGCGCACCGAACCCGGCCGATCGCCGGGGCTCACTGCTGCGGCTGCTGCCCCCGGGGCATGTCGTCGTGTCGGACTACCAGGAGCGGTACGCAGCGATGCTCCGGGCCGTCGACGGGGCGCACAAGGGCGAACTGCACGAGGTGCTGAACGACCTGGCGACGAGTCTGTACGAACAGGCTGCCGCCGCGTCCTGATCTCGCTCGCGGGGACCGCGCGTCTACCTGGTGGGGATCGCCCGTTCCGCTGTCGAGGTGAGGCCGGCACGGCGTTCCCGATCCGTCCCGCGGGCGCGCTCGTCCTCGAGCACGAGCACGACGGTGTCCCGGAGGGGTCGGGTCACTCCGCCGGCGTCCCTGAACGCCACGGTGGAGCGCTGTGCGAACCCGCCCTCCGACACCGGGATCCACAGGGGGAGTGATCGCGGTCCGGCCCAGTAGGCCACGTCGTGCGCGAGCAGGACGTCGTCGTCGACCGCGACCAGCTCGTCATCGAACCCGGTGACCTCCGCCACACACCGGAAGAAGTCCTGCATCGGCACCGGAGCGCCCACCGCGTTGACCGTGCCGACGAACCCGTCGCGCCCGGCCCGGACGAGCCAGGCAGCGAGGTCCGCGACGTCGATCATCTGGACGAACCGCTCCGCCGACGTCGGCACCAGCACCGGCCCACCGCGGTCGAGGCGTGCCGGCCAGTACCCGAACCGGTCACTCGGGTCGCCGGGGCCGACGATCAGCCCCGGGCGTGCGATGAGCAGCCGTGACCCGAGCCGGAGCCGCGTCATGCGCTCGGCGAGGACCTTCGCGTCGGCGTACTCGGACGGGTCCTTCGGCTCCACCAGCCGGGCGGACTCGTCGGCGCCCGGTTCGTCGTTGTCCGCGTACACCGAGACCGTGGACACCAGGGTCCAGTGCGCGGCCCGGTCGGCGAGGGCGTCGAGCGCCGGGGCGACGAGTTCGGGGGCGCTGGCGAGCTCGATGACCTCGTCCCAGTCGCCGGTGGCCTGTTCGTACGCGCCGGCCAGGGCTCGATCCGCCTGGACGAAGCGCGCTCCCTCCGGAACGTTGCCGGTGGTGCCCCGGGCGAGGCAGGTGACGTCGGCGCCCTCGGCCAACAGCTCGTCGACGATCGTTCGCCCGAGCCAACCGGTTCCGCCGAGTACCAGGACGCGTCGCGCGCGCTGCGTCATCAGACGGGCTGGAGGGGTCGTCGTTCACCGTCGGGGAGCTCGACCCGGATGCGGTCGCCCGGCCGGACCATGCCACCGGTGAGCACGACGCTCATCACCCCGCCCTTGCGCTCGACCGTGCCGTCCTCGGCACGCCCCAACACGGCACGGAGGAGCCCCGGCTCGAAGCCGTTGATCTGCTGGCACGGGTTCCGCAGGCCCGTGACCTGCACGGAGGCGTCGTCGCCGAGGTGCAGCACTGCACCCTCGGGCAGCCCGAGCAGGTCGATGCCACTGGTCGTGACGTTCTCGCCCATCTGTCCCGGTTCGACGCTGAACCCGGCTTCGGCGACCTCGTCGAACAGCTCGGCGTGCAGCAGGTGGACCTGGCGGAAGTTCGGCTGCGACGGGTCACGCGCGACCCGGGAGCGGTGCTGCACGGTCGTGCCGGCGTGGGCATCACCCTCGATGCCCCACCCCGCCACGAGCGTCACCGCGTCGACCAACGGCTTGCTGAACCGGTGCTCGCCGTCCTTGCTCACCGCGACCACGCGCGGCTGGTCCATGTCGTCCCCGCTCATGGGGCCGATTCTGCCCCATGGTCGCGGCCGCGCGAGTGCAGCGTCGGTCAGCGGCGCTCGCGCGGGCCGGTTCAGCGGCGCTTGCGCAGCGCGTTCGTCGCCCACAGCGAGACGGCGATGAGCACGGGCTGGAACAACAGGCGGACGAAGCGCTTGGTGTCGGTGTCCAGGCCGAACCCGTCGCGGTGGTGCATCCACTGCGCGATGTTGCCGGGGAAGACCGCGAGGAAGAACACCGCGACGACCCACCCGACCGTCACCTGACGCCGAGCCAGGAGCATCAGCGCAGCCCCGAGGGAGATCTCCACCACACCGGAGGCGATCACCGTGACGTCCGTCGGCAGCGGCACGAACTTCGGCACCTGCGCCTGGAACTCCTCGCGCGCCACCGTCAGGTGGCTGATGCCGGCCCAGGTGAGCATCGCGCCGAACAGGATGCGGACGATGGTCCGGGGGCGGGTGGAGCGGACTGCGGGGGTGCGGGTTGCCATCGGGGCGGTGCCTTTCACGGTGGTGGTGGGGTTCGGTGGAGTGGGGGGCGAGGTCAGCGCCTGCGGAGGACGCGGCGACGGCGTGCGGCCTCGAAGGTGATCACGACAGCGGCGGAACCGAGCGTGAGGATCCGCGCGACCGGACGGCCGCGGGTCGAGGTGAGCAGCCGCAGCAGGCCGGCGAGTGTGAGTGCAGCAGCACCACCAGTTGTGCTCGTCACCGAGCCGTCTTCGCGGTCGATCACGAGCCGGGTCCCACCGAGGGCCGTCGCCGCGACGGCGGAGCCGGTGCCGGTCAGGTCGCTCCCGGGGGCGCGGCGGACCGCTGCGGTGGCGAGTCCGAGCCCGGCCAGGACTTCCAGGGCAGGGATGCCGAGTGCGTGTGGGACGCCCGGCTCGAATCCACGTCGCTGCATCTGCTGGGCTCGAGCGCGCAGCGGGGTGCGGCGAACCGTGGCGATGCCGTGCCCGGCGAGCAGGCCACCGGCGACGAGGTCGATCCAGCTGGTGAATTTCACGTTGTGCTCCATTGGGTTGTGCACAACCTAACACGTCGATGCCGAAGACGGTCGAAGGGCCAGTAGGTTCGTCTGGTGCCATCACGAGTGTCCGGGTTCGCCGGCGACCTCCGCCTCCGCCTGACGATCGCCTCCCTCGTCGTGATCGCCGCGCTCTACCAGTGCTTCTGGAACCTGGCCGGCTCGAACATCACCGGCGACGAGAACATCTACCTGCAGAGCGGGTGGCAGTACGTCCACGGTGACTTCACCGCGAACCGCGAACACCCGCCGACGGCCAAGTACCTGTTCGGGCTCGTGCAGCTCCTCACCGGGCAGGGTCCGATCGGCCCGCGGGTCCTCGTCGGCGTGCTCACCTTCGCGGTCGGCGTGGTCCTGTACCTGTGGCTGCGTCGCGAGATCGGGTACTGGGGTGCCCTGCTGGCGGCATCGCTTTGGTGGCTGACCCCGCGTGGTGGGGCGGGTGCCCGGGTCGACCGGCTCGCCCTGCTCGACCCGGTGATGACGGCCTTCGCCGTGTTCGCGATCGTCGCCGCGTGGTGGTGGATCCGCAGCGAGCGGGCCTGGTGGCTCGCTCCCGTGTCCGGCGTGCTCATGGCTGCCTCGGTCACGTCCAAGCTGTCGACCATCGTGCTGCTCCCGGCGTTCCTGCTGCTCCCGGTCCTGTTCAAGGTCTGGCGGAAGGGCCTCGTCGGCGGCGTGCTGTGGGTCGCCGCCTTCACGGTCACGTTCGTCGCCCTGTACGTCCCGATGGGCATCCGTTCGGCGATCCAGTACATGGTCGCGTTCCAGGAGGGGCAGAACACCAACGGGCACCCGATCACGATCGACGGGCAGATCTACACGTTCGCACCGTGGTGGGCGAGCTTCCGGTTCTTGCTCGACGGCACCGGCAAGGCGATGCTCGTCGTCCTCGCGATCGGTGTGCTCGCTGCCCTGGTGGTGCGGGCGGACCGCCTGGTCGCGTACGTCGGCGCATCCCTGGTGCTGCTCGTCGGGTTCTACGTCGTCGTCGCCAAGATCGCGCTGCCGACCTACTACACCGCGTGGATGCCGTTCCTGCTGGTCCTCGCCGCCATCGGCTTCGCACGCCTCGCCACCGTCCCCCCGAGGGCCCTGACCGTCCCGGTCGTGCTGGTCCTCGTCGCGACGCTCGTCGCCCCCTCGTTCCGGGTGAGCCAGGCCGTCGCGCGGGCGCACCCGACCGGGATCGCGCTGTTGCCCGGGTACCTCGAGGAACACGATGTGCCCGACGGTCGGATCCTGTTCGTGTCGGCGACTCCCACGCTCTTCCTGCCGTACGTCGGCGACCACGGCACCAACCGACTCGACCGTGGCCCCTACGTCGCCATCGTCGTCGGACGCGACCAGCGGCTCCCCGCACCGGAGGCCGTGACCAACCTGCTGCAGGACGACGCCTCGTCCTTCACCACGGGCAGGCTCGACGGCCTGCGCGTGTGGGTCCCGAAGGACGGCAGCATCCGCGAGGAGAACGGAGCCCTCACCATCGCCCGCTAGTCGACGCGACGTCGGCGAGGCGTCGCGCGCCCATGCGCCTACTGCGGCATGTCGACGAACCGCGAGAACATCCCGTGGAACGCCACGGTGATGGTGTCCGTCGGTCCGTTACGGTGCTTCGCCACGATCAGGTCCGCCTCACCCTGACGCGGGTTGTCCTTCTCGTACGCCGACTCACGGTGCAGCAGGATGACCATGTCAGCGTCCTGCTCGATGGAGCCGGACTCACGGAGGTCGGAGATCGCCGGCTTCTTGTCGGCACGCTGCTCCGGACCACGGTTCAGCTGCGACAGGGCGATGACCGGGACCTGGAGCTCCTTGGCCATCAGCTTCAGGGCACGCGAGAACTCGGAGACCTCTTGCTGGCGGCTCTCGACCTTCTTGCCCGAGGTCATCAGCTGCAGGTAGTCGATGACCACGAGCTTCAGGTTGTGCTGCTGCTTGAGTCGACGGCACTTGGCGCGGATCTCGACGAGCGTCATGTTGGGGGAGTCGTCGATGAAGAACGGGGCGTCGTTGATGCGACCGCGGGTCTGCGCGATGGTGGTCCAGTCGCGGGAGTCCACGGTGCCCTTGCGCATGTTCTGCAGCGGCACGCTGGTCTCGGCGGAGAGCAGACGCATCGCGATCTCGGCACGACCCATCTCGAGCGAGAAGAACGCGGCGGTCTGGTCGTGCTTGATCGCGGCGGCGCGGCACAGGTCGAGCGCCAGCGTCGACTTACCGAGGGCCGGTCGGGCAGCGACGATGATGAGCTGTCCGGGGTGGAAGCCGTTCGTCAGGCCGTCGAGCTGCGCGAACCCGGTCGGCACGCCGGTCATCTGGCCGTCGCGGCCCTTGGCGGCCTCGATCTCGTCGAGCGCGGCCGAGATGGCGTCGGTCAGCGGGACGTAGTCCTCGGTCTGCACACCACCGGCGACGTTGTAGACCTCGGCCTGCGCACTGTTGACGAGGTCGGTGACCTCACCCTCGGACGCGTAGCCCATCTGGACGATGCGGGTGCCAGCGTCCACCAGGCGGCGGAGCACCGCCTTCTCGGCGACGATGCCGGCGTAGTAGCCGGCGTTCGCGGCGGTCGGCACCATGCTCGTGACGCTGTGCAGGTACTCGGCGCCGCCGGCGCGGGACAGCAGTCCGGTCTTGGTCAACTCGTCGGTGACGGCGATGACGTCGGTGGGCTCACCGTGCGAGTAGAGCGACAGGATGGCGTCGAAGATGACCTCGTGCTTGGGAACGTAGAAGTCCACGCCACGGGCGGTCTCGATGACGTCGGCGACGGCGTCCTTCGACAGGAGCATGCCACCGATGGTCGACTGCTCCGCGAGCATGTCGTGCGGCGGGGTGCGTTCCATGCCGCGCTCCGCGTAGTCCTGCGGTGCGGGCTCAAGATGTGCGATCGACACACGCTCTCCTCTGTTGACGACACGGACCTGGACCGGCGGGACAGCACCCACCGGCCGGAACCCGCACCCCTGTTTCTACCCCCGGCAACCGACATCCCCGAGTCGCTGGGCCAACGTACGGCCCCAGAGTTATCCCCAACAAACGGCCCTGTGGATAACTCTGTGGAGAGCCTGCGGAACACGCCGGAGCGCTGTGTGGAGAACTGTGGACGGGCCTGTGGAAAAAGACCCGTACGAACACACTTTCGACCACTTGACCTGGGCTTTTCTGTTACACACGGTGTGTGGAAAAGTGGGGTTCAAGTACCCCTTGAAGGTTCCGATTTGACACGTTTCCACTGTGTAAAACGACTTGACAAGGACCCCTCCTGTGGGAAGAGTTCTCGGCCTGTTCCCAGCCAGCGCGACCCCGTCTGAACCGTAACCAGCCAGCCCGAGTCGAGCCGCGCCTCCAGGCCCGTGACCATGTCGGCGACAGCCGTGGGACAAGCCGCGCGACCGCCCCCGGAACGCAACGACGGGCGGGCCTCCCGGAGGAGACCCGCCCGTCGTGGAGCGGAACGTCAGTGCTACTTGGCAGCGACGACCTTGAGCGAGATCACGGCAGTGATGTCCTCGCGCAGGCGCACGGTGGCCTCGTGGTCACCGACGGTCTTGATGGTCGCGGGGACCTCGACCTTGCGCTTGTCGAGCGAGCCGACGCCCTGCGCCTGGACGGCGTCAGCGACGTCGCCCGGACGGACGGAGCCGAACAGACGACCGTCCTTGCCGGCCTTGACCGACAGGGTGATGGTCGCGTTCTCGAGCTTCATCTTGAGGTCCTGTGCCTCTTCGATGGTGGCGAGCTCGCGCGCGGTACGCGCGGCACGGATCGACTCGACCTGCTTCTCGCCGCCCTTGGACCACGCGACAGCGAAGCCCTGGGGGATGAGGTAGTTGCGGGCGTAGCCGTTCTTGACGTCGACGACGTCACCAGCGGAACCGAGGCCGGAGACCTCGTGGGTGAGGATGAGCTTCGACATGTGTCGACCTCCGATCAGCGGCCGGAGCCGGCGTAGGGGAGGAGCGCCATCTCACGGGCGTTCTTCACGGCACGGGCGATGAGGCGCTGCTCCTGGACGGAGACGCCGGTGATGCGACGGGCGCGGATCTTTCCACGCTCCGAGATGAACTTGCGAAGGGTCGCAACGTCCTTGTAGTCGATGACGCCGACCTTGATCGACTTCGCGGGAGCAGCGTTCTTGCCGCCCTTGCCGCGAGGCTTCCGGCGGTCGCCGGTGCTCTTTCCAGCCATAGTGATTTGTCCTTAGAAGAAAAGTTGTGTGTCCGTCGGAACGCTGAGGATCAGAACGGGGTCTCGTCGTCGAAGTTGCCACCGGGGGTGCTCCACACGTCGTTCGACTGTGCGTTGCTGCCACCCTGCTGGCCGCCCTGGGGAGACCAGGGCGCGTCCGACTGACCGCCACCGTTGTTGTTCCAGTTGCCGCCGCCGTTGCCCGCGGGGGCGCTGGCGCCGCCGCCGACCTGGCCACGACCGCCGCCACTGCCACCCGCTGCGCGGGTGATCTGTGCGGTCGCGTAGCGGAGCGACGGGCCGATCTCGTCGACCTCGAGCTCGATGCTCGTGCGCTGCTGGCCCTCACGGTCCTGGTAGGAACGCTGACGCAGACGACCCTGCGCGATGACGCGCGAGCCCTTCGTCAGCGACCCCGCCACGTGCTCGGCGAACTCGCGCCACACACTCGCACGGAGGAACAGCGCGTCGCCGTCCTTCCACTCGTTCGCCTGACGGTCGAACGTGCGAGGGGTCGACGCGATGGTGAAGTTCGCCACGGCGAGCCCGTTCTGCGTGTAGCGCAGCTCGGGGTCCGCGGTGAGGTTGCCCACCACCGTGATGACGGTTTCGCCGGCCACGGGTTACTCGGCGCTCGCGGTCGCGGTTGCGGAGGCGTTGGCGGCCTTGCGGGCCGCGCGAGCCTCGTCACGCTGCTTCTGGGCGGCGACCTGCGCGATGCCCTCTTCAGCGCGGAGGACCTTCGTGCGGAGCACGGCCTCGGAGAGACCGAGCTGACGGTCGAGCTCCTTGGCGGCCTCGGGCGACGACGTGAAGTCGACGACGGCGTAGATGCCCTCGGACTTCTTCGCGATCTCGTAAGCGAGCCGGCGACGGCCCCAGACGTCCACGTTGTCGACGGTGCCACCCGCGTTGCGGATCACGGCCAGGAACTTGTCCAGGCTGGGAGCGACGGTGCGCTCATCGATCTCGGGGTCGAGGATCGCCATCAGTTCGTACTGGTGCATGCGGAACCCACCTCCTCTGGTCTCAGCGGCCCCGGGCGGTTCCCGGGGCAGGAGGGTTGATGCATGTGCCCCAGACCACGCAGGTGCGCGAGGGGCAACCTGGGTAGCCTACCGGACTGCCTGGAGGCGCGCCACCGGCCTGTGGAGAGCGGTTCCGCCCGGCAGGCGGTCGCGTCTCAGGCGTCGGCGTCGCCTCGGGTGCTCCACCACTCGCGCAGGCGCTCCTCGGCCGTCTCCGGCCCGAGGGGCCCTTCGTCCATCCGGGCCTCGAGCAGGAACCGGTAGGCCTCGCCCACGGCACGCCCCGGCGGGATGTCGAGGATCCGCATGATGTCGTCGCCGGTCAGGTCCGGGCGGATCGACTCGAGCTCCTCCTGCTTGGACAGCACCTTGATGCGGTCCTCGAGGTCGTCGTAGGCGAACGCCAGCCGGTCGGCCTTGCGGCGGTTGCGGGTGGTGACGTCCGATCGAGTGAGTTCGTGCAGCCGTTCGAGCTGCGGTCCGGCGTCGCGGACGTAGCGGCGGACGGCGGAGTCCGTCCAGGCGCCCTCGGTGTACCCGAAGAAGCGCAGGTGCAGCTCGATCAGGCGGGACACCGCGGCGATCGTGTCGTTGTCGAAGCGGAGCGCACGGAGTCGCTTCTTCGCCATCTTGGAACCGACCAGGTCGTGGTGGTGGAAGCTCACGGCGCCGCCGGGCTCGAGCTTGCGCGTCGCGGGCTTGCCGATGTCGTGCAGCAGCGCCGCGAGCCGGAGCACGGTGTCCGGGGGATCGCCGGCGTGCCGCTCGGCCTCGTACCCGATGGCCTGCTCGAGCACGGTGAGCGAGTGCTCGTAGACGTCCTTGTGGTGGTGGTGCTCATCGACCTCGAGCCGCATCTCGGGCAGCTCGGGCAGGAACCGCTCGGCGAGGCCGGTCTCGACGAGCAGCCGGAGGCCGGGGACCGGGTCGTCCGTGTTGAGCAGCTTGACGAGTTCGTCGCGGACCCGCTCGGCGGACACGATGTCGATCGATGCGACGAGTTCCTGCATCGCGGCCCGCACGTCGTCGTCGACGGTGAAGCCCAGTTGGGACGTGAACCGTGCGGCGCGCATCATCCGCAGGGGGTCGTCGCGGAACGAGACGACCGCGGTCTGGGGCGTCCGGAGCCGTGCGGCGAGCAGGTCCTCGACGCCGCCGTGCACGTCGACGAGCTCGCGGTCCGGCAGCCGCAGGGCCATCGCGTTGACCGTGAAGTCGCGACGGAGCAGGTCGTCCTCGATGGTGTCGCCGAACGCGACCTCGGGCTTGCGGGTCTCGCCGTCGTAGACGTCGCTGCGGTACGTGGTGATCTCGACCTGCTCGCCGGCGACCCGTGCGGCGATGGTGCCGAACTGGCGACCGACGTCCCAGGTGGCACTCGCGATGGGTTCGACGATCCGCAGGATCTCGTCCGGCCGGGCGTCGGTGGTGAAGTCCAGATCGGTCACCGGACGGCCGAGGAACGCGTCACGGACGGGGCCGCCGACGAGGGCGAGTTCGTGCCCGGCGTCGGCGAAGGCCCGAGCGAGGAGGTCGACGGGCTCGGTGGTGGCGAGTGCGTCGAGTCGTTCGACGGCCTGGGCAACGGACTGCATGACGGTGCTCATCCTCCCAGATCGAGGCCCCGAGTTCTCCACAAGCCGCGCGCGCACGGGACCTGTTCATGGTCGCGCCTCATACACTCGTGCTCGGCCCGAACCGACCCCGTGGCCCGCTCCCCGTATGCAGATGCTCCGCACCACGCTCGCCGCAGCCGCGTCGACCCTCGTCGCGCTCGGCCTGGTCGTCGCGCCCGTCGTCACCGATCACGCCTCGGCCGCCACGGTGTCCGCAGCCAAGAGCCACGTCGCCGATCCGGCCGCCGCAGACGCGGGCAAGGCGACCATCTCGATCGCCCCCGCGAACCGTGGCGTCGTCCAGCGCGACCAGGACCTCACCCTGTCGGTCACCGTCACGAACGACACCGACGCGGCGCTGCCGGCCGGCACCGCGGAGTTCGACATCTTCCGCTCGGTGAGCACGCGCGACGTCCTGGCGAGCTGGCTCAGCGACACCACCACAACCGGTTACCTCGGCGCCCCGATGGACTCCGTGGACATCCCGGCGATCCCGGCGCACCGTTCGATCACCATCGACTCGGTCGAGATCGTCTCCGGCAACGTGGCGCTCGGCGGGTACTCCTCGTTCGGCGCCCGCCGCATCGCGGCCGAGTACACGGCGGGCGACGCCTTCGCCGTCGACCGCTCCGCCATCACCTGGTACCCGGACTTCGAACAGGCCCCGGTCAGCGTCTCGGTCGCGATGCCGATCACCGTGCCGAAGTCGACCGACGGCATCCTCACCGCCCCCGTGCTGGCCGCCGCGACCTCGGTCGACGGCACGCTCACGCAGCAGCTCGACGCAGCCGAGGACCACAACGTCGCCGTGGCGGTGGACCCGCGGATCATCGCCTCGATCCGGATCCTCGGCGGCAACGCCCCGTCGAGTGCGATCACCTGGCTGCAGCGTCTCGAAGCACTGCGCAACGAGACCTTCGCGCTGCCCTACGCCGACGCCGACGTCACCGGCCTGCGCCAGGCCGGGTCCGACGGCATCCTGTCGCCGATCTCCCTCGACCAGTCCGTCAAGTCCGAGAACTTCCCCGGCGCCGAGACCCCGGCACCGACTCCGACGGCCACGCCCGGGCAGACCTCGTCGCCGGCCCCCACCGAGGCCTCGAGCGGCACCACGACCGACGACGGTGCCGACCAGGCGCAGGAGACGCTGCCGACCACGGAGTCCCTGCTCGACTTCCCGTACTCGATGGACTCGATCGCTTGGCCGACCGAGGGGACGGTGTCCTCCGCCGACCTGCCCGCCCTCGAGCGTGCCGGCACGAAGACCACCATCGTCTCGAGCGGCAACACCTCGGCCGGCGCGGACACCACCATCACCGCGTCCGAGAAGATCGGCGACGACCACGTGCTCGTCTCCGACCAGTCGATGTCGTCGATGCTCCGCCGAGCCGCCGCCGCCACCGACCGGCAGACCTGGTCGTCGACGATGTCCGAGCTCACCGCGACGCTGGCCACCTCGGCTCGTGCCGCCACCGCCACGGGGCCGATCCTGCTGACCCTCGGGCGCGAGTGGCCGTCCGACTCCACCCGGCTCAGCCAGGCGCTGGACGCCCTCGAGAGCACCGCCTGGGTCGCCCCGGCCGACCTCTCCACCGCCTCGAAGGCCGTCGCCGGGTCGCTCACGCTCGCCAGCGCGTCCACCGGCGAGCCCCGGATCGACCAGCTGCAGCGACTCGTGCGGGGGGAACAGGGGCTCTCCGCGTTCGCGACGATCCTCGGCGACCCGAACCAGCTCACCGCGCCCGCCCGGCTCCGTCTGCTCGCGCTCGCCTCGAACGCGTGGCGCGACGACGACCAGGGCCTCGCCGCCGCGGTGGAGGCCCGCACGGCCGCCTGGGCGAAGAGCACCACCGAGGTCGGCATCGTCGACTCGAGCAGCCTCACCCTGCTCGGCGACCGGTCGTCCCTGCCGGTGTCCATCCGCAACAGCTCCGCCTACCCGGTCACGGTGCACCTGTCCGTGCAGCCGTCCAACTCGGCGCTGCGTGTCGTCCGCAACGACATCGTCGTCGAGATCCAGCCAGATTCCTCCACCCGCGCGACCGTCCCCGTGCAGTCGGTCGCGAACGGCAAGGTCGAGCTGACGATGTCGCTCTCGAGCCCCACCGGCGTCGCCGTGGCCGAGCCCGCGACCGTCGAGCTGAACGTGCAGGCGCAGTGGGAGACGGTCATCACCGCGGCCGCCGCGATCGCCCTGATCGGCATCTTCGGCTTCGGCATCTTCCGCAGCATCCGCAAGCGCATCCGCCGCCGAAACGGCGAACTCGACGACGAGGACGACGACGACCCGAACCGCCCCCTGGCGGTCCAGCCGACGGTCGGGGGCGCGCAGGCGTCCACCACCCGGCCTGGAGGCACGGATCACCGCTCCGGAGCGGCCCCCGCACCCAGTGTGGCCGCGTCCACGGCCGGCACGGCCACCGGAGCGGCGACCGCGGCGGTGGACCAGGGCCCCCTGCAGGACGCCATCGCGCGCGCCGGAGCCGAGCCGAGCCTCCCGTCCGACGCCGCACGCAACACCGTCGCGGACGACCGCGACCCCGAGGAGCCGACCATCAGCACCAGCCAGCCCCAGCCCGACGTCGACGCCGAGCCGGTCGCCGAGCGCAGCCTCGGCCGGGCGAGCGCGATGCTGGCCGCCGGCACGATGCTGTCGCGCATCCTCGGCTTCGCGAAGACCTTCGTGCTGGCGTACGCGATCGGGCAGACGCAGTCACCGGCGGCGGATGCGTTCGCGGTGTCCAACCAGCTCCCGAACAACATCTACGCGCTGATCGCGGGTGGCCTGTTGTCCGCCGTGCTCATCCCGCAGATCGTGCGTGCGATGAAGCAGCACACCGACGGTGGCACGGCCTACGTCAACAAGATCGTGACGCTCGGCGGATCCCTGTTCATCGTCATCGCCGTCGTCGCCACCCTCATCGCCCCACTGCTCGTGCAGGTGTACGCGCAGACCGCCTCAGGCGAGGGCAAGGGGTTCACGCCCGGTCAGATCGACCTCGCGGTGGCGTTCGCGTTCTGGTGCCTGCCGCAGATCCTCTTCTACGCGATGTACTCCCTGCTCGGCGAGGTCCTCAACGCGAAGCAGGTCTTCGGCCCGTTCACGTGGGCGCCGCTCATCAACAACGTCATCTCGATCGCCGGGCTCGTCGTCTTCATCGCCATGTTCGGCGGCAGGGCCGCGAACTCCGGCATCGACGACTGGACTCCGCTCAAGATCGCCGTCCTCGCCGGCAGTGCAACCCTGGGCGTGCTCGCTCAGGCCGCCTTCCTGCCGTTCTTCTGGCGCCGGGCTGGCCTGAGCTTCCGACCTGACTTCCGCTGGCGCGGTGTCGGCCTGAAGTCCACGGGCACCGCGGCGGGGTGGCTGTTCGCGATGATCCTCGTCACCCAGCTGGCCGGCATCGTGCAGTCACGCGTCGCATCGCTGGGTTCCGGTGCCGCGGGCAACGCGGTGCTGCAGAACGCCTGGCTGCTCTTCATGCTGCCGCACTCGATCATCACGGTCTCCATCGCGACGGCGTACTTCACACGGATGAGCCACGACGCGGAACGCGGCGACCTCGACGCCGTGCGGAAGAACCTGTCGCTCTCGCTGCGGATCGTCGGACTGTTCACCGTCTTCGCATCGATCGCGCTGATGGTCGTCGCCGTGCCGTTCGGACGCATGTTCTCCAACACCTTCGACGGGGCGCTGTCGATCGGCGCCGTCTTGCTGGCC
Organism: Curtobacterium sp. MCLR17_045; assembly: GCF_003234405.1. Taxonomy (NCBI): domain Bacteria; kingdom Bacillati; phylum Actinomycetota; class Actinomycetes; order Micrococcales; family Microbacteriaceae; genus Curtobacterium; species Curtobacterium sp. MCLR17_045. Next base: position 273,800 of record NZ_QKTB01000001.1, read on the forward strand.
TACATGCCGGGCCTCGTGCTCTTCAGCATGCTGTTCATCATCCAGCGCGTCTTCTGGGCGATGCACGATCACCGGACGCCGTTCCTCATGCAGTGCGTCCAGTCGGTGCTGTTCGTGATCGGTGCCCTCGCGGTCACCACGCTCCCGAACGAGGCGATCGGTGTCGCGATCGCAGCGTGCACCACCCTCGCGGGCACCGCGCAGACAATCGTCGCCCTGGTGCTCGTCCGCAAGCGGCTCGGTGGCATCGAAGGGCCGGTGGTCACCCGTTCGCACGTGCAGTTCGTCGTAGCCGCGCTCATCGCGGGCGTCGCGGGACTCCTCGTCGTGAACTTCTTCGGGTCGTTCTCGGCGAGCGGCTTCGCGATGGCCGACTTCACCGGAGCGGCCATCACCCTCGTCCTCGCCGGCGCGGTGATGGCAGCCGTGTACTTCGGAGCCCTCGTCGTCGCGAAGAACGGTGAGATCGGCAACGCCGTCCGGATGCTCCGGAGCAAGCTCGGCCGCTGATACCTGCCGAGCACCACACGCTCACGGGGCGTGAGGAATGCCTCGCCGGTACGATGGGTTGACCCGGTCAGACGCAACGGAAGGGCAATCAGGCATGCGCCAGCTCATCATCATCGGTTCCGGCCCGGCCGGGTTCACCGCCGGCATCTACGCAGCGCGCGCAGAGCTCAAGCCGCTCATCGTCGCCTCCAGTGTCGAGACGGGCGGTGAGCTCACCAAGACGACCGAGGTCGAGAACTTCCCCGGCTTCCCCGAGGGGATCCAGGGCCCCGACCTCATGATCAAGATGCAGGAACAGGCCGAGAAGTTCGGTGCCGAGGTCCTGTACGACGACGCCGTCTCCGTCGACCTCACCGGCAAGGTCAAGAAGGTCACCGTCGGCTCCGGCGAGACGTACGAGGCCCTCGCGGTCATCTACGCCACCGGCTCGGCCTACCGTCACCTCGGGCTCCCCGACGAAGAGCGCCTGTCCGGCCACGGTGTCTCGTGGTGCGCGACCTGCGACGGCTTCTTCTTCCGACAGAAGAACATCGCCGTCGTCGGTGGTGGCGACTCCGCGATGGAAGAGGCGACGTTCCTCACCCGCTTCGCCGACAAGGTGACGGTCATCCACCGCAAGGACTCCCTGCGTGCGTCGAAGATCATGCAGGACCGTGCGATGAACGACCCGAAGATCGAGTTCGCCTGGAACAAGGAGGTCACCGGCATCACGGGTGACACCGCGGTCGAGGGCGTCACGCTCAAGGACACCGTGACGGGCGAGGAGTCCGAGCTCGCGCTGGACGGCCTGTTCATCGCGATCGGCAACGACCCGCGCACGCACCTGATCCACGGCCAGATCGACATCGCGCCCGAGGGTACGATCGCCGTCCAGGGCCGTTCGTCGAAGACCAACCTGCCGGGTGTCTTCGCCGCCGGTGACGTCATCGACCCGTCCTACCGTCAGGCCATCACGGCTGCTGGTTCGGGCACGGTCGCCGCGCTCGACGCCGAGAAGTACCTCGCGGAGCTCGACGACGCACTGACGGACGAGGCCGAGGGCGTTGCCCCGACCGAGCCCGCCATGGTCGACGTCATCGCCGCGCGGGCCTGACCCGCCTCGGAATACCACGACGGCATCGCCGTTGTACCCCCTGAACGACTTCTCGAAGGAGCACACATGTCCAACGCCAAGGCTGTCACCGACGCCACCTTCTCGGACGAGGTCCTCAAGTCCGACAAGACGATCCTGGTCGACTTCTGGGCCGAGTGGTGTGGCCCGTGTCGCGCGGTCTCGCCGATCCTCGACCAGATCGCCGAAGAGCACGCCGGCAAGATCGAGATCGTGAAGCTCAACGTGGACGACAACCCCCAGTCGGCCATGAACTACCAGATCACGTCGATCCCGGCGATGAAGGTCTTCAAGGGCGGCGAGGTCGTCAAGACCGTCATCGGCGCCAAGCCGAAGCCCGCGCTCGAGGCCGACCTCGCCGAGTTCCTCGCGTAGGTCGCCCCACCCGAACGGCCCCGCTCTCCCCGGAGAGCGGGGCCGTTCTCGTCCGGAGCCACCGGATGACGATCGGCCCCGTCGCGGAACCCTGGTTCCCCGGGCCGATGTCGTAGTGTGGCGGGAATGTCCCACTGAACGGAGCACTCGATGACGAACGGCAACAGCCTCGACCCCTGGTACGACTCCTACGCCCAGCGCACCGCCGGGCTGAGCGCCTCCGAGGTCCGAGCCCTGTTCGCCGTCGCCTCGCGCCCCGAAGTGGTCTCGTTGGCCGGCGGCATGCCGTTCGTCTCCGCGCTGCCCAGAGAGCTCGTCACGGGCTCCCTGGACCGTGTCATGAACGAGCACTCCGCCATGGCGCTCCAGTACGGCGGCGGACAGGGCCTGCGGTCCCTCCGCGAGCACATCGTGGACGTCATGAGCCTCGAGGGCATCCGTGCCAGCGCCGAGGACGTCGTGGTCACCACGGGCTCGCAGCACGCCCTCGACCTCGTCACACGACTGTTCATCGACCCGGGTGACGTCGTGCTCGCCGAGTCACCGTCGTACGTCGGCGCGATCGGGGTCTTCCGGTCGTACCAGGCCGAGACGGTGCACGTCACGACGGACGAGTTCGGTCTCGTCCCCGAGGCGCTGCGCGAGGCGATCGCGAACCTACGCACCCAGGGCAAGCGGATCAAGTTCCTCTACACGATCCCGAACTTCCACAACCCCGCCGGCGTCACCATGAGCCGCGAGCGCCGCATCGAGGTGCTCGACATCTGCCGGTCGAACAACATCCTCGTGCTCGAGGACAACCCGTACGGGCTCCTCTGGTTCGACGAGCCCGCGCCGCAGGCGATCCGATCGATCGACGAAGAGGGCGTGGTGTACCTCGGCTCCTTCTCGAAGACCCTCGCACCGGGCTTCCGCGTCGGCTGGGCGCTCGCACCGCACGCCATCCGCGAGAAGCTCGTGCTCGCCAACGAATCGGCCGTGCTCGCGCCGAACTCCTTCGGCCAGTACGTCGTGAACGCGTACCTCGACGCCGCGGACTGGAAGGGTCAGGTCGACACCTTCCGGGGCATCTACGCCGAGCGTCGTGACGCCATGCTGTCCGCACTGGGGGAGTTCCTGCCCGACCTGTCCTGGACGAAGCCGAACGGCGGCTTCTTCGTGTGGCTGACACTGCCCGAGTCACTCGACTCCAAGGGCATGCTGCCGCGCGCGGTCAAGGAGCTCGTGGCCTACACGCCCGGCACGGCCTTCTACGCCGACGGACGCGGAGGCGGACACATCCGTCTGTCGTTCTGCTACCCGACCCCGGAGCAGATCCGGGTGGGCGTCAAGCGTCTGGCCAACGTCGTCAACGACGAGCTCGAACTGATCGAGACGTTCGGCCCGACGACCCGCCCGAACACCGTGGTCCGCGAGACGTCGTCCGTCAGTGCACCGCCCCCGAACATCTCCTGATCAGCGCTTTTCCTCGGTACTGATCGCACAGCACCGCAGTTCCACACCGGAGGACCCCGCATGGCCGAGCTCACCCGTCGTCACGTCGTCGTCGTCGCCGGAGGCATCTCGCACGAACGCGATGTCTCCCTCCGCTCCGGTCGTCGGGTCGCCGACTCACTGACCGGCTACGGCTGGCAGGTGGACCTGCGCGACGCCGACGCGATGCTCCTGCCGGCTCTCGCCGAATCACGCCCGGACGTCGTGTGGCCGGCCCTGCACGGCGCCTCCGGTGAGGACGGGGCCCTGCGGGGCATCCTGGAGGCCGTGGACATCCCGTTCGTCGGCTCACGTTCGACGTCGGCCCGGTTGGCATGGGACAAGCCGACGGCGTCAGCGCTGGTCGCCCGCGCCGGCGTCCGTACCCCTCGTTCGGTGACGCTCTCCCACGACGTGTTCCGTGAGCTCGGCGCTGTCGGTGTCCTCGAGGCCATCGCGACCGAGCACCCGGTACCGCTCGCCGTGAAGCCGGCGCGCGGCGGAAGTGCGCAGGGCGTGACCCTCGTCGATGACGTCAAGGACCTGCCGCGGGCCATGGTGACGGCGTACACGTACTGCGACGACGTCGTGGTCGAGCAGCTCATCCGTGGCACCGAAGTCGCCGTGGGGATCATCGACACCGGCGACGGCCCCGTGGCGCTCTCCGCCGTGGAGATCGTGCCGCGCAACGGTATCTACGGCTTCGAAGCGCGCTACAACGCGGGGGAGACGACCTTCTACACCCCCGCACGACTGTCCGACGAGTTCGCCGGAGCAGCCTCGGAGGCTGCGGTGGCCGCGCACGTGGCTCTGGGACTCCGGCATCTGTCCCGCGTCGACCTGATCATCGACGGGGCCGGGACGCCCTGGTTCCTCGAGGCGAACGTGCTCCCCGGGCTCACCGAGACGTCACTGCTGCCGCAGGCACTGTCCGCGTCCGGTTTCGACCTCGGCTGGACCTATGCCGAGCTCGCCGAGCAGGCGATCCGGGACCACCGCGCCTGATCGGTGCCGACCGATGTTCCACGTGGAACACCGGTAGGTGCTCTTCACCTGCCCCTCGGACGGGCCGTAATGTTCCACGTGAAACGGCGGCACTGATTGACTTCCCTGCTTCGCGAGGCGAGGTGTTCCACGTGGAACATCTCGCCATGAGGATCCTCACTCAGCGCCGGTGTTGGCGCCCGGCGCGTTCGGCGGGCCCGGAGGCGCCCGAACCGCGTGAACAGACGATCGGAGAGGCCTTGACGTCAATCTCCACGTTTCGCCACCGCACGCCCTTGTTCGCAAGCATCGAAGCTTCGACTCCCTCAATTGGCAATCCGACGTAGCGCGTCGGATCGTCCGGTCTGCAGTAGCGGCTGGCGGAACGCGATCCTTCGAGAGCGAACTCACGGATCCTCGGGTCGACCGCTCGGAAGATCGTCCCTCGGATCGCTGGTATGAAGGGCGAGCCGATGGTGGTCACGTCGCCACCATCTCACCTGGGGCCAACCACCCTCACTGCTGGAGCAGCCGCGTCGGGCACGCTGCGTTGCCGTCAGAGCTGCCGGAATGAGTCGCAGGGGTGCTGACCGCAGCCCGGGGGCCCCAGGGCGTCACAGCGCCGCACAGAGCCGCACGAAGCTGGTTCAGCCGTCGAGGTCTTCTACCCCGAGCTCACCGAGGATCCGGTTGAGGTCGTCGCCGTTCGCGAAGTCGATCGTGACGGAACTCTTGCGAGCACCGACCGCGATCTTCACCCGCGTGTTCAGGCGGTCGCCGAGCCGCTCAGCGAGATCGTTGAAGTGCGCCTGACGCTTCGACGGTTCGGTCTTCGGCTTCGCCGGCGGCGTCTTCGCGGAGAGTTGCTGCGCGATCGCCTCGGCAGCACGGACAGACAGGTCCTCGTTGACGATCTTCTCGGCCAGGTACTCCATCGCCTCGGCGTCCGGAGCGGCGAGGATGGCGCGCGCGTGTCCGGCAGAGAGGACGCCTGCGGCCACCCGCCGCTGCACGGGGGAGGGGAGGCGCAGGAGTCGGATGGTGTTCGTGATCTGCGGGCGCGATCGACCGATGCGCTGCCCGAGCTGTTCCTGGGTGATCCCGAAGTCGGCGAGGAGCTGCTGGTACGCCGATGCCTCTTCCAAGGGGTTGAGCTGCGCCCGGTGGAGGTTCTCGAGCAGCGCGTCGCGCAGCATCGCGTCGTCGGGGGTGTCCTTCACGATCGCCGGGATCGTGCTCAGGCCGAGTTCCTTCGTGGCCCGCAGACGGCGCTCACCCATGATGAGCTCGTACTGGGGCTCGGTGCCCGTCGCGTCAGGGATCGGCCGGACGACGATGGGCTGCAGGACACCGATCTCGCGGATCGAGTGCACGAGCTCCTGGAGCTCCTCCTCGCGGAACTCCTTCCGCGGCTGTTGCGCGTTCGGGATCACGTCCAGCGGATTGAGGTTTGCGAGTCGGGCTCCCGGCACGGCCACCAGCTCGTCTGCCGTTGGAGCGGATGCCGGCGATCCACCGGTCGGGAAGAACACGTCGACGGGACGGTCCTGCTGATCGGTCGCCGTCGGGATCAGGGCGCCGATGCCTCGGCCGAGTCCGGTTCGCTTCGGTGCCATCAGTGCTTCGCTCCTCGTGCTGCGATCTCGGCGGCCGCTTCCAGGTAGGACAGCGACCCGGTGGAGTTCACGTCGTACGCGACGACGCTCTGGCCGTAGCTCGGTGCTTCGCTCACGCGGACGGAGCGGGGGATCATCGCCTTGAGGACCTGGTCACCAAAGTGCTCCCGGACGTCGTTCGCCACCTGGTTCGCCAGGTTCGTGCGGCCGTCGTACATGGTCAGCAGGATCGTGGAGACCCGGAGGTTCGGATTGAGGTGTCGCTCGATCAACTCGATGTTCCGCAGCAGCTGGCTCAGTCCTTCGAGCGCGTAGTACTCGCATTGAATCGGGATGAGTACCTCCTGCGCGGCAACGAAGGCGTTGATCGTCAACAAGCCCAGCGACGGCGGGCAGTCGATGAAGACGTAGTGGTACGGCTCGTCCAGCGACTGCAGGTACATGTCGAGCGCGGTCCGGAGACGCTGCTCACGTGCCACCAGTGACACGAGCTCGATCTCGGCGCCGGCGAGGTGAATGGTGGCCGGCACACACCAGAGGGTGTCCGACTCGGGGGAGGCCTGCACGGTGTCGGCCATGGGTGCCTCGTCGACGATCACGTCGTAGATGCTCGCGACCTCGGCCTGGTGATCGACACCCAGCGCGGTCGAGGCATTGCCCTGCGGGTCCAAGTCGATGACGAGGACACGAGCGCCGCCATGGGCGAGGCCAGCGGCCAGGTTGACGGTCGTCGTCGTCTTGCCGACGCCACCCTTCTGGTTCGAGACGGTGATGATCCGTGTCTCAGAAGGGAGCGGGAACTGCTGCGTGGCGATCGCGCGCCGGCGGCGATTCAGGTCGGCGATCTCCCGAGCGAGCGGTGTCGACGCGTCGTAGTCGGTCGATGAACTCAACGAGTGCCTCTTCCCCGGTTCGATGTTTCACGTGAAACGCGGAGCCACTGGCGGCCGGATGACCCGGCCCGAGCCGCAGCGTCAGTCAACTGTAGCCCGGAAGACGCGGGTGGTCTCGTCGACCACACCTTCTCCGAGCTCGAGCACCTCGACATCAGAGAGGCGCTTCCGAAGGATGACCTTGCGGGCCTTCTCGATCTCTTCGTCGACCCGCGCACCCTTCATCAGGATGAGCTGGCCGCCGGAGCGAACCAGCGGCACGGTGAGAGGGATGAGCTTCGACAGGGCACTCACGGCGCGTGCGGTGACCTGGTCAACCACGACGTCGTCGGCTACGTCCTCAGCACGGCCGCGGAGCACCGTGACGTTCTGCAAGCCAAGCCGGTCAGACTCAGCGCGAAGCCAATCCGTCCGGCGCTCCATCGGCTCGATGAGGACGAACTCGACGTCCGGACGGGCGATCGCGAGCACGAGACCCGGCAACCCTGCACCGGAACCGACGTCGGCAACGCGACCCCGGGCCTCCAGGAGGGGTGCGAGCAACGCGGAGTTGAGGATGTGTCGCGTCCAGAGGCGGGGCAATTCGAGCGGGCCAATCAGGCCCAGCTCCTCACCCCGCCGCGCGAGCTCGTTGGTGAACGAGCGCGCGACCTCGATTTGGTCACCGAAGAGTGCTGCAGCCGCCGCGGGCTCAGCCTCGAGCACCGGTGCTGCCTCGGTCGGGACGGGTGCGTCCGTCATCGGGTGACGACCGTGTGGCGGTCCCGACCCTCACCCTCGGACTCCGAGTGGAAGCCCTTCTCAGCGACCAGGTCGTGCACGAGCTTGCGTTCGTACGACGACATCGGGGGGAGCGCAGCCGACGACGAACCGGCTTCGATGCGCTCGACAGCGGTGTCCACGAGCCGCTGCAGCTCGTCAGCACGGGCATCCCGCGAGCCACCGACGTCGAGGATGAGCCGGCTGAACTCGCCGGTCTCCGCCTGCACGGCGATCCGGGTGAGCTCCTGCAGCGCCGTCACGGTGTCGGGCTTCGACAGCACGCGGAGCGCCTCGCCGTCATCGGTGACCGACAGGTACACGCGACCGGCGCGTTCCTCGATCTCGATGTCGCCGTCGAGGTCGCAGATGTCGAGGAGTTCCTCGATGTAGTCCGCTGCGATGTCCGCTTCGTCGCGGGCATCCTCGGTCTCGGTGTCCGTCGTCTCGACGGCGCCTGCGGTGTCCTGCTCGGTCACTTACTTCTTCCCGTTCTTCTTCTGGCGCTGCTTGCCGACCGGCTGCTGACGCTGGGTGGTGACGCGCACGGGCTCGATCTCCGTCGCACCGGCGCCGGCACCGGCCTCGGCCAGGACCGGGGTGGCGGTGCCGCGACGCTGTGCCTTCTTGGCCAGGCGGGCTTCACGAGCCAGAGCGGCTTCGGAGCCGGGGGTCGGCATGCTGCGGATGACGAAGTACTGCTGCGCCATCGTCCAGAGGTTCGAGGCCAGCCAGTAGAACATGACGCCGAGGGGGAAGCTCAGACCCGAGATCACGAAGACCAGCGGGAGGATGTACAGCATCATCTTCTGCTGGCGGTACATCGGAGACTCCTTGGTCTCCGGCGACATGTTCTTGGCGACGAGCTGCAGCTGCGTGATGAACTGCGACGCCGTCATCACGACGATCATGAAGCCCGCGATCGCACGGACCTCCCACCCGGAGGCGTTCGTGAACGTCTCGTGCAGGGGCGCACCGAACAGGGCCGCGTTGCCGAACGACGCCGCGAGGTCGTTCGTCAGCAGGCCGATGCCCTTCTGGTTGATCTGGGCCTCGTGCAGCACCGAGTACAGCGAGAAGAAGATCGGCATCTGCAGCAGCAGCGGCAGGCAGGAGCTGAGCGGGTTGGTCCCGGTCTCCTTGTAGAGCGCCATCGTCTCGCGGCTCATGGCCTCACGCGAGAACTGGTCCTTCTTGCCCTTGTACTTGTCCTGGATCTTCTTCAGCTGCGGCGCGACCTCGAGCATGCGGCGCTGCGACTTGATCTGCCGGACGAAGATCGGGATCAGCGCTGCGCGCACCACGAACGTCAGGAAGATGATCGAGAGCACCCACGTGATGCCCTCGTTCGGGTCCATGCCGATGTTCTCGAAGATCCAGTGGAAGCCGACGAGGATGGCCGAGACCACCCATTTGAGCGGCCAGAGGACGAATCCGATGATGTCCATGGGGACGGCTACGCCTTTCGAGTGCGCTGGGGGAGCAGGACCGGCCGGGCCGTTCCGACCGCGGGGTGCGGCTGCTGCGGGATCGGCGCGAGGACGAACCCGAACCGGTTGACGACGAACGGGTGACGGCGTTCCTTGACGTCGTCGATGCCACCAGCAGCCCAGGGGTTGCAACGGGCGATGCGCCAGGCGCCCATGGCGGATCCGCGGACGACGCCGTACTGCTGGATCGCGTCGAGGGCGTACCGAGAGCACGACGGGTGGTAGCGGCAGACGTTGCCGTACAGCGGGGAGATCACCGCACGGTAGGCCCGGAGCACGACGACGCACGCGTTGCGTGGGAGCAACGCGATGACCCAGGCAAGCCGGGTCCACAGAGTGCGGTTCATGCTGCCTTCTCCACCCCGCGCGCGAAGGAGCGCGTGACGTCTTCGAGCAGGGTAGGCCATCCGGCCTGCGATGCGGCTGGCAGTACACGGACCACCACGTCGAAGCCCTGGGGGGTCTCGGCGAGCAGGTCGTGCGCGATCGCCTTGAGCCGCCGCCTGATCAGGTTCCGGGTCACGGCATTCCCCACCGTCTTCGCGACGATGAAGCCGAACCGCGTCGGTCCGTTGCGGTCGACCGGCTGACGGACCACGGACACGACGACGTGCGCCGTGGCGCTCTTGCGACCACGACGCACGACGTTCCGGTAGTCATCCCCGCGCACGATGCGGTTGGCGCTGGCCAACACTGCGACGCCGGGGTCAGACCGAGGACCGGATCAGGCGATGAGCCTGATCAGGCCGAGAGCTCGGTACGGCCCTTGGCGCGGCGCGCCGACAGGATGGCGCGGCCGGCACGCGTCCGCATGCGGAGGCGGAAGCCGTGCTTCTTGGCGCGGCGGCGGTTGTTCGGCTGGAAGGTGCGCTTGCTCATGATGTTCTCCACACGGCTGCTCGCGGCGAGCCGTCACGTATGTGTAGCCGTCCGGGTGTCGAACGACGCAGATGGGCGCGACCAAAGGGCCGCAGTCAACTGGTTAACGGTACGTGACAGCGGCGAGCAGGTCAAACCCCGCCCGGACCGGTTGCGTCGGCGCCGTCGGGTCTGCCGCTGCTCGAGCCCATTCTCCACATTGGGGACAACTTCCGTTCGGTGGGACTCGGTCCGGTCCTTTACAGTGGTGTGATCGATCGCCCCGATGGCCGGTACGACAGGGAAGTACTCCTGTCGCACGGCTCGAGGTGGTCGTGGACAACACTGTGGACAACCCTGTGGGAACCTCCGCGGCAACGAGGCGTCGACGAAGCCCCCGGAGCCACCGACGATCCGCCGGCGACGACCTGGTCCCGAGTGCGGTCGCCGAGGACGCCACGGCATGTCCGACCCCGCAGGACGCACTCTCGTCCGACAGCGAACGCACGACACGACCCCTGGAGACGAGCGCGACATGACGATGCCGGCCGACCCCGTCGAGGACCTCTGGTCATCCGTACTCGGACTCCTCGCCGAGGACCCCCGCATCACGCCGCAGCTCCACGGGTTCCTGAACCTGGTCGAGCCGAAGGGCGTGCTCGCCGGCACCCTGTACCTCGAGGTCCCGAACGACCTGACCCGGGGCATGCTCGAACAGCGCATCAGGATCCCGATCACGGAGGCGGTCGGTCGCATCGGTGACGACTCGGTCGCGAACTTCGCCATCACCGTCAACCCGGACATGGCGTCGGAGCCGCGGGTGGACCCGAACGTCCCCGAGTACGCCGAGCCCGTGCAGGAAGCCGTCGAGCAGAGTGCCGCACCGCGCCAGTACATCGAGGCGCCGTTCGTCCCGAGCCAGATCGACTCTCCCGGCACCAGCGGTCGGCCCGAGTCTCGACTCAACCCGAAGTACAACTTCGACAACTTCGTCATCGGGTCGTCGAACCGGTTCGCCCACGCCGCAGCGGTGGCCGTGGCCGAGGCACCGGCCAAGGCCTACAACCCGCTCTTCATCTACGGGGACTCCGGGCTGGGCAAGACCCACCTGCTCCACGCCATCGGGCACTACGCCGAGAGCCTCTACCCGGGGATCCGCGTCCGGTACGTGTCGAGCGAGGAGTTCACCAACGACTTCATCAACTCGATCGCGAACAACCGCTCGAACCAGTTCCAGCAGCGGTACCGCGACATCGACATCCTGCTGATCGACGACATCCAGTTCCTGCAGGGGAAGGACTCCACGCAGGAGGCCTTCTTCCACACGTTCAACACGCTGCACGACCACAACAAGCAGGTCGTCATCACGTCCGACGTCGCGCCGAAGCACCTGACCGGGTTCGAGGACCGGATGCGATCGCGCTTCGAGTGGGGCCTGATCACCGACGTGCAGGCGCCCGAGCTCGAGACGCGCATCGCGATCCTCCGCAAGAAGGCACAGTCCGACCACCTGCAGGTGCCCGACGACATCCTCGAGTTCATGGCGTCGAAGGTGTCGAGCAACATCCGCGAGCTCGAGGGCACCCTGATCCGGGTCACGGCGTTCGCCAGCCTGAACCGGACGGCCGTGGACATGGCCCTGGTGCAGACGGTCCTCAAGGACCTGATCACCCTCGACGAGGACAACGTCGTCGCGCCGACGGACATCATCAACCACACCGCGGAGTACTTCAAGCTCTCCGTCGACGACCTGTACGGGTCGTCCCGCTCCCAGGCGATCGCCACGGCACGACAGATCGCGATGTACCTGTGCCGTGAGCTGACGAGCCTGTCCCTGCCCAAGATCGGGCAGCTGTTCGGCAACCGCGACCACACCACGGTGATGTACGCGAACAAGAAGATCACCGAGCTGATGAAGGAGCGTCGGTCGATCTACAACCAGGTCACCGAGCTCACCAGCCGCATCAAGCAGGACCGCCGTTACCGCTGAGATCGGCCCGTTCCCGGCCCCATCCACCATCTGAGACGGTTCCATGGGCCGGACTTCTCACAGTGTGGATAGCCTGTGGATAACTGTGGAGGACACGCCGCCCGGTTGTACACAGGTGGGGGGTCACCTGTGGAGACTGGGGATGGAAGTGGATAGATGAGATCCATTCATCCCGTTAACGCTCACACACCGCTCACAAGTCACAAGCGTGTAGTTCCCTACTGCGGAGCGGGATGCACAGGGTTATCCACAGTGTGCACAGGCGTTAACACCATTACTCCTGGTTAACGATCAATCTCTGCGGGACAACCTTGTGGACGGCGGGATGACAAGAAATCCGGCCCCCGTCCGCCTGTGCCAGAATGGGGCGGCCGGACAGTCCAAGCCGATCGACAGGGGTTCCAGCTGTGAAGTTCGAGGTCAACCGGGACGTCTTCTCCGAAGCCGTCTCCTTCGCAGTGAAGCTCCTCCCGCAGCGCACGACCCTCCCGATCCTGTCGGGCGTCCTGATCCACGCCGACGGAGATCGTCTGACGCTCTCGTCGTTCGACTACGAGGTGTCCGCACAGACGTCCATCTCGGCCCAGATCGACGAGCCGGGCACGGTCCTGGTCTCCGGTCGACTGCTCAACGACATCGCGAGCCGGCTGCCGAACGCCCCCGTGTCGTTCACCACCGAGGACGCCAAGATCTCCGTCTCCTGCGGGTCGGCGCACTTCACGCTGCTCTCCATGCCGGTCGAGGAGTACCCGACGCTGCCGGAGATCGGCCCGCAGACCGGTGTGATCCCCGGCGACGCGTTCTCCGAAGCGGTGTCCCAGGTCGCCGTCGCCGCCAGCCGGGACGACGTCACCCCCGTCATCACGGGCGTGCAGCTCGAGGTCGGCGACAACGACCTCTCCCTCATCGCGACGGACCGCTACCGCGTCGCCGTCCGCACCATCGCGTGGGACTCCGGCCGAGTCGGCTCGGACCCCCTGCACGCACTGGTCCCGGCCCGCACCCTGCAGGAGGTCGGCCGCACGTTCGGTTCGGCGTCCACGGTGTCGGTCTCGATCAGCGGCAACTCCGACCGCGAGCTCATCGCGTTCCACGCCGACGACAAGACCGTGACGTCGTTGCTCATCAAGGGCAACTACCCGCCGGTCCGCCGGCTCTTCCCCGAGACCGTCAACGACCACGCGGTGATCAACACCGCGGAGCTCGTCGAGGCGGTCCGACGGGTCTCCCTCGTCCTGGAGCGCGAAGCGGCGCTCCGGTTCTCCTTCACGGTCGACGGGCTCACGCTCGAGGCGATCGGATCCGAACAAGCGCAGGCGTCAGAGTCGATCAGTGCGTTGTTGACCGGCGAGGAAACGGTGGTCTCGTTGAAGCCCGCCTTCCTCCTGGACGGGCTGAACGCGGTGCACTCCGAGTTCGTCCGCATCTCCTTCACCAAGACGGAGAACCCCAACAAGCCGGGCCCGGTGCTGATCACCGGCCAGACTTCGCAAGAGGCCGCAGCGACCGATGGATACCGGTACCTGCTGCAGCCGAACCTGCTGCTGCGATAGGCGCAACAGGCAACCTGCGCTGGCGCACACCACCGGCAGCATCAGCGCGACGACGAACAGAAGAGGAAATCATGCACATCGGTCTTGTCGGCCTCGGTCGCATGGGCAACAACATGCGTGCCCGTCTCCGCAACGCAGGGATCGAGGTCACCGGGTACGACGCCAACCCCGCCGTCTCGGACGTCGCCGACCTCGGCGCCCTCGCCGCTGCCCTCCCGGAGGGCAAGCGTCTCGTGTGGGTCATGGTCCCGCACGGCAAGATCACCGACGACGTGATCACCGACCTGGCCGGCGTCCTCGGCGAGGGCGACCTGGTCATCGACGGTGGCAACTCGAAGTGGCTGGACGACACCACGCACGCCGAGCAGCTCGCTGCGCGCGGCATCCGCTACATGGACGTCGGCGTCTCCGGTGGCGTCTGGGGCAAGGACAACGGCTACGGCCTCATGGTCGGCGGTGACGCCGCGGACGTCGAGTTCGCGATGCCCGTGTTCGACGCGCTGCGCCCCGAGGGTCCCCGTGAAGAGGGCTTCTCGCACGCCGGCCCGATCGGCGCCGGCCACTACGCGAAGATGGTCCACAACGGCATCGAGTACGCGATCATGCAGGCGTACGGCGAGGGCTACGAGCTCCTCGAGGCCAAGGACCTGATCACCGACGTCCCCGCCGTGTTCGCCGGCTGGCAGCGCGGAACGGTCGTCCGTTCCTGGCTGCTCGACCTGATGGTGCTCGCGCTGAACGAGGACCCGAAGCTCGACGAGCTCGAGGGCTACGTCGAGGATTCGGGTGAGGGCCGCTGGACGCTCGAAGAGGGCATCGAGCTCGCCGTGCCGATGCCGGCACTCTCGGCGTCGATCTTCGCGCGCTTCGTCTCGCGTCAGGGCAGCGCCTCGCCGACGATGAAGGCCGTCGCGGCGCTCCGCAACCAGTTCGGCGGTCACGCCGTCAAGAAGTCCTAGGACTTCCCGGGGGAACCCGGACTCGGCCCGCGTGCACGTCGACCATCTCCAACTGACCGACTTCCGGAACTACCGGGAGGCGGACGTCGACCTCGCACGCGGGCCGAACCTGTTCGTCGGGCGCAACGGACAGGGCAAGACCAACCTGGTCGAGGCGATCGGGTACCTCTCCACCCTCGGCTCGCACCGCGTCCCCACCGACGCAGCGCTCGTCCGTCAAGGATGCGACGCCGCGATCGTCCGGGCTCGACTCGCGCACGAGGACCGCAGCATCCTCGCCGAGGTGCAGATCAACCGCACCGGTGCCAACCGTGCGCAGGTGAACCGGTCGGCGATCAAGCCGCGGGAGCTTCCGCGCTACTGCACGAGTGTGCTCTTCGCCCCGGAGGACCTCGCCCTCGTGCGGGGCGAGCCGGCCGGGCGACGCCGGATGCTCGACGAGCTGCTCGGCCAGATCGCACCGCGGATGCAGGGCGTGCTCGCCGACTACGACCGCACGCTCCGCCAGCGGAACACCCTGCTGAAGTCGGCCCGTGCCACCGGCGCGAAGGCGAACGCCCTGTCGACGCTCGACGTCTGGGACGACCGGCTCGTCGGACTCGGCGCCGAGATCGTCGCAGCCCGTGACCACCTGACCCGGCGGCTCGCACCCTTCGTGGCCGAGGCCTACGCGACCGTCGCCGGCGAACACCACGACGCCTCGATCACCGGCGTCCTGTCCATCCGCGGTGGCGACCCCGAGTCCGCGGCGGCGACCGACCCCGTGCTCGGGACCCCCGACGAGCCCGTCACGGTCGCGTCGGCTGCCGAAGCGTTCGCGGCCGCCCTCGAGCGCCGTCGCCGGGACGAACTCGACCGCGGGCTCACCCTCGTCGGACCGCACCGGGACGACGTTCTGTTCCAACTCAACGGGTTACCGGCCCGCGGGTACGCGAGTCACGGCGAATCCTGGTCCTTCGCGCTGGCCATCCAGCTCGCGGGCGCATCGATCCTGCGCGCCGAGTCGAACCTGGGCGACCCGATCATCATCCTCGACGACGTCTTCGCCGAACTCGACGAATCGCGGCGGGAACGGTTGGCGAACGCCGTCGCCGACTACGAGCAGGTGCTCATCACGGCCGCGGTCTTCGGTGACGTGCCCGGGAAGCTGGCGGCGCACACCGTGCGGATCGAGGCGGGCACGATCGTGACCGACGAGGCGGACGCGACCCGGGCCTCCAGTCCGGCGACGGACGCGACGGACGCGACGGACGGGACCGACGCGATCGACGCGGCGGACGCGACCGTCGCGGACAGCAAGACGGACCCGACCGAAGCCGACGCCTGATGCCGAAGCCCCGCAAGCCCACCGAACCCTCGCAGGTCTACCGCCACCTGCGCGCGGTGTTCGGCGACCCGTCCAAGCGCGGCACCGATGCCCGCCGCCGCCGTGCCCGCGAGTTCGACGCCGACACCGTGCCGTACGGGCGCGGCCGCGAGCCGAAGGGCCTCGCGGACATCGTCGGTTCGCTCGCTCAGGAACTCGGTTGGACCGAACCCCTCGCCCGCTCCGAGCTCTTCGTGGACTGGCCGAGCGTCGTCGGCGAGGAGCTGGCGAAGCACTCCCGACCGGTCACCATCGAGGACGGCGCACTCGTCATCCGGTGCGACTCGACGGCCTGGGCGACCCAGCTCCGACTGATGCGTGCGACGGTCACGACGACCATCGCGGAACGGCACCCCGAAGCCGGGGTCGAGTCGATCAGGGTTTCCGGCCCGGACGCCCCCACGTGGAAACGCGGCCCCAGGACGGTCCAGGGGCGCGGTCCTCGCGACACCTACGGTTGAGGCGACGAAATCATCCTGGAGTGCCAGAAAAGCCCGTCTGCGGGGCAGATGAGCCCTCGAAAGAGGGGGCTCTGCGGTAGACTGGGAGGTGCAGTGCGCGGGCGTTCCGCGCGCAGGCAGGAGCACGCTCGACATGGCAGCAGAATCTGAAGACGACCGGCAGAACCCGCTCGGCGCGGAGACCCCGCAGAGCGAACCGTCCTACGGCGCAGACCAGATTCAGGTGCTCGAGGGGCTCGAGGCGGTCCGCAAGCGCCCCGGTATGTACATCGGTTCGACCGGCCCCCGCGGTCTGCACCACCTGGTCCAGGAGATCGTCGACAACTCCGTCGACGAAGCCCTCGCCGGGTACTGCGACACCATCGACGTGAGCATCCGTGAAGACGGTGGCGTCCGCGTCGTCGACAACGGCCGTGGCATCCCGGTCGACGTCCACGCGGCCGAGGGGGTCTCGACCCTGCAGGTCGTCCTCACCGTCCTGCACGCCGGCGGCAAGTTCGGCGGTGGCGGCTACGCCGTCTCCGGCGGTCTGCACGGCGTCGGTTCGTCCGTCGTGAACGCGCTGAGCTCCGAGCTCGACGTCGAGGTCCGTCGCCAGGGCCACGTCTGGCGCCAGAGCTACACCGACGGTGTCCCCGTCGCGCCAGTCTCCAAGGACGAAGAGACCGACGAGACCGGCACGACGATCACGTTCTGGCCGAACGCCGAGATCTTCGAGTCCGTCGTCTTCGACTACGAGACCCTGCGCACCCGGTTCCAGCAGATGGCCTTCCTGAACAAGGGCCTGCGGATCAACCTCCGCGACGAGCGCGCCCCGGAAGAAGGGGAAGAGGCCCGCAACGACACCTTCATGTACGAGCGTGGTCTCGCCGACTACGTCGAGTACATCAACGCGCAGAAGAAGGCCGACCTCGTCCACCCGGACGTCATCGGCTTCGAGTCCGAGGACCCGGAGCGCAAGATCGCGCTCGAGGTCGCGATGCAGTGGAACACCTCGTACCAGGAGAGCGTCCACACCTTCGCGAACACGATCAACACGCACGAGGGCGGCACCCACGAAGAGGGCTTCCGTGCCGCACTGACGACCCTCGTCAACCGCTACGCGCGCGAGACGAAGATCATCAAGGAGAAGGACGACAACCTCACGGGTGACGACATCCGCGAAGGGCTGACGGCCGTCATCTCCGTGAAGCTCGGCGAGCCGCAGTTCGAGGGGCAGACGAAGACCAAGCTCGGCAACACCGAGGCGAAGTCGTTCGTGCAGCGCGTCGTCGGCACCGAGCTGACCCACTGGTTCGAGAGCAACCCGACGCAGGCACGCGACGTCGTCCGCAAGGCGATCCAGGCGTCGCAGGCGCGGCTCGCTGCCCGCAAGGCGCGCGAGACCACCCGCCGCAAGGGCCTGCTCGAGTCGGGCGGCATGCCCGGCAAGCTCAAGGACTGCCAGTCGAAGGACCCGACCGTGTCGGAGATCTTCATGGTCGAGGGTGACTCCGCCGGCGGTTCCGCCGTGCAGGGCCGCAACCCGATGACCCAGGCGATCCTGCCCCTGCGCGGCAAGATCCTGAACGTCGAGAAGGCCCGGCTCGACCGCGCCCTCGCCAACCAGGAGATCCAGTCGATGATCACGGCGTTCGGTGCCGGCATCGGTGAGGACTTCGACCCGGACAAGGCCCGGTACCACAAGATCGTGCTGATGGCCGATGCCGACGTCGACGGCCAGCACATCACCACGCTGCTGCTCACGCTGCTGTTCCGCTACATGCGTCCGCTCATCGAGCACGGCTACGTGTACCTCGCGCAGCCGCCGCTCTACCGCCTGAAGTGGTCGAACTCGGCGCACGAGTACGTGTTCAGCGACCGGGAGCGCGACGCCCTGATGCAGGCCGGCCTCGCAGCCGGCAAGCGGATCCCGAAGGACAACGGGATCCAGCGCTACAAGGGCCTCGGCGAGATGGACTACAAGGAGCTCTGGGACACCACCATGAACCCGGACACCCGCACGCTCCTGCAGGTCACGCTCGAGGACGCGGCTGCGGTCGACAGCACCTTCTCGACCCTGATGGGTGAGGACGTCGACGCACGTCGCCAGTTCATCCAGCAGAACGCCAAGGACGTCCGCTTCCTCGACATCTAACGGCCAGGAGGCGCGGCGTGAGCCGCGTCGACCAGTCCTGACCACCTGTGGTCGCGCCCGGCGCGACCAACGGAACCACAGCCTCCAGGCTGTCCAGAAAGGGAACGAAGCCACATGGCTGACGACAACGAGAACGGCGCCGACGAGCAGCCCGAGATCGTCCACGGCGACAGCGGGGACATCGTCGTCTCCGGTGACCGCATCTCGCAGGTCGACCTGCAGCTCGAGATGCAGCGCTCGTACCTCGACTACGCGATGTCGGTCATCGTCGGTCGTGCCCTGCCGGAGGTCCGCGACGGCCTCAAGCCGGTGCACCGCCGTGTGATCTACGCGATGTTCGACGGCGGCTACCGCCCGGACCGTGCGTTCTCGAAGTGCTCCCGCGTCGTCGGTGACGTCATGGGCCAGTTCCACCCGCACGGTGACTCGGCGATCTACGACGCCCTCGTCCGCCTGGTGCAGCCGTGGTCGCTCCGGTACCCGCTCGCGCTCGGCCAGGGCAACTTCGGTTCGCCGGGCAACGACGGCGCCGCCGCTCCGCGGTACACCGAGACGAAGATGGCGCCGCTCGCGCTCGAGATGGTCCGCGACATCGACGAGGACACCGTCGACTTCCAGGACAACTACGACGGCCGCACCCAGGAGCCGGCGATCCTGCCGGCCCGGTTCCCGAACCTGCTCGTCAACGGCTCGGTCGGCATCGCGGTCGGCATGGCCACGAACATCCCGCCGCACAACCTGCGCGAGGTCGCCGAGGGCGCCAAGTGGGCGCTCGACAACCCCGACGCCACCCGCGAAGAGCTGCTCGCCGCGCTCATGCAGCGCATCAAGGGCCCGGACTTCCCGACCGGTGCACAGGTGCTCGGTACCAAGGGCATCCAGGACGCCTACCGCACCGGCCGTGGTTCGATCACGATGCGTGCCGTCGTCTCGGTGGAGGAGATCCAGGGTCGCACCTGCCTCGTCGTCACCGAGCTGCCGTACCAGGTCAACCCCGACAACCTGGCGATCAAGATCGCGGAGCTGGTCAAGGACGGCAAGCTCGCCGGTGTCGCCGACATCCGTGACGAGACCTCCGGCCGCACCGGGCAGCGCCTGGTGATCGTGCTGAAGCGTGACGCCGTCGCCAAGGTCGTGCTGAACAACCTGTACAAGCACACCCAGCTGCAGGAGAACTTCGGCGCGAACATGCTCGCGATCGTCGACGGGGTGCCCCGCACCCTGCCGCTCGACGGCTTCATCTCGGCGTGGGTCGCCCACCAGGTCGACGTCATCGTCCGCCGCACGCAGTTCCGTCTGCGCGAGGCCGAGAAGCGCGCCCACATCCTGCGTGGCTACCTGGCTGCGCTCGACGCCCTCGACGAGGTCATCGCGCTCATCCGTCGCTCGCCCGACGTCGAAGAGGCCCGCACCGGCCTGATGGACCTGCTGTCCGTCGACGAGATCCAGGCGCGCGCGATCCTCGAGCTGCAGCTCCGTCGTCTCGCCGCCCTCGAGCGTCAGAAGATCCACGACGAGGCCGAAGAGCTCGAGCGCAAGATCGCCGACTTCCAGGACATCCTCGGATCGGAGAGCCGCCAGCGCTCGATCATCCGCGACGAGTTGAGCGAGATCGTCGACCGCTTCGGCGACGACCGCCGTACCGAGATCATGTTCGGCTATGACGGCGACATGTCGATGGAAGACCTGATCCCCGAAGAGGAGATGGTCGTCACCATCACCCGCGGTGGCTACGTCAAGCGCACGCGCAGCGACCAGTACCGCTCGCAGCACCGTGGCGGTCGAGGTGTCCGCGGGGCCCAGCTCCGCGCCGACGACATCGTCGAGCACTTCTTCGTCACGACGACGCACCACTGGCTCCTGTTCCTCACCGACCAGGGCCGGGTCTACCGCGCCAAGGCGTACGAGCTGCAGGAGGCCGGCCGCGACGCGAAGGGCCAGCACGTCGCGAACCTGCTCGCGATGCAGCCCGACGAGCAGATCCAGCAGGTGCTCGACATCCGCGACTACGAGGTCGCGCAGTACCTCGTCCTCGCGACCGAGCACGGTCTGGTCAAGAAAACCGCGCTCACCGAGTACGACACGAACCGCACCGGCGGCATCATCGCGATCAACCTGCGCGACGGCGACAAGCTCCGGCAGGCGCTGCTCGTCGACGAGCACGACGACCTGCTCCTGGTGTCCCGCCAGGGCATGTCGCTCCGGTTCACGGCGACGAACGACACCCTGCGTCCGATGGGTCGCTCGACCTCGGGTGTGAAGGGCATGTCCTTCCGCGACGGCGACTCGCTGCTCGCGGCCCGGGTCGTCTCCGACGACGGCTTCGTCTGGGTCATGACCGAGGGCGGCTACGCCAAGCGCACCGCGGTCGACCAGTACCGGGTGCAGGGCCGTGGTGGTCTGGGCATCAAGGTGGCCAAGTTGGCGCTCGACCGAGGCGATCTTGTGGGCGCTCTCATCGTCGGCGAGGACGACGAGGTGCTCGTCGTGCTGCAATCGGGCAAGGTGGTAAGGTCTGCCGTGGCCGAGGTCCCTGCCAAGGGCCGTGACACGATGGGCGTCGTCTTCGCGAGGTTCGCGGAGAACGACCGGATCATCGCGGTGGCCCGGAACACCGAGCGGAACCTGGACGACCAGGACGACGCCGAGATCGAGCCCGCGGGCCCGGTGGAGACGGTCAGCCCAGCCGAAGCGGCCCCGGATTCCACTGATCCCATCGACACCGCGCCCGTCGCAGACGAGGCCGGAGAGGACCAGTCAAGCAATGAGTAGTGTCGCCGAGAAGCTCCAGAAGAAGGCGAAGCGACCCGTCGGCACCCGCCAGGTGCGGTTGCGACTGGTCTACGTCGACTTCTGGTCGATGGTGAAGCTGAGCTTCCTCATCGCCCTGGCCGGCAGCATCGTGATCGTGGTCGCCACGGCACTGGTGTGGGTCATCCTCAACCAGACGGGTGTGTTCACCCAGGTCGACGCCCTGTTGAAGGACGTCACCGGGCAGAACAGTTACTCGATCATGGACCAGTTCTCGCTGGGCCAGGTCCTCGGGTTCTCCATCGTCGTGGGCATCCTCAACGTGGTCGTCGGCACCGTGCTCGGCGCCATCGTGAGCGTGCTCTACAACCTCAGTGTTCGGATCACGGGCGGTCTGCTCGTGGGCTTCACGAACAACTGACACACCCGGGCCGGATGGGCCCACTGCTCGATTTCGTTCCGGCGGGATCGTACGGTAGGCTTTCATCCGGTCTGAGGGGCTATAGCTCAGGCGGTTAGAGCGCTTCGCTGATAACGAAGAGGTCCAAGGTTCAAGTCCTTGTAGCCCCACCAGTTCTCCGGAACAGCACGACAATTCCATCCCGTCGCCGATCACCTCGGTGGCACTCGGGGCCTTAGCTCAGTTGGTAGAGCGCCTGCTTTGCAAGCAGGATGTCGGGAGTTCGATTCTCCCAGGCTCCACTCGCATCAGCCCCTGGTTGCCGACTCCGTCGTCTGCCCAGGGGCTTCGTTCTGTGCCCATGCGCGCCGCCGCCCCTGCGGCGCGGTCGTCGCGGGCGGCTCGGTCGGCCAATCTGCCTGCGGCCGGCATCTTCTCGAGTGGTCGCGACATGCCGCGTGTGGTTCGCCGGGGTGGCTGGAACTGTTGTCGGCGCGTCCTCCGGACGACAGGTTGTGACCTTTCGGCGGCGTCCCCGGGGCGCGTTGTGCGAGCGCATGGCGGACGGGAGGCACGGTGCCAGGTCGGCGCGAGCCTCCAGGTCCGTGGATGGGCGCGTTCAGAGCAGTCGGCCGGCCCGTGCACTCAGCGTGTGCCCGGAGAACGACGAAGGGCCCCGGCAGCAGCCGGGGCCCTTCGTACGAACCGGGAGGTCAGGCGGCGGGCTTCTCCGCCGTGTCAGCGTCGTCGGCGACCCACAGGTCGTCGTCGGCGCGGAGCGTCTGGTACGCGGCGTACGCAGCACCGGCGACGGCGACGACGCCGACGATGATGAGTGCGACTCCGCCGAAGCCGAGACCCTTCTTCTGCTGCGACGGGACGTACTTCGCGGCAGCCTTCTTCGCGCTCTTGCTCTTCTTCTGCGCGTTCTTCACGATCTTCTTGACCCGGGGGTCCTTCGCGAGGTCGGTCACGCTCAGCACCGAGCCAGCGGTCGAGACGAGTCCGGGGACCACCTCGGACTGGAACTTGTGCGAAGCGCTCTGCGCTGCCGAGGTGGCAGCGTGCACGCCAGTGGCGAACGCGGGACGGATCCCGTTGTCGATCGCGTTCTGCACGCGGGGTGCGATGTCCTTGCGAGCTGCGTCCGCGGCGTTCGACCGGGCCTCAGCCAGGATCGCGTTCGCGTGCTCGAGGACCTTGCGCTGCTCGCCGAGGAGCGAGGCGGTCTGGCCCTTGAGCTTCTTGATCTGCTTCCGACGCTTTCGCGGGATCTCGATCGTCGTCATCTGGTACCTCCATCGGATCGGCGTGACCCCATCCTGCCACCACACTGCCTGACAGGTCACGGAACCGCAGCTGTGCAATCCGTCCGCGGTCAGGAGTACATGCGAGAATCGGAACATGTCTCTGCACACCGCTGTCGCAACGATCCACACCAACAAGGGCGACATCCGCGTCAACCTGTTCGGCAACCACGCACCGAAGACCGTCAAGAACTTCGTCGACCTCGCCACGGGCCAGCAGGAGTGGACCCACCCCGGCACGGGCAAGGTCTCGACCGACAAGCTCTACGAC
This sequence comes from Curtobacterium sp. MCLR17_045, assembly GCF_003234405.1. Taxonomy (NCBI): domain Bacteria; kingdom Bacillati; phylum Actinomycetota; class Actinomycetes; order Micrococcales; family Microbacteriaceae; genus Curtobacterium; species Curtobacterium sp. MCLR17_045. Next base: position 297,064 of record NZ_QKTB01000001.1, read on the forward strand.
GGCGTGATCTTCCACCGCATCATCAAGGACTTCATGATCCAGGGCGGCGACCCGCTCGGCCAGGGCATCGGTGGCCCCGGGTACCGCTTCGACGACGAGATCTCCCCGGAGCTCACGTTCCAGAACCCCTACATCTTCGCCATGGCGAACGCCGGCATCCAGGGCGGCCGCGGCACCAACGGCTCGCAGTTCTTCATCACCACGGTGGCGACGCCGTGGCTGCAGGGCAAGCACACCATCTTCGGTGAGGTCGCCGACGACGAGTCTCGCGCGGTCGTCGACGCGATCGAGGGCGTCCCGACCGACGGTCGTGACAAGCCCGTCGAGGACGTCGTCATCCAGAGCATCGACGTCGAAGGCGTCTGACCCGCACGTGACCGACCAGGCGTACAACCCGAACAACACCTGCTACCGGCATCCGGACCGGCAGAGCTTCGTGCTCTGCCAGCGCTGTGGGCGGACGATCTGCCCGGAGTGCCAGACGCCGGCGGCGGTCGGGGTGCACTGCCCGGAGTGCGTGCGTGAACAGCGAGCACAGTTCGCAGCGAACCGCCGAGCGTCCGGAGCCCCCAGTGGGTTCACGGTCGCTCGGCGGCGCTTCGCCATACTCGACCAGAAGGGCACGACCGTCATCGTGGCGATCACGGTGGCGATCTGGTTGCTCGACCAGGTCAGCGGGCGGTTCTTCACGAGCTTGCTCGCCTACAACTCGTTCCTGCTGCCGACGCAGCCCTGGCGTGTGGTGACCTCGCTGTTCGTGCACTCGGGCATCTTCCACATCCTGTTCAACATGTGGGCGCTCTGGATCTTCGGTCGGATGCTCGAGAACATGCTCGGCACCTGGCGGTTCGTGGCGCTGTACTTCATCACGGGGATCTTCGGGTCCATGCTCGTCACCTTCCTGGCGCCGGGGACGACCGTGCTGGGTGCTTCGGGTGCCATCTTCGGGCTGTTCGCCGCGTTCTTCGTGCTGCAGCGCAGCCTGGGGAACAACGCCGTGCAGCTCCTCGTGCTCATGGGACTGAACCTGGTCATCGGGTTCCTGCCCGGCGTCAACATCTCGTGGCAGGCGCACGTGGGCGGGATCATCGGCGGCTTCCTGATGGGCTTCGTCTTCGCACAGACGCGCAACATCCGGAAGCGTCCGCTGCAGATCGCGCTGATCATCGGCGCGGCGGTGCTCGGCATCGCGCTCACCGCTGTCGGGTACGCGGTCACGATCGGCTGACGCGGCCACAACGCTCCCCGAACGCCCCGTCGCACTGCGGCGGGGCGTTCGTCGTTCCCGGGGTAGGCCGCGTCCTGTTCATCCACAGCTGTCCACAGCGGCTCTGGGAGTTATCCACAGGTGTGGAGAAGTCGGTGAGTTACACCAGTGTGATTATCCCCACTGTGGAATCGGTTGTGGATAACTCCGGGGTCTGGATGTGGATGACGGTGTGGAGAGTGGGGAAAAGTGTGGAGAACGGTGGGATCCTCGAGGATGTGCGTTCCAGGAGTGCTTGAGCTTGTGGAGAACGACGACGCCCGCCGCACCTTGCGGTGCGACGGGCGTCGGGAGAACAGCGGGCTGAGGGTCAGCGCCAGCGGGTGGTCATGAGGAAGCCGACGAACATGATGCCGAAGCCGACGACGATGTTCCAGGAGCCGAGGCTCGGAACCGGCAGCGTGGCGTTCGATATGTAGAAGACGATCACCCACACCAGACCGATGAGCATGAAGCCGAACATGACCGGCTTGAACCACACCGGGTTCGGGGCGTCCCCCGCGGTGTCGACCGAGTCAGCTCGGGTCGTCCGGGCGGGCTTGGTGCGGTCCTTGTCCTTGGCCATGGCCGGTATCCTACCGTGACCACGTGTGTGGATCGGCCCGCGGACCGCCGCACACATCCCCCACGAGTACGGTGAACCGCCATGACCAGGATCCTCGTCGTCGACAACTACGACAGCTTCGTCTACACGCTCAACGGGTACGTGCAGCAGCTCGGCGCCGAGACCGACGTCGTGCGCAACGATGCCTTCCCCGAGTCCGAGATCGCCGACCGCATCGCGGAGTACGACGGCGTGCTCCTGTCGCCCGGTCCGGGAACACCGGCGGCTGCCGGCGTCTCGATCCCCACGGTGCACGCGGCCATCGCCGCCGAGACCCCGCTGCTCGGTGTCTGCCTGGGGCACCAGGCCATCGCGGAGGCGCTCGGCGCCACGGTCACGCACGCCGAGGAGCTCATGCACGGCAAGACCTCCGAGGTCGACCACGACGACAGCGCGCTCTTCGCCGGCGTCCCGCACCCCTTCACGGCCACGCGGTACCACTCGCTCGCGATCGTCGACGGCACCGTCCCCGACGAGCTCACCGTGACCGCGCGGACCGAGGGCGGGGTCATCATGGGCGTGCAGCACCGCGCGCACCCCGTGTTCGGCGTGCAGTTCCACCCGGAGTCGGTCCTGACCGAGGGCGGGTACCGCATGGTCGGCAACTGGCTCGAGACCACCGGGCTGTCGGGAGCCGCCGAACGCGCCGCCGACCTCGGGCCGCTCATCGCGACGCACCGCGCCTGACGAACCCCCGCGGCGGCAGACGCCGTCGTGTCATCGAGACGCCGCCGGATCCGGCGGCGTCTCGTGCGTTCCGGGGCGTCGTGCCGACACGACGGCGTCTTCCGGCACTGGACCGCACCGTCTGCGTGACGTGCCGTCGGTTGCGGGCGTGCGCCGTGCCTCCAGGCCGTCAGGAGCGGAGGCGACGAGCGGACCTGCCTGTGGGCACGGAGGACGGACGGGAGGCCCGTCACCCGTCCGTCAGGACGGTCGCGTCAGGAGACGGTCGGCTCAGCGGCCGTCGTCACCCCGGTCGTCACCGCGATCGTTGTTCCCGTTGCTGCCGCCGCTGTCGTTGTTGGACGAGGGTGCCTTCGGCGGCGCCGCAGCTCGTGCGCAGTAGGTGAGCGTGACGGCGCTGCCCTGGGCGACGTCTCCGGCAGGGGTGTCCTGCTGGGTCACGAGTCCGCCGGTGCACGAGTAGGACGGCGCCGGGTTCACGGTGAGCCCGAGCTGCTCGACGGTGGCCTTCGCCGCCGAGTACTGCTGCTGCGTGACGTCGGGCAGCTGCACCTTGCCGTTGGAGATCGTGAGGTTGATCACGATGCCCTTGGTGTGCAGGGAACCCGACTCGGGGTCGGAGCTCAGCACGGTGCCCTCGGGGACGTCGGCCGAGTAGTCGCTCGAGATCGCGCCGAGACGGAATCCGGCGTCGTCGAGGGACTGTTGCGCAGCCGCTTGCGACTGCCCGTTGAGCTCGGGCACGGGGACGCGTTCCGGGCCGAGGGAGACCACGACGTTGACGTTCTGGTTGCGCCCGACGTTCACGCCGGAGCCCGGATCCGTCCGGATGACCGTGCCCTTGTCGACGCTGTCGGAGTTCTCCTCGACCTTGACGGGCTTGAGGTCCTTCTTGTCGAGGGCGCTGGCCGCGGCGCTGTAGGTCGACCCCGCCACGTTGGGCACGCTGACCGAGGACGACACCGGCGGCTTGCCCGGCTGCAGGTTGGCGACGAAGAACACCACGGCGACGATGACCGCGACGGTGAGCAGGATGCCGACCCAGATCCACGCGACCGGGGGCCGGTTCTGCGTGCGCTGAGGTCGGTGCTCGGCGGTGTCGTCGTCGAGTTCGCGGAACGCCGATGCGGCGTTGGTCGTCGTGCGGGGGTCGACGCCGAAGAGCACGGTCGAGGCGTCGTTCGCCGCGTTCTGCTGCTGCTTCTTCGTCGACGCGGGCACCCGGCCGGCTGCGGCCTGCTGCAGGTCCGAGCGGAACTCGGCCGCGTTCTGGAACCGGCGCGTGCGGTCCTTGACCAGGGCGTGGAGGGTCACGGCGTCGAGCGCCGGGGACACGTCGGGCGAGATCGTCGACGGTGCGACCGGCTGCTCGCTGACGTGCTGGTAGGCGACCGCCACCGGGGTGTCCCCGAGGAACGGTGCGCGACCGGTGAGGAGCTCGAAGAGCACGACGCCGGTGGAGTAGAGGTCGGTGCGGGCGTCGACGGTCTCGCCGCGGGCCTGCTCCGGTGAGAAGTACGAGGCGGTGCCGAGGATCGACGTGGTCTGCGCGACCGTCGCCGAGGTGTCGGTGATGGCCCGGGCGATGCCGAAGTCCATGACCTTGACCTGGCCGGTGTGGGTGACCATGACGTTGGCGGGCTTGATGTCGCGGTGGACCACGCCCGCACGGTGCGAGTACTCGAGCGCGGTGAGGATGCCCTCGGTGATGCGCACGGCTTCGTCCGGGGCGACGGCGCCCTCGGCGATGATGTCGGAGAGTGGACGGCCCTCGACGTACTCCATGACGATGAAGGGGACCTGCACCTCGGCGCCCGACGGCTCGGACACCGTCTCTTCGCCGGCGTCGTACACGCGGACGACGGTGGGGTGGGCCATGCGTGCAGCGGCCTGGGCTTCCTGCCGGAACCGCGTGCGGAATGCCGGGTCGTTGGCGAGGCTCGGCTTGAGGAGCTTCACCGCGACCTTGCGGCCGAGGCGGGTGTCGTTGCCGAGGTGCACGGTCGCCATGCCGCCCCGACCGATGACGTCACCGATCTCGTAGCGATTGGCGAGGAGCGTGATCCCCGCGGTCACACCTTCTGGCACGTACTCCTCCGTCTGTTCGTCCGGGCTAGTGTACGGCAGCACCACCTGGTGAGACGCTGGTCAGGGAGGGGTCGACCGAACCGTTACCGAACGGTGTCGACAGTCCCCGTCCGGGGGTCGTTCACAGGTCGTCTTGCGGGGTCTCGGTCGGGTTGATCCCGTCGTCCGGGTTGGTCGTCTCCTGGTCCGTGGGCTCGGTCCACTCGACCTGCGCGCCCGGCGAGGACGCGGAGACCACCGAGGAATCGGACTGCGGCGACTTGCAGGTCACCTTGTACGACAGGGTCACCTTGCCGTACTGGGCGCCGGCGACGGTCACCGCAGTACCGGAGGTGGAGCCGGAGCTGCTGCCGTTCGAGGGGACGGTGCCGTTGTCGATCGTGTACGTGTAGCTGACGTCCGAGTACCCGGCGGGGCAGCTCGTGTACGCGGGCCAGCTGAAGGTCACACGACCGGACTCGCTGACGGTCCCGCCGGTGGCACGCTCGGGCGCCGCTGCGGTCAGCACGTCGCCGAACGCCTTGACGGTGACGAGGGTGCCGGGGGCCAGGCTGCCCTCGGGGCTGAGCGACTCGACGGTCCCGACCTGGTCGGACGACGTGGCGTTCGACCCGGCGACGACCTCGGCCTGCAGGCCCCGGGCGCGGAGCTGGTTCGCGACCTGCTCGGCGTTCTGCCCCTGGTAGTCCGCCGCCGAGACCGTGACGCGGGTCTCGGTCGGTTCGGGGGACGGGGTCTGCGTGGGCGTGCGGGTCGGCTTCGGCGCGCTCGAGGACTTCGTGGGCTCGGGTTCCGGGGCGTTGTTCGCGTTCAGGGCGTACGCGGCGCCGGCGGCGATGGCGAGCACGACGATGATGCCGACGACCCACCAGATCCAGGCGCGCTTCTTCTTCGGTTCCTCGGGCTCGTCGGAGACGGGGGAGCGGGGGGTGCCCGGTCCGCCGGCCATCGCTCCGGCCTGGGCGCCGAGGAGTGCGGTCGCGGCGTCGTTCCCCTGGCCCTGCGGCGGGTTGAACGCGACGGTGCCGTTCTGCGCGATCGCGGGGACGGCCACGGTGGCTGCGGCGACGTCACCACGACGCAGCGCCTGTGCGGCGCGTGCGAGGTTCGCGGCCGTCGCGGGACGGTCGGCCGGCTTCTTCGCGATGCACGAGATGACCAGGGCCGAGACGGGCTCGGGGATGTCCCCGGGCAGCGGCGGCGGCTGCTCGTTGATGTGCGCCATCGCGATCGCGACCTGCGACTCACCGGTGAACGGACGACGACCCGCCAGGGCCTCGTACGCGACGATGCCGAGCGAGTAGATGTCGGTCGACGGCGAGGCGGGGTGGCCGCTCGCCTGCTCGGGCGACAGGTACTGCACCGTGCCCATCACCTGACCGGTCGCGGTGAGCGGGACCTGGTCGGCGATGCGGGCGATGCCGAAGTCGGTGATCTTGACGCGGCCGTCGGGCGTGATGAGCAGGTTGCCGGGCTTGATGTCGCGGTGCACCAGGCCGACCGCGTGTGCGGCCTGCAGGGCGTTCGCGGTCTGCGCGACGATGTCGAGCACCTTGTCGACCGGGAGCGTGTGCTCGCGCTCGATCATGGTCGACAGGGCTTCGCCGGGGACGAGCTCCATCACGAGGTAGGCGCTGCCGTCCTCCTCGCCGTAGTCGAAGACGTTGGCGATGCCCTCGTGGTTGACGAGGGCGGCGTGCCGGGCCTCGGCGCGGAAGCGCTCGAGGAAGCCGGGGTCACCGAGGTACTCGTCCTTGAGGATCTTGAGTGCGACGGTTCGGCCGATGACGAGGTCGGTCGCCTGCCACACCTCGCCCATGCCGCCGATGGCGACCCGGGAGGAGAGCTGGTACCGCCCACCGAAGGTGAGTCCGCTGGTGGGTCTCATTTGTTCAGCACCGCCTCCATGACTTTCTTCGCGACCGGGGCCGCGACCGTGTTGCCGACTCCGGACTGCCCGAGCCCGCCGCCGTTGCCGACGACGACCGCGACGGCCACCTCCGGGTCCTTGGCGGGGGCGAACCCCGTGAACCAGAGCGTGTAGGGATCGCCGGTGCCACCTTCGGCCGTGCCGGTCTTGCCGGCGACGTCGACACCGTCGATCTTGGCATTGGTACCGGTCCCCGCGCTCACGACGCTCTGCATGGCCTCGGTGAGGTCAGCGGACTCGGAGGACGACAGCGGATCACTGTACTGCTTCGGGGAGAAGGACTCGACCGTCTTCAGGTCGCTCGTGGTGATCGAGTCGACGAGTGAGGGCTGCATGACCTTGCCGCCGTTCGCGATGCCGGCCGACACCATCGCCATCTGCAGCGGGGAGACCCGGACGCTCGCCTGGCCGAAGGCGCTCAGCATGAGCTGGGCCGTCGAGTCGACGTCGGGGTACTGGCTGGCGGTCGCTGCCATCGGGATCTCGATCGCGTCGCCGAAGCCGTACTTGTCGGCCATCCTCTTGATCGCGTCGTACCCGAGCTTCTGGCCGAGTTCGGCGAAGGGGATGTTGCACGAGTACTGGATGGCTGTGCGGAGCTTGACCTTGTCGCCGCCGCCGCACGTGCCGCCCTCGGCGTTGTTGATGTACGAGCTCGTGCCGGGCAGCTGCAGTCGCGACGGGTTCGGGAACGTGGAGTCGAGGTTGTACTTGCCGCCCTCGAGTGCCGCCGAGGCCACCACGAGCTTGAACACCGATCCGGGGGTGTACAGGTCGCCGCCGATGGCACGGTTCTGCAGCGGGGCGGTGTCGGCCCCGAGCAGCGCGTCGTACTGCCGCTTGACCTCGGCCGTGTCGTGCGAGGTGAGCGAGTTCGGGTCGTAGCTCGGCTTCGACACCATCGCGAGGATCTTGCCGGTCTTCGGCTGGATCGCGACAACGGCGCCGCTGTTGGTGCCGAGTGCGTCGTACGCGGCCTGCTGCACGTCCGGGTCGATGGTCAGGTTGACGTTGTCGCCCTGGACGTCCTGGCCGGTGAGGATCGAGTTGAGGTTCTGGAAGAACGAGGCGTCCGAGTTGCCCGAGAGCACGGTGTTCTCCGCGCTCTCGATGCCGGTGTTGCCCTGCCCGATCGTGAAGTACCCGGTGACCGCGGAGTACAGGTCGCCGTTCGTGTACTTCCGCTGGTACTGGTACTGGTCGTCCACCGGGGTCGACTCGGCGATCGGGCTGCCGTCGACGAGGATCGCGCCACGCTTGGTGGAGTAACTGTCCAAGATGGTTCGGGAGTTCCGGGAGTCGGCGCGCAACGAGTCGGCCGCGAAGAACTGGATCGACGTCGTCGACACGAAGAGTGCGACGAACATGAGCACGATGACGGTCGAGACACCGCGGAGCTGTCGGTTCATCGACGACGCTCCTTCCTGGTCGCGCGCGCAGACCGCCCGCTCGCGGCGGGGATCGCGCCCTGCTGGACGCGTTGTTCGGCTGGGATGGAATCGGTGAGTCGCAGCAGCATCGCGGCGATGATCCAGTTGGCGATGAGCGAGGAACCACCGGCGGCCATGAACGGCGTGGTCAGACCGGTCACCGGGATGATCCGGGTGATGCCACCGACGACGACGAACACCTGCAGGGCGATGATGAAGCCGAAGCCGACCCCGAGCAGCTTGCCGAAGTCGTCCTGCGCCATGAACCCGACGCGGATGCCACGCGAGGCGAACACGATGAAGAGGGCGAGGATCGCGAAGACGCCGATCAGGCCGAGCTCTTCACCGAGCGACGCGACGATGTAGTCGGCGTTGGCGACCGGCGTGATGTACGGCCGGCCCTGCCCGAGCCCCGTGCCGGTGATCCCGCCGTTCGCGAAGCCGAACAGGCCCTGCACCAGCTGGTAGCTCGCCTGGGTGTCGCGGCTGAAGACCTCTTGGTTGAACGGGTCGAGCCACTGTTCGAAGCGACCGCGGACGTACTCCAGGACGCTCTGCGCGACGAGGGCGCCACCGATGAACAGCGTGAGACCGATCGCGACCCAGCTGATCCGTGCCGTGGCCACGTAGATCATCACCAGGAACAGGCCGAAGTAGAGCAGGGCGGTGCCGAGGTCGCGCTGGAACACCAGGACGGCCATCGCGGCGCCCCACATGACCAGGATCGGGCCGAGGTCACGGGCACGCGGGAACGTCATGCCGAGGAACTTCTTGCCGACGATCGACAGCGAGTCGCGGGCGGTGACGAGGTACCCGGCGAAGAACAGCGCCATGGTGATCTTCGCGAGCTCACCGGGCTGGAACGAGAACGGGCCGATCTTGATCCAGACCCGCGCGCCACCGATGTTCGTGCCGATCCCCGGCAGCATCGGCAGGAGCAGCAGGACGATCGTGAGCGCCATGAAGATGTACCGGTACCGCTGCAGGAACCGGTGGTTCCGGACGGCGACGAGCGTGATGATCGCCAGGACCATCGCGAGCATCGTCCAGACGATCTGCTTCACGCCGATGGCGTCCCAGCCGGACAGGCCGTTGTGGACGTCGATGCGGTAGATCTCGGCGATGCCGATGCCGTTCAGGACGAGCGCGATCGGCAGGATGAACGGGTCGGCGTTCTTGGCGACGACCCGCAGCACCACGTGCATGACCAGCGCGAGGCCGAGGATGCCGCCGCCGACCCAGAGCACCGACTGGTCGAACAGCCGGCCCTTGGTGCCGAGCTGCACGAGCACCATCGCACCCGCGCAGATGCCGCACGCGATGACGAGCAGGAAGAGCTCGAGGTTCCGCGCGCGAGCGGGCTCTCGGAGCTTGATCGTGATCGCCTGGGTGAAGGACTGGGCGGCCGTGGCGTTGCTCATCGCGGGCTCCGCGTGGGGCTCGGCGACGGCGATCGGGTCGGCGAGGGCGACGGGGACGAGCTGGCGTCGCCGTCCCCACCGGTGCCGGCCTGGTCCTCACCGGTCGCGGCGGCCTTGCGCAGGCGCTCGACGATGTCCCGTGCGTCGGAGAGCGACTGCGCGTTGATCGTGGAGCGGACGTTCTCGCGGGTGTAGTCCGGCAGCGACGAGACCGTGATGTCGCTGTCCTCGTACACGTCCGACAGGGCCAACGGCCCGATCGACTGCTGCACGCCCTTGTAGATCGCGACGGTGCCCCGGTCGGTACCGACGTAGTAGTGGTCCTGCGTGATCCGCCAGCCGACGAACACCGCGCCGACGAGCACGGCGACGGCGACCACGAGCGCGACGGTCCAGGACACCCGACGACGGATGCGGCGTCGGCGGTCCTCGGCGATGAGCTCGGCGAAGAACTGGTCGGACTCCGGTTCGAAGTGCGAGTCCTCGGGGGCGGTGGTGACCTTGAGCGGGTGCAGCAGGATCGTGGGGAGGCGGATCGGCTTGCGGCCGGTCGACGCCTCGAAGGTGAGCGGTGCCGCGGCGGAGCCGACCGTGGTGGCCGCGTCGTCGTCGTCCTCGGGTTCGGTGTCCGTGACATCCATCACCACGACGGTGACGTTGTCGGGGGCGCCGTGGTCGAGCGTCTCCTTCACCAGGCGCTGCGTGACCTGGTTGGCGTCCATGTTCGAGGCCAGGGCGTGACGGATGCGCTCTTCGGCCAGGTACGAGGACAGGCCGTCGGAACAGAGCAGCCAGCGGTCGCCCGGCTGGATGTCCATGATGGCCGTGTCGACCTCGGGTGCAGCATCGACGTCGCCGAGCACGCGCATCAGCACGGAGCGACGCGGGTGGACCGCGGCTTCCTCCGGCGTGATCCGGCCGCTGTCGACCAGCCGCTGGACGAAGGTGTGGTCCGACGTGATCTGCTGCAGCTCGCCGTCGCGGTGACGGTAGATGCGGGAGTCGCCGATGTGCGCGATCGCGATCTGCTCGCCGACGCGGATCATCGCGGACACCGTGGTGCCCATGCCGGTGAGCTCCTGGTGCTCGAACACGGTCTCGGTGATCAGCTGGTTCGCCGCGATGAGCGCCGACTGCAGCGCGAACTCGGCGTCGTGCGCCGACGGGAACTCGCGGTCGACCTCGCGGATGCGTCGGATCGCGATCGCCGAGGCGACGTCACCGCCGGCGTGGCCGCCCATGCCGTCCGCCACCGCGAACAGGTGCGCCCCGGCGTAGCCGGAGTCCTGGTTGTTCGCGCGGATGCGCCCCACGTGGGACACAGCGGCGCTCAGCGTGCGAGCGGTCATGCCGGGTTACCGCCGCAGCTCGAACGTCGTCGTCCCGATCGTGATGGGCGTGCCCTCTGCCACGAGGACGGGAGCGCTCACCTTCTGACCGTTGACGAAGGTGCCGTTCGTGGACTCGAGGTCGGTGAGGAGCCAGCCGTCGGCGCGGAGGTCGAGGCGGGCGTGGTTGGTCGAGGTGTAGTCGTCACGGATCACGACGTTCGACTCGCTCGAACGCCCGATCGTGATGGGGCCGCCACCCAGCGGCATCTCCATGCCCTCGCGCGCACCCTCGGTGATGACGAGTCGGGCCGCTGCCGGCGAGGCGGGCCGTTGCCCACTGCTCGGTTGACCGATCACGTCGGTGAAGGCACCGCTCGAGGCGGGCCCGGGGGCCGCCGCAGCGGGGACGGTGGGGGTGCTGGGCCCGGACGGCGCCGACTTGGGATCGGTCGGGATCGTGCGGACGCGCTGGCCGAAGAGATCGCTGCGCAGGGCGAACACGATCACGAAGACGAACAGCCAGAGCACCGCGAGGAACGCGAAGCGCAGGACGAGCAGGGTCAGGCCTGTGGTCATCGAGCACCTCCGTCGTTCTCCGGGATCACCCGGAACACCATACGGGTACGACCGATCTCGATGGTGGAGTCCGGCTCAACGATCGCCTGCTGGAAGTGCTGACCGTTCAGTTTCGAGCCGTTCGTGGAGCCGAGATCGGTGGCCTGGGCGTGCTTGCCGTCCCACAGCACCTCGACGTGCTTCCGGCTCGTCCCGGTGTCCGCGATGGTGATGTCCGCGTCGCTTCCGCGCCCGATCACCGTGCGCCCGCGGTGCAGTCGGTGTCGCTGCGAGCCGATGTCGAGCACCGGGATCCAGGCCACGTCGCGCTGCACGGTGGTGGAGTCGACCTGCAGGATGCCCGTCGAGAGCGTGCCGTCCTGCTGGAGCCGGATGGTGACCGGGCCGGAGAACGAGTAGTTCTGCGCGACGGCGTGTTGGTGCACCATCTGGGTCAGTTCGTCGATGAGCGGGCGACCGACGTCGTTCATGCGCGTGCAGTCGGGCGGTGCCAGGCGCACGGTGAACTCGTTCGGCACGAGGATGCGTTCACGGGAGACCACCGCGGCCTTCGTGTCGAGCTCGCGCCGCAGGGCGCTCGAGATCTCGACGGGCTGCACCCCGGAGCGGAAGGTCTTCGCGAACGCGCCGTTGACGGCGCGTTCCAACCCTCGCTCGAAGTTGTCCAGCAGGCCCATGCGTCTCCCGTGTCGTCGGTCGTCAACCACTGCATGGTAGTGGTTGGCGTTGACACCCGTCTGTGCGTGGTAGTGTTTCGGGGCTGGCGCGAGTGGCGGAATTGGTAGACGCGCACGGTTCAGGTCCGTGTGCTGGAAACGGCGTGGGGGTTCAAGTCCCCCCTCGCGCACCAGGCGAAAACAGGAAAGGCCCCGGAGGAATCCGGGGCCTTTCCTGTTTCTCGGGCCGGGCCGGGACGGCCGTCGACGCTTCCGGCCTCAGCCCCGGTCGGCGTCCGTCGTGTGGTCGGCATCCGGCCTGGAGGCACGGCTCGGCCCCGACACGCCGGTTCCGTCGAACCCGTGGTCGGCTCTCCGGGCCTGCTGCGGGGCGAAGAACGGGCGCGCGCTGGGCAGGAACAGCAGGACCGCGGCGACGACCGACAGCGCGATCGTCAGGACCGCGAGTTCGCCGCCGGTGACGCTCAGGAGCGCGCGGAAGGCCGCGACGACGACGAGCACGATGCGCGCGACGCGGGAGCCCGCGGCCATCCGGAACACCGCCCACGTCACCAGGGCCCAGAGCACCAGGGCGACGATCCCGGCGAGGACCGGCGCCTGGCCGACCGCCGCGTCCGTCGCGAAGAACTGGAGCACCGTGGCCGCGACGCAGGCTGCCACCCACACCAACCACAGCACGAAGGACACGGTGACCACCTGCGGTCGGTCCGGTCGTCGGAGGATGAACGTCCTGGTCATGCTGCACCGTCCTCTGCCGCTCCCTGGTGCGGCACGTCGAGCGTACCGAGCGGACGGAGTCCTGCCGAGGTGCCCCGCTACGGTGACCGGGTGACCGACGAACGCACCACCGTCCAGCGTCCCGGAGTGGACGTCCCCGACGACCGTGGTCGGACGGGCCTCGACGCCGTGGGCCGTGCCCTCGACCGCAACCCCGACGTCGTCGTGCGGGACGTCGAGGTGGTGTCGAACGGGTGGCACGTGCTCCGCCGCACGACCCTCGACGTCCGGCGCCGTGACGGTCGGTGGGACCGGCAGCAGCGCGAGACCTACGACCGCGGCAACGGCGCGACGGTGCTGCCGTACGACGCCGAGCGCGGCACCGTCCTGCTCACGCGGCAGTTCCGGTGGCCCGCGTACGTGAACGGACACCCGGACGGCATGTTGATCGAGGCCGCGGCGGGACTGCTCGACGAGGACGACCCCGAGACCGCGGTGCGGCGTGAAGCGGTCGAGGAGCTCGGCATCCGGCTCGGTGCGCTCGAGCACCTGGGCGACGTGTTCATGAGCCCCGGTTCGGTCACCGAGCGGGTGCACTTCTACCTCGGCGCGTACACCCCGGCCGACCGGGTCGAGGCCGGCGGCGGCATCGAGGACGAGGGCGAGGACATCGAGGTGCTCGAGGTGCAGCTCGACGAGGCGCTCGCGATGGTGGCGGACGGTCGGATCGCCGACGGCAAGACGATCATGCTGCTGCAGTGGGTGGCAATGCGGTCAGTGGCACTGCGGCGGGTGTCACCCCGACAGGGCTGACCCGTCCAGGCCCACCGCTCGTGCGATCGTCGTGCGGACCAGGCCCTCGCGGGTCGGGCGGTCGAGGTAGTCGACCAGGGCGTACCCGTTGGTGGCGTCGACGAGCGCGAAGAGCAGCCGTCCGACGCCGTCCGGGTCGTCGGTGTGCAGTACCCCCGCGCGCACCCCGTCGACGACGACCGTGGTGGCGAGGAGCTGCCAGTCGTCCATGGCGTCCCGTGCCGCGGTCGCCAGTGCCGCGTTCGTGCGGCCGATGCTCCACGCGTCGGCCCACAGGGTGGCGACGTCGTCGCGGGCGGGGTCGGCGATGCAACCGAGCAGGGTGCGGAGGCCGGAGACGGGGTCGGGCGCAGCGGCGACGATCGCGCGGACCTCAGCGACCTCGGCGTCCGCGACGGTGCGGAACGTCTCGCCGACCAGGTCCTCCATGCTCGGGCGGTAGTGGGCGACGAGCGAGGGTGCGACCCCGATCACGGCGGCGACCCCGCGGAGCGTCACCGCCGCGAGGCCCTCGGCACGCGCCAGTTCGACGGCGGCTGCCGTGATCTGGGATCCGCGTTCGGCCGGGCTCAGGCGCCGGCGGGCCGGTGTCGACGGCATCGTCCCACCGTATCCGCGCATCACGCGCCCTCGACCACGAAGGCTGCCCAGAGGTCGGCCCGGGTCGAGAAGACGGAGAGGTCACGGTCGAGGAGCCGACCGGCGTGCTCCACCCGGGCGCGGGCGGTGTGCCGGTGGATGCCGAGGACCCGTGCGGTGCGGTCGTACTCGCAGTTCTCCTGCAGCCAGGTCCGGACGGTGCCCGTGAGCTCGGTGCCGGCCGTGCGGTCGTGGTCGAGCAGCGGGGCGAGGAACGCGCGGGCGACGGCACCGGCGTCCACGTCGACGTGGGCGAGGTGGGCGAGCACCCCTTCTCGGGCGAGGTCGCCGAACTCGGTGGTGCCCGGGCGTCCTTCACGACGTCGGTCGAGTGCCTGCACGGCCTCGGTGCGGGCGCGCCCGAAGGACCGGTACGCGGCGCCGTCGGACAGGCCGGCGCGCAGGTCGAAGCGGTCGACGAGTTCGGCGACGATCCCGGTGTCGTCCGCGTTCACGCAGAGGAACACGGCGTCGTCGACCGCGAAGAACAGGTGCCCCGGACGCTCCTGCACCCACAGTTCGAGCAGGTCCACCACGGTGTCGAGGTCGTGGTCGGGGACGTCGACGGCCGCGATCCGGACGGGTTCGGCGGGCAGCGGCCCCCACACCTCGCGGGACGTCGCCTGCACCACCTCGGGTTCGCCGACGGACAGCATCGTGAGGAGTCCGGTCCGCAGGAGTCCCCGGGCACGGGCGAGCTCGCGGTTCTGCTGCAGGGCGAGGCCGGCCAGGGCGATCACGGCCGTGACGACCTCGCGTCCGGCCCGGTCGAGTGCTCCGCCGTTCGCGATCGCGAGCACGCCGCTCAGGTGCCCGCCGCTGCCGAGCGTCTGCAGGGTGTACCCGACGCCCCGGTCCGTGGCGACCGGCAGGCTCGCCCGCTGCCCGGAGCGCAGCAGCCGCAGCGCCTCGGTGCGCAGGAGGTCGAGGTCGGCGGCGGGCAGCCCGTCGGCGGGGTGTCCGCGGTCGAGCCGCCCGGAGACGTCGAACAGGCCGACCCACCCGTCGAGCTGCCGGGACAGCTCGGCGATGGTCGCGCCGAGTCCGTCCGGTCGCATCGCGGCGAGCGAGATGGCGCGCTGCGCGGCGAGGGCCCAGGCGCCGCGCGCGTTGGCGTCCCGTGCGACCGCTTCGGCGTTGGCCTGCGCGACCGCGATGAAGGAGGTCTCGTAGGGCACCTCGAACAGCGGCAGTCCGTGCCGGGTGCAGGCGGTGACCAGGGCGTCGGGGGTGCCGGCGCGGACCACCTCGGTGCCGAACCCGAGCGCCACGACACCGCGGTCCACGAGCCGCCGGACGTAGGCATCGGCGACGTCGTCGCGGACGTCGGCTTCGGCACCGAACTGCGTGCCGGTCGTGAGCAGCCCCTGGCCTTCGGCGAGGAACGGGGTCGGGTCCTCGAGGTCCGAGCTGTGCAGCCAGGACAGCGGGGCATCGAGGGCGTGCTCGTCCGCGTCGGTGAGCGGGCGCAGGTGGAGTCCACCCCGGTGCAGCAGGGAGCGCAGCGTTGCGGGCATGCCGTCACCCTATCCACCGGGTCGATCCGCCCGGGTGTCGATGTACGCCGTGGACAGTACGAGTGTGCGGTGGTGGCTCCTACCATCGCGGCATGTCCTCCACCGCAGCGTCCGCGAACCGAGCGACCACCGGCGGCCCGTCGCTGCCCCAGGAACGACGGCTCGTCACGGCCGTCCCCGGCCCGCGATCGCAGGAGCTGCTCGCCCGGAAGGCCGGCGCCGTCGCGGCCGGGGTCGGCGTCGCCGTGCCCATCGCGGTCGTCGCGGCCGGTGGCGGCGTGGTGGTCGACGCCGACGGCAACTCGTTCGTCGACCTCGGGTCCGGGATCGCCGTGACGTCGGTCGGCAACGCCCACCCCGGCGTGGTCGCCGCCGTCACCGAGCAGGTCGCGGCCTTCACGCACACGTGCTTCACCATCGCCGCCTACGACGGGTACGTCGCCGTCGCCGAGGCGCTCAACCGGCTGACCCCCGGCGACCACGAGAAGCGGACGGCGCTGTTCAACTCCGGGGCCGAGGCCGTCGAGAACGCCGTCAAGATCGCCCGGAAGCACACCGGTCGGCAGGCCGTCGTCGTCTTCGACCACGCGTACCACGGCCGCACGAACCTGACGATGGCGCTGACCGCGAAGAACCAGCCCTACAAGAACGGCTTCGGGCCGTTCGCACCCGAGGTCTACCGCGTCCCGATGTCGTACCCGTTCCACGACGGGCTGTCGGGGCCCGAAGCGGCGAAGCGTGCGATCAGCCAGATCGAGAAGCAGGTCGGCGCCGAGAACACCGCCGCGGTCCTGATCGAACCGATCCAGGGCGAGGGCGGCTTCGTCGTCCCGGCACCGGGGTTCCTGACCGCGCTGTCCGAGTGGACCGCCGCCAACGGCGTCGTGTTCATCGCCGACGAGGTGCAGACCGGGTTCGCCCGCACCGGCGCGATGTTCGCCAGCGAGCACGAGGGGATCGTGCCCGACGTCGTCACGACCGCGAAGGGCATGGCCGGCGGACTCCCGCTGTCCGGCGTGACCGGGCGTGCGGCGATCATGGACTCCGCCCACGTCGGTGGCCTCGGCGGGACCTACGGCGGCAACCCGATCGCCTGCGCCGCAGCCCTCGCGGCCATCGACGCCTTCGAGCACGACGGACTCGTCGAGCGCGCCGGGGCGATCGGCACGGTCCTGCTCGACGCCCTGCGCAGCGCCCAGGCCGACGACCCCCGCATCGGCGACGTCCGCGGTCGCGGTGCGATGGTCGCGATGGAGCTCGTCGACCCCGCCACCGGTGATCCCGACCCCGGGCTCACCGGACGGGTGGTGCGGCACGCGTTCGAGCACGGGGTCATCGCCCTCACGGCCGGCACGTACGGCAACGTCGTGCGCTTCCTGCCGCCGCTGTCGATCGACGACGACCTGCTCCGCGACGGCCTGACCGTCGTCCTCGACGGGCTGGCCGCGTCGTGAGCGCGACCATCCCCACGACAGCCTGGCCCAGCGTCCCCGACGCCACCGGACCAGCCGCCGAACAGGCGGTGCTCGACCGCGTCCCCACGGGCCTCCTGGTCGACGGTGTCTGGCAGCCGGCGGCCGACGACGCGACCTTCGCCGTCGTCGACCCTGCGACCGGCGAAACACTCCTGCACATCGCCGACGCCTCACCCGAGGACGGCCGGAAGGCGCTCGACGCCGCCGTCGCCGCACGGCACGGCTGGGCGGCGACGCCGCCGCGGCAGCGCGCCGAGGTGCTGCGCCGCGCGTTCGACCTGCTGCAGGAGCGACGCGAGGAGTTCGCGCTCCTGATGACGCTGGAGATGGGCAAGCCCCTGGCCGAGGCCCGCGGCGAGGTCGCGTACGGCGGCGAGTTCCTCCGCTGGTTCTCGGAGGAAGCGGTCCGGATCGGCGGTTCGTACGGCACCAACCCCGAGGGGACCGGCCGCGCCACCGTCTCGCACAAGCCCGTCGGGCCCGCGTTCCTGATCACGCCGTGGAACTTCCCGTTGGCGATGGCGACCCGGAAGATCGCGCCGGCGCTCGCCGCCGGCTGCACCGTCGTCGTGAAGCCGGCCGAACTGACGCCGCTGACCACCCTGCTGTTCGCCGACCTGCTCGTCGAGGCCGGCGTGCCCGCCGGCGTCGTCAACGTCGTCCCGACCACCCGGGCGGCCGACGTCTCCGCGCCCGTGATCGCCGACCCCCGCCTGCGGAAGCTGTCGTTCACCGGTTCCACGCCGGTCGGACGCACACTGCTCGGCCAGGCGGCGCAGAACGTGCTCCGGACGAGCATGGAGCTCGGGGGCAACGCCCCGTTCCTGGTGTTCGCCGACGCCGACCTCGACCTGGCGGTGGAGGGCGCACTCGCCGCGAAGTTCCGGAACACCGGCCAGGCCTGCACCGCCGCGAACCGGTTCCTGGTGCACGAGGACGTCGCCGACGAGTTCACGCGCCGGGTCACCGAACGGGTCGCCGCGATGCGGGTGGGCCGGGGGACCGAGGACGGCGTCGCCATCGGGCCGCTCATCGACGCCCGCGCCGTGGACAAGGCGCACCGCCTGGTCACCGACGCGGTCGAGCGCGGGGCGACGGTCCGCACCGGCGGGCACCCGGTCGACGGGCCGGGCACCTTCTACGCGCCGACCGTCCTGATCGACGTGCAGCCCGGCAGCGCGATCCTCGACGACGAGATCTTCGGGCCGGTGCTCGCGATCCGCACGTTCCGCTCCGAGGACGAGGCCGTGGCCGCCGCGAACGACACCGAGTACGGTCTGGTCGGCTACGCGTTCACCGAGGACCCGGCACGCGGGCAGCGCCTGATGGAGCGGCTCGAGACGGGCATGCTGGGGCTGAACACCGGGGTCGTGTCGAACGCCTCGGCACCGTTCGGCGGCGTGAAGCAGTCCGGCCTCGGTCGCGAGGGCGGCGGCGAGGGCATCACCGAGTACCTCGAGACCATGTACACGCTCACCCCGGACCCGTTCCGGCACACCGACAGCACCACGACCGCACAAGGAGCAGCTCGATGATCGAGAAGGACGTCGTCGTCATCGGAGCCGGTGTCGCCGGTCTCACCGCCGCGGACCGCCTGCGGGCCGCCGGCCTGCGGGTCGCCGTGCTCGAGGCCCGCGACCGCGTGGGGGGCCGCACCTGGACGAACGACATCGACGGGGTGACCCTGGAGATCGGCGGGCAGTGGGTCTCGCCCGACCAGACCGCACTGCTCGAGACCCTCGACGAGCTCGGCCTGCAGACGTACGACCGGTACCGCGAGGGCTCCAGCGTCTACATCGACGCCGACGGCACCCGGACCGAGTACACCGGCGACATATTCCCCCTGCCCGAGGCCACGGCGAACGAGATCGAACGGCTCGTCACCGTCGTCGACGAGTACGTCGCGAAGGTCGACCCGGCGCGCCCCTGGGAGACCCCGGACGCGGCCGCCCTCGACGAGGTCTCGTTCCGCGCCTGGCTGCACGACCTGAGCCCCGACCGGGTCGCGACCGACAACGTCGAGCTGTTCATCGCCGGCGCCATGCTCACGAAGCCCGCGCACGCGTTCTCGGCGCTGCAGGCCCTGCTGATGGCGGCGTCCGCCGGCAGCTTCACCAACCTGGTCGACGCCGACTTCATCCTCGACAAGCGGGTCGTCGGCGGCATGCAGCAGGTGTCCGAGCGGCTCGCCGAGCGCCTCGGCGACGACGTGCACCTGAACGCGCCGGTCCGGACGCTGCGCTGGAGCGACGACGGGGTCGTCGCCCTCGCCGACGGCGGGATCGAGGTGCACGCCCGACAGGCCCTCGTCGCGGTGCCGCCGCCCCTGTACTCGCGGATCTCGTACGAGCCGCCGCTGCCCCGACGCCAGCACCAGCTGCACCAGCACCTGTCGATGGGCTTCGTGATCAAGGTGCACGCCGTCTACGACCGCCCCTTCTGGCGTGCGGCGGGCCTGTCCGGCACCGCGTTCAGCCCGTACGAGGTCGTGCACGAGGCGTACGACAACACCTCGCACGGTTCCGAGCAGGGGACCCTGGTCGGGTTCGTCTCCGACCAGCACGCCGACGACCTGTTCGCGCTGTCGACCGAGGAACGGCGGGCCCGGGTGCTCGCCTCGCTGGCGCACTACTACGGTGACGAGGCCCTGTCGCCGGTCGTCTACTACGAGAGCGACTGGGGCACCGAGGAGTGGACGCGCGGCGCCTACGCGGCGAGCTTCGACCTGGGCGGGCTCGTCCGCTACGGCGCCGACCAGCGTGCCGCCGTCGGTCCGATCCGGTTCGCGTCGAGCGACCTGGCCGGGCAGGGGTACCAGCACGTCGACGGTGCCGTGCGCATCGGTCGCGAGGTCGCCGAGGAGATCCTGGCGGTCGTTCCGCAGACCGCTGCGATGCGGTAACCGCCTCGGTGGGTCACGGCTGAGTGACCTGTCCAGGTACTGACGTACCCAGGCGCTCGCGCGTACCGTCCGGGCCATGAGTGACGCAGCGAACGGGTCCAGCGACCCCACGAAGGACCAGGAGCAGTACACCGAGGACCTGCCGGACGGGTCGCCCACGGGCGACGCGACGGAGGACCCGCAGCAGGACAGCGACACGGACTCCGGCGGCGAGCCCGCCGACCCGCAGCAGTAGCGGCGACCCACGGCGGCGCGGTGGTGCGGCGGCGCGGCGGCGTGAGACGCCGGCGTGTTCGCTCGACGCCTCCACGTCAGCGAGACGCCGCCGGATCCGGCGGCGTCTCGCGCGTTCCGCGGCGTCGAAGCGTGACGACGGCGTCTTCCGGTGGCGACGTGGGAGGGGCGACCGACGAGCGTACGGGAGGCGCGGCACCAGCTGGAACCGCGCCTCCCGTCCGTCGTGGGTCCGGCTGCAACACACCGGCGTCTTGATCGGACGCCGTCCCGTCGGCGAGACGCCGCCATGTTCGGCGGCGTCTCGCGCAGACGCCGGCGTCTCCGCGCCGGTCAGCCGATGCGGATCAGCTTCTTGTTCACGAACTCGTCGGCCCCCAGGGGGCCGAGCTCGCGGCCGAAGCCGCTGCCCTTGACGCCACCGAACGGCAGCTCCGGGCTGTCCGCGCCGACGATGTTCACGTAGACCATGCCGGCCTCGATCCGGTCGGCGACCCGGAGCGCCTGGTCGGCGTCGGTGGTGAACAGGTAGGAACCGAGGCCGTACGGGGTGTCGTTGGCCAGGGCGATCGCCGCGTCCTCGTCGGCGACCCGGTACACGGCGGCGACGGGACCGAAGAACTCCTCGCGGTAGGCGTCGTTGTCCGGTGTGACGTCGGTCAGGATCGTCGGCAGGAAGGCGTTGCCCTGGCGGTCGCCTCCCGTGACGACGGTCGCACCCTGCGCGACGGCGCCAGCGAGCTGTTCCTGGAGCCGGTCGGCCGCGGCCGGGGACGACAACGGACCGAGTTCGGCACCGGGCACGCTCGGGTCCGTCGGTTCGACCGCCGACATCGCCGCGGTGAACTTCGCCAGGAAGTCGTCGTACAGGCCGTCGACCACCAGGAACCGCTTCGGGGCGTTGCAGACCTGGCCGTTGCCCTCGAGCCGGGTGGCGACGGCGGACTCGACGACGGCGTCCAGGTCGTCGGTGGACAGCACGATGAAGGGGTCGGAGCCGCCGAGTTCGAGCACCACCTTCGTCAGGTTCCGGCCGGCGATCTCGGCGACCGCGGCACCGGCGCGTGCCGAACCGGTGAGCGAGACGCCCTGCACCCGCGGGTCGGCGATGACGTCGGCGACCTGGTCGTTCGTCGCGAACACGTTCGTGTAGGCCCCGGCCGGGAAGCCAGCGTCCTGGAAGATCCGCTCGATGGCCAGGGCGGACTCCGGGCACTGCGGTGCGTGCTTGAGCAGGACGGTGTTGCCGATGACCAGGTTCGGGCCGGCGAACCGGGCGATCTGGTACGCGGGGAAGTTCCACGGCATGATGCCGAGCACGACGCCGATCGAGGCCTTGCGGATGAACGCGGACCCCTCGGACCCGTCAGCCAGGGTGATCGGCTGGTCGGCCAGGAACTCCTCGGCGTGGTCGGCGTAGTAGTCGTAGATGTCGGCGCAGAAGTCGACCTCGCCCTCGGCCTGGTCGACCGGCTTCGCCATCTCGCGGACGATCGTGGCGGCGAGCTCGGCGTGCCGCTCCCGGTACAGGTCCGCGACCCGGTGGAGCAGTGCTGCACGGTCGGCGACCGTCGTCGTCCGTGACCACTCGGTGTGCGTGCGGTCGGCGGCTGCGACGGCGTCGCGCAGCTCCGCGTCCGTGATGGTCGGGTAGGTCTCGAGGGTCGTGCCCGTGGTGGGGTCGGTGACGGCGTACATGGCGTCCTCTCGTGGTGGCCGGTCAGGCCTGGTCGGTCAGCTGCTTGTTCACACCGGTGACGGGCTGGTTCTCGTCGAAGCCCTTCGGTGCGACCCGGAAGCCCTTGGTGATGACGAGCAGGTAGACGAACCCGATCGCCGCCCACACTCCTCCTGCGATCAGGGCGTCGGCATGGAGCTGTGACCAGAGCACCCCGGTCAGGAGCATCGCGACACCCGGCAGCACGATGTAGCGCCAGCGGTCGCCCGCCGTGTGACGGCGCCCGTTCCGGATCGCGAAGTGCACGATCACGGTGGCGTTGACGAAGGTGAACGCGATCAGGGCGCCGAAGTTGATGTAGGCGGCGATCGTGTCGAGCGAGAAGCTCATCGCCAGCAGGGTGACCGCGCCGACGAAGACGACGTTGAACACCGGGGTGTGCGTGCGGGGGTGCACGTAGCCGAAGACCCGCTTCGGCAGCACGTTGTTCCGGCCCATCACCATGAGCATGCGGGCGACGCTGGCGTGCGACGCGAGACCCGAGGCGAGTGCGGCGACGAACCCGGCCGACACGAGGACCGCCTGGAACACCGGACCGCCGACGAGCAGGCCGATCTGGGGGAGCGGGTCGTCGGTGAACTCGCCGAAGGGTGCGTTGGTGGGGAAACGGAGCTGGGCGAAGTAGGCGGAGACCAGGAAGATCGCGCCGCCGAGCAGGACGGTCAGCATGATCGCCTTCGGCATGATGCGGATCGACTTCGCCTCTTCCGTGTACATCGTCACGGCGTCGAAGCCGATGAACGAGAAGCACACCACCGTCGCTCCGGTGAGCAGGGCCGACATCGTCACGCCGTCGTGCACGAAGGGTTCGGCGCTGACGATCGTGCCCGCGCCGGCACCGTGGGTGAGCTCGATGACGGTGAAGACCACGAACGCGATCATCGCCAGGACCGCACCGATGAGCAGCACCATGTTCAGGTTCGACGTGCCGCGCATCGACAGGCAGATCACCGTCGTCACGAACACCGTGTACACGACGACGGTCACCCACGGGGGCAGCCCCGGGAACACCTGCTCCAGGTAGAGCCGGATGATCAGGGCGTTCACCATCGGCAGCAGCAGGTAGTCGAGCAGTGACGCCCAGCCCACCATGAAGCCGAGGTTCGGGTGCATCGACTCCCGGACGTACGTGTACGCGGAACCGGCCGCGGGGTAGACGCGCACCATCTTCCCGTAGCTGATCGCGGTGAGCGCCATGATGACGAGGGCGATCAGGTACGCGCTCGGCACCGCGCCGTCGGTCTGCTCGGAGACGATCCCGAAGGTGTCGAACACGACCGTCGGGGTCATGTAGCCGAGGCCGAGTCCGACGATCGCCCAGAGCCCGAGGCTCCGCTTCAGCGACCCGCCGCGCACCGGTGCTGCCGGCGCAGTGACCGCGATCGGTGATGCCATGTGACTTCCCTGCTCTTCGGGGCCGGGCAGCGTCGCCCGGATCAGTTCGGAGCACCATACCGACGGGTCGGCGGTGGGCGGACCGGCCGCGGTGTACAGGTGATCGGGACCCGCTGTACACCGCGGCAGTGGTTCAGGCCACCGGTTGCTGCTGCGTGATGCAGTGCAGCCCACCACCCCGCGCGAACACCTGTCGTGCGTCGATCGAGCGGACCCGTCGGCCCGGGTACGCCTCGGCGAGGATGCCCCTGGCGCGGTCGTCAGCGACCGGGTCGCCGAAGGCGCAGGCGATCACGGCGTCGTTCACCACGACGTGGTTCACGTAGTTCCAGTCCACCGGTCCACCGTCGTCCGACAGCGTCGACGGGGCCGGCAACTCGATGATCGTCGCGTCGGTCGCCTGCTCGAGCGCTCGCCGGATCTGGGGCATGACCAGGTGGTCCGGGTGGCCCGCATCCGGCTGGGCGTGCAGCAGGACCGTGCCCGGATCGGTGAAGGTCGCCACCATGTCGACGTGGCCCCGGGTGCCGAAGCCGTCGTAGTCGCGCGTCAGGCCGCGGGGCAGCCAGACCACCCGCGTGGCGCCGATCGTGCGCGCCAGCTCCAGCTCGACGCGCTCCCGGTCGGCGTACGGGTTCCGTCGCGGGTCGAGCTGCACCGTCTCCGTCACGAGCACGGTGCCGGCGCCGTCGACGTGGATCGCCCCGCCCTCGTTGACGAGCAACGACGGGATCCGCCTGGCTCCCGCAGCACCGGCGACCGTGGCGGCGACCGCGGCGTCACGCGTCCAGGTCGACCACGGGTTCGCGCCCCAGCCGTTGAAGACCCAGTCGACGGCACCGAGCGCACCCGTCACGTCGTCGACGACGAACGTCGGCCCGATGTCGCGCATCCAGAAGTCGTCGAGCGGCGCCTCGAGCACGTCCACGCCGGCCGACAGCAGGCGACCGGCATCCGCCCGTGCGACCGGGTCCACGACGACGGTCACCGGCTGGTGCTCGCTGATCGTGTTGGCCGTGGTCGCCCATGCCAGACGCGCGGCGTCGGCGCTCGCCGCGTCGTCGCCGAGCGTCAGGCCGGGGCGCGGGAACGCCATCCAGGTGCGTTCCTGCGGAGCCGTCTCGGGAGGCATCACCCACGTCATGCGTGCGCCTCGCGCCCGGTGGTGGCCGGTTCCACGGCCAGGGCTGCGTCGATCGCGTCGCGTGCGCCGTACGCGTGGCGTTCCTCGTCGACGGGTTCGACGAGTCCGGCGTACAGGTCGGGGCGCCGGGTCAGGTAGAAGGGGAACAGCCGGAGCCACTCCGTCCGGGCGTCGAGGTCGAGGTCGGCGACGAGCACCACGCTCGCGTCACGGCGAGCCTCGACGAGCACCCGGCCGAACGGGTCCGAGATGAAGGACGAGCCGTAGAAGGTGATGTCGCCCTCGTCGCCCCACCGGTTCGGCACGACCATGAACTGCCCGGCGGTGATGCCGTTCGCCACGATCACCCGCTGCCAGATCGGTGCGGTGTCGAAGTCGGGGAAGGTCGGTTCGGAGCCGATCGCCGTCGGGTACACGAGCACCTCGGACCCGGCGAGGCCGTAGGACCGGGCCACCTCGGGGAACCACTCGTCCCAGCAGGTCGGCAGCCCGAGGCGCGCGCCGAGTCCGGCGGGCTCGTACACCGGGAAGGCATCGTCGTCGGTCCCCGGGCGGAAGTACGTGTCCTCGTGGTAGCCGGCGCTGATCGGGATGTGGGTCTTCCGGGTCCGGCCGACCAGGGTGCCGTCGGGAGCGACGAGGACGGCGGTGTTGTAGCCGCGGGGGTCGTCGGGCTGGTCGTCGTCGTCCGGCCGCTCGTACAGCGAGGCGTGCACGAACACCCCGTGCTCGATCGCCTGGGCACGGGCGAAGGCGATGGTCGGGCCGTCCTGCAGCGACTCGGCGAGGTCCTTCGGGGTCCCGCTCGCCGGGGTGTCGCCCGGGTAGCGGCGCAGCGTGAGTTCGGGCAGGAACACCGCGGTGGCTCCGTGCGCTGCGGCGGTCGCGATGCCGTCGGCGAGCTGGGCCAGGTGCTCGTCCGGGTCGGGGAGCCACCGCATCTGCACCAGGGCGACGCGGAGCGATCGGCGGGGTGCCCCGGTGTCGGCGTGCAGCGGCGACGGGAGCGAGGGTGCGGTGACGACGTCCATGCGCCATTGTTGATCGCATGGTCAACGCGCGCAAGACCTTCACGCGGTTTGCCATTCACGCCGCGGGTCCTCCTTGATGAGCCGCCGTAACGGACTGCGGGCGGCCGCGAGCGCGGGGTAGTCCTGATCGAGGCTGGCAAGCAGGGCGAGCATGCCGTTGAGCCGGTGCCGGACGTCCACTTGCAGCAGGTTGTCGTGGTGAGCGACACGATTTCGGAGTCGGCGGAGCGTCTCGAGTTGGAGCCCGATCGTCTGCCGGCTGGAGTCGTTCGACGACGCACCGGGGAAGGCCGCAGACAGCGCGGCACCCCACAACAGCTGCTGGCGCGCAGGCGACTCGGATCGGGACACCGGGCGGATGAGCTTGACCCACGAACCGAACATGAGTTGAGCGACGACGTCGTCGTGGCTCGGGACGGTGCCGGATCGGGGGTGCTCCGCGTGACGGTCTGATGCCTCTTGAGCAGCTCGACTCCGGGCATCTGCCAGCTGCCGACGAAGCAACGCGTACAGCGGTTCGACCGTTGCACCCGCGGTGCTCCAATCCGGCGTGCTGCCCTTCCTGGCGTTCCACTCGGTCAACTGGAGGTCGAGAGCATTGCGCACGGCGATCTCGACGAACGCGATCTGGCCGTGGAGTGCCCCGGCCAGTTGTCCAGCCCAGAGGTACAGATCGCTCGCGCGGCCCAGATCACCGTCGGCGGCACAGAGGTAGGTCGCGAGTCGGGCAGGGCTGACCAGACGCTCCAACGCGCTCGGTTGACTGCCTGACGACGAGGCCCTAGCGTTGACGGCACGAGCGTCGGGCTTGGACCGACGTGCATACCCCGAGATCCCCCCGCTGAGCGGGGGGATCTCTGTTTCCCGGGGGTCTCGTTCCCAGGGGTCGCGGTGCATCCGGCAACGCTAGGGCTTCGGCACCACCGTGGGAATCGAACGTGCAATGGCGACGATGGTTCACGTCTCCGTGGTCAGCTGATGATGTTGACCGCGCGCGAGATGACCAGTGCCAGCAGGATGAACCCGCTGAGCGCCTGGTAGGCCATGATCATCTTCGCCCGGACGGTCATCGGCATCGTGTCCGTCGGGCTGAACGCCATCATGTTCGTCATCGCCACGTAGAGGTAGTCGAGGTAGACCGGCCGCCAGTCCGCGGTCTTCGGGTCGGTCTCCTGGGGGAACTGGAAGTCCGCCTCGGCCGTCGACCACAGTTCGGGGCGCCGCCGTGCCACCGGGCCCCCGCGGTCGAGCTCCCAGTAGACGAGCCCGAACACGATGATCGTGCTCACCCAGACCTGCAGCGCGGTGAGCAGCACGGCCGCACCGTCCGCGTGGCCGCCGAGCAGCTCGGTGATGGTCCGGATGACGGTGAGCTGACTGGCGACGGTGAGCAGGGCCGCCAGCGCGAACGACAGCCACCGTGACCAGGCGGTCTCGCGCGTCAGACGCCGCGGGTTGAAGACGATGAGCGGGGCGAGCAGCAGGACGCCCAGGACGGGCACCACCCACGACGGGAAGAACAGCACCTCGTCGGGCAGGAACAGGCTCAGTGCCAGGTTCACCAGGACCGCGACGGCGACCGGTGCCCGGTGTTCGTGTCGCGGTCGGGTCCTCGTCGGGGTCACGGAGCGAGTGTCGCACGGGCCGACACCCCCGGGGTGTGGCGCTCAGGGCCTGGACAGCGGGTCGGCGAGCGAGAGCGGTTCGACCTGGGCGCCGAGCAACCGCCCGGCTGCCCGCAGCCCGGACAGCAGCGCACCGTGCACCGTCGCCGGGTCGTCGCTCCAGGTGGCCTCGCCGGCGAGCTGCACCCGGCCGGACGGGGTGCCGAGCAGGTCGTGGTCGTCGGGTGACGCCCCGACGTGGAGGTACGAGTACGAGCCCCGCGAGAACGGGTCCTCGGCCCACCGGGTGATCCGGAACGCCTCGGGCTGGGGGACGGACGGGCCGAACATCTTCCGCAGCGCCGCCACCCCCTCGTCGACGACCATGGCGTCCGGCAGGGTCTCGAGCCGACGGGCTCCGGCGCCACCGACCAGGGCGGCGAGCACCGGCGCACCGGTCACCCGGGACATGTCGTACCAGGAGTGCCAGTCGACACCGGCGGACCCCTGCTGCCGGACCACCCACGAGTCGCCCCAGAACCGTGTGGGGAACCGCAGGAACACCTTGTCGTAGGTGCCCATCCCGAGCCGGTCGAGCGCTCCGGTCACCGGCGCGGACAGGGGCGGGTCGAAGACAACGTCGCCAGCCTGCAGCGCCCCGAGCGGCACCGTGACGACGACCTGCGGGGCGGCGACGGTGGTGCCGTCGGCGAGCCCCACGGTCACGGATTCGCCGGCCTGGGTCACCGACCGCACGACCGACGACAGCCGGACGTCGAGACCCTCGGCCAGCGTGCGGGCGTACTGGGCGTAGCCGCCGGGGAACACCACCTCGTCACCGGGGACGTGCTCCTCGTCGAGGCCGTGCGCGTCGAGGACGGTCACGGGGGCACCGCAAAGGTCCTCGGAGCGGTGGGCCGTGTACTCGCGGACGCGTGCGGCTCGGTCGCCCTCCCACCGCAGCGAGCGGAGCACGGTGTCGACGGCGGCCGCGTAGGTCGAGGGCGGGGGAGCATGCGCGACGACGGCGTCGAGGGCCGCGTCGACGGTGTGCAGGTCCGCGACGAACGCCGACGCGTCCTCGGCGGAGAGTGCGGCGCCGGACGGGTCGTGCCAGGCGATCGGCCGGCCGTCGAACTGGAAGCTGCCGACCGTGAACTCGACGGTCTCGATGCCGAACCGGGGTGCCAGGGCCCAGAGCGGGTTGCCGTCGACCCCGTGGATCCACGAGGCACCGAGGTCGACCGGCACCCCGAGTGACGCATCGGTCCAGGTGCGCCCGCCGATCCGGTCGCGGGCCTCGAGCACGACGACCCGCTGCCCGCCGAGTGCGAGCGCCCGGGCGGCGGCGAGCCCGGCGATCCCCGCCCCGACGACCAGGACGTCGGCGTCGAGACCAGCAGCCATCAGTGTCCTCCGGTCAGCGGTGCCATCAGCCGGGCCGCCAGACTCGGCCGCCCGGTCAGTGCTTCCTCGCGGTCGGCCAGGTCGGTCGCGACGAGTCCCGCGTTCGCGCCGAGGAACCGCAGCGGCTCGGGCTCCCAGTCGGGTGATCGGTGGTTCACCCAGGGCAGCGCGGTCAGTGCCGTCGACTCCCCGCGCACGAGGTCGGCAAGGGTCCGTCCGGCCAGGTTCGTCGTCGACAGGCCGTCCCCGACGTACCCGCCGGCGCTGCCGACGTGTCCGTCCCAGGTCACCGAGGCGCACCAGTCGCGCGGCACCCCGAGCGGGCCGCCCCACGTGTGGGTGACCGAGGCGTCCGCGACGACGGGGAACAGGTCGACCAGGGCCCTCCGCAGGTGCTCGAAGACCCGCGGCACGCGGTCGTACCCGGGCGTGATCGAGGACCCCCAGTGGTAGCGGGCTCCGCGGCCGCCGAACGCCAGCCGGTCGTCGGCCGTGCGCTGCCCGTACACGAGCAGGTGCCGGTAGTCGGAGAACGTCTGCCCGTGCTCGAGCCCGATGCGCTCCCACGCGGACGCCGGCAGCGGGGCCGTGGCGATCATGAGCGAGTACAGCGGCAGGATCCGCCGCTTCGTCTGCTCCAGCTGGGCGCCGTAGCCCTCGACCGCGATCACCACGGCGCCCGCCGTGACGGTGCCGCGCGACGTGACCACACGCCCGCGATCCCAGGACGAGACGGGCGTGTGCTCCGCGATGCGGACGCCACGGGCCTCCAGGGCGGCCGCGAGGCCACGCACCAACGCGGCGGGCTGCACGCGCGCGCAGTCCGGGGTCCACGCGACCCCCGCCGATCCGGCGGCGTCACCCGGTCGAGCGGCCCGCCACGTCACGTCGTCGCCCCATGTCGCGGAGGACGCGACCTCGTCGTGGGCGGCGCGCTCCTGCACGGCGGAGCGTGCGTACAGGACGGTCCCGCCCTTCACGTAGTCGCAGTCGACCTCGGCTTCGGCAGCTGCGCGGCCGACCTCGTCGACGGTGTCGCGCATCGCTGCGCGGAGCGCGAGGGCGGCGTCCCGCCCGTGCTCCTCGGCGATCGCCGAGGCGGACCGCGGGAACAGCGCCGAGCACCAGCCGCCGTTCCGACCGGACGCGCCGAAGCCGGCGATCTCGCGTTCCAGGACGACGATCTGGAGGCCCGGGTCGGCCTGGTGCAGGTACCACGCGGTCCAGAGACCCGTCAGTCCACCGCCCACGATCGCGACGTCGGCCGTCGTGTCGCCGTCGAGCGGCGGCCGGGGCGTCAGGTCGTCGCGTCCGGTGGACGCGAGCTGGTCGAGCCAGAACGAGACGCCCCGGTAGCCGCTCACGGTCAGATCTTCGTCCAGGCCTCGGACAGGACGCTCCGCAGGATCGACGTCATCTCGCGGAACTCCGGCTGCCCGATCGTCAGCGGCGGTGCGAGCTGCACGACGGGGTCACCGCGGTCGTCGGCCCGGCAGTACAGCCCCGCGTCGAACAGCGCCTTCGACAGGAACCCGCGCAGCAGCCGCTCGGACTCGTCGTCGTCGAAGGTCGTCTTGGTGGCCTTGTCCTTGACGAGCTCGATGCCGTAGAAGTAGCCGTCACCGCGGACGTCCCCGACGATCGGCAGGTCGAGCAGGGTGTCGAGCTCGGCGCGGAAGAGCGGGGCGTTCTGCTGCACGTTGGCGAGCAGCCCCTCTTCCTCGAAGATGTCGAGGTTCTCCATCGCGACGGCGGCCGACACCGGGTGCCCGCCGAACGTGTAGCCGTGGTAGAAGGTCGTGTCCCCCTTGGAGAACGGCTCGAACAGCCGGTCGCTGATGATCGTCGCGCCGATCGGGGAGTACCCGGAGGTCATCGCCTTGGCGCACGTGATCATGTCCGGCACGAAGCCGTAGGTGTCGCAGGCGAACATCGTGCCGATCCGGCCGAAGGCGCAGATGACCTCGTCCGAGACGAGCAGCACGTCGTACTCGTCGCAGATCTCGCGCACCCGCTGGAAGTACCCGGGCGGCGGGGTGAAGCAGCCGCCGGAGTTCTGCACCGGCTCGAGGAACACCGCGGCGACGGTGTCGGGGCCCTCGAACTCGATCATCTCGCGGATCCGCTCCGCCGCCCAGAAGCCGAACTGCTCCTCGGTGCCCCCGGGGAAGCCCATCTCCTCGGCGCGGTACGAGTTCGTGTTCGGCACCCGGAAGCCGCCGGGGGTCAGGGGCTCGAACATCTCCTTCATCGCCGGGATGCCGGTGATCGCCAGGGCGCCCTGCGGGGTGCCGTGGTAGGCGACCGCCCGGGAGATCACCTTGTGCTTCATCGGCTTGCCCTGGAGCTTCCAGTAGTACTTCGCGAGCTTGAAGGCCGTCTCCACCGCCTCGCCGCCGCCCGTGGAGTAGAAGACCTTGTTGAGGTCACCGGGGGCGTGCTCGGCCAGCCGGTCGGCGAGCTCGATCGCGGCGGGGTGCGCGTACGACCAGATCGGGAAGAAGCTCAGCGTCTCCGCCTGCTTCGCGGCCATCTCGGCCAGGCGCTTCCGCCCGTGTCCGGCGGCGACGACGAACAGGCCGGACAACCCGTCGATGTACTCCTTGCCGTGGCTGTCGTAGACGTGGTGGCCCTCACCGCGCACCATGATCGGCACGTCGGCGCCGGCCTGGTTCGCACCGTGCCGGGCGAAGTGCATCCACAGGTGGTCCCGGGACTTCCGCTGCAGGTCGGCGTCGTCGACCGGTGCGAACGGGTCGTAGGAGTGGAGGCGGGCGGCCGGGCCCGTCGTGGTCCGGCCTGTGGCCTGTTCGGAGATGGTCATCGCGTTCCCCAGTCGTAGAGCTGTTTGCGGAGTTGCAGGTAGACGAAGGTCTCGGTGCCGGCGACGCCCGGGATGGCCCGGATGGTGCCGTTGAGCAGTTCGATCAGGTCGTCGTCGTCCTCGCACACGACCTCGACCATCAGGTCGAAGCTGCCGGCGGTCATCACGAGGTAATCGACCGCCGGCAGCTGTTCCAGGGCATCGGCGACGGTTCGGGTGTCGCCGCTGACCCGGATGCCGATCATCGCCTGGCGGTGGAAGCCCAGTTGCATCGGGTCGGTGACCGCGACGATCTGCATGACGCCGGTCTCGGTCAGCTTCTGCACGCGCTGCCGGACCGCCGCTTCACTGAGACCGACGGCCTTGCCGATCTCGCCGTACGGGCGACGCCCGTCCGCCTGGAGTTGTTCGATGATCCGCTTCGAGGTGTCGTCGATCGGTCCCGGACGTCGTGGTGCTGCCGCCATGCCGGACAGCATGGCAGCGAGGTTCGGGGTGCGCAAGGGATTCCGTTGTGAACTCCGTGTTTCGCGACGATTTCCGTTGTTACAGTTCTCCACAACCTCCGGATCCTTCTTCCGCGCCGCCGGAATCCGTGTCAGGATCACCGCCATGCTGGACGCACAGAGCACGGCGACGGCGGACACCGACACCCGGGTCCTGCGGAACTTCGTCGGTGGTACCTGGGTCGAGTCGACCGCCGACACCACGTTCGACCTGGTCGACCCGACCGACGAGCACGTCTACGGCACGTCCCCGGTGTCCACCCCCGCCGACGTCGACGCCGCCTTCGGTGCGGCCGCGACCGCGTTCGAGACCTGGCGCCGCACCACCCCCGGCGAACGGCAGCTCGCCCTGTTCCGGATCGCCGACGCGATGGAGCAGCGGGCGTCGGAGTTCGCCGACCTCGAGTCGCTCGACACCGGGAAGCCCCGCGCCACCCTGGTCGAGGACGAGATCCTGCTGTCCGTCGACCAGATCCGCTTCTTCGCCGGGGCCGCCCGGAACCTCGAGGGCCGGAGCGCCGGCGAGTACCTGGCCGACCACACCTCGTTCGTCCGGCGTGAGCCCATCGGTGTCGTCGCCCAGGTCACCCCGTGGAACTACCCGCTCAACATGGCGGTGTGGAAGTTCGCGCCGGCGCTCGCCGCGGGGAACACCACCGTGCTCAAGCCGAGCGACACGACGCCCCTGTCGACCCTGCTGCTCGCCGAGGTCGCCGCCGAGTTCCTGCCGCCGGGGGTCCTGAACGTCGTGGTGGGGGACCGCACCACCGGCGCAGCGATGATCGACCACCCCACCCCGCAGCTCGTGTCCATCACCGGCTCCGTCCGCGCCGGCATGGAAGTCGCCCGTGCCGCCGCGGGTGACCTCAAGCGCACCCACCTGGAGCTCGGCGGCAAGGCACCCGTGATCGTGTTCGACGACGCGGACATCCCCTCGGCGGTGGCCGGGATCGTCGCCGCCGGGTTCTTCAACGCCGGACAGGACTGCACCGCCGCCACCCGGCTGCTCGTGCAGGACGGCATCCACGACGAGTTCGTGGTGGCGCTCGCCGCAGAGGCACGGCTCAACGCGCGAACCGGGTCGGACGGCTACTTCGGCCCCGTCAACAACGCGAACCAGCTCGGGCACGTGCAGTCGTTCCTGGACACGCTGCCCGACCACGCGACGATCGAGCTCGGCGGGGCACGACAGGGTGACCGCGGGTACTTCCACGAGGCCACGATCGTCGCCGGCCTGCGCCAGGACGACCGGGCCGTGCAGCAGGAGATCTTCGGCCCCGTGCAGACCGTGCAGCGGTTCTCGACGGAACAACAGGCCCTGACGTGGGCGAACGGCGTCGAGTACGGCCTGGCGAGTTCGGTGTGGACGACCGACCACGCGCGGGCGATGCGCTTCGCCCGTGACCTGGACTTCGGCTGCGTGTGGATCAACACGCACATCCCGATCGTCGCCGAGATGCCGCACGGCGGGTTCAAGCACAGCGGGTACGGCAAGGACCTGTCCCAGTACGGCTTCGACGACTACACCCGCATCAAGCACGTCATGTCCTACATCGGCTGAGGCCGACCACCCCCTGGAGGCACCATGGCAATGACCGGAACGTTCGCCGAATCGGGAGCCGATCTCCGGCTCGACCAGATCACGAAGTCCTTCCCCGGCCACACCGCGGTGGACAGCCTCGACCTGACGGTGCCCGCCGGCTCGTTCTTCGCGTTGCTCGGCCCGTCGGGCTGCGGCAAGACGACGACCCTGCGGCTCGTCGCCGGGCTCGAGGAACCCACGAGCGGCACCATCACCATCGGCGGCCAGGACGTCACCGACACGAAGCCGTACCAGCGGCCCGTCAACACGGTGTTCCAGAACTACGCGCTCTTCCCGCACATGAGCGTGCTCGACAACGTCGCGTTCGGGCTGAAGCGGCGCCGGATCCCGGACCCGATGACGAAGGCCACGGAAGCGCTGCGGCTCGTCGAGCTCGAGGGGTCGGCGTCGAAGCGGCCCGCCCAGCTCTCCGGTGGCATGCAGCAGCGCGTCGCCCTGGCCCGCGCGATCGTGAACCGGCCGGCCCTGCTGCTGCTCGACGAGCCCCTCGGCGCCCTCGACCTGAAGCTCCGCCACCAGATGCAGCTCGAGCTGAAGACGATCCAGGCCGAGGTCGGGCTCACGTTCCTGCACGTCACCCACGACCAGGAAGAGGCGATGACGATGGCGGACACCGTCGCCGTCATGAACGGCGGCCGGATCGAGCAGATGGGCAGCCCGCAGGACCTGTACGAGCTGCCTCGCACCGCGTTCGTCGCGAACTTCCTCGGCCAGTCGAACCTGCTCGAGGGCGAGGTGCGCGGCACCGACGCCGGCCTGCTCGTCGTCGCCACCGCGGCCGGTTCGATCGCGGTGCCGGCCGACCGAGCCGTCGCCACGACCGGGCGCGTCGTCGTCGGCGTGCGGCCCGAGAAGCTCAAGATCCGCACCGCCGAACCGACCCCCGAGGCCGGACGGAACATCCTCGGCCCGGGTCGCGTCGTGGACGTCTCGTTCTCCGGCGTCAGCACCCAGTACCTGGTCGACGTGCCGGGTGCCGGTCGCGTCTCGGTGTTCGCGCAGAACTCGAAGGGCGGGCCGCGGATCGCGACCGGCACCGAGGTCTGGCTCACGTGGGGCGTCGACCACGGTTTCGGTCTGGAGGCGCACCCCGCGTCCGACGCGACCGTCACCACCCAGGACGACCCGGGCCTCCAGGCCGTCCCCGCCACGGCAGGATCGCTCGCGTGACCGGCGCGGTGCCCGGTCCGGACCTGCTGCGCGGGCTGACGTCGGCGCGCGTCAGCCGACGCGGCCTGCTGGCCAGCGGCGGTGCCGCCGCGCTGGCCGCCCTGCTCACCGGTTGCAGCATCAAGGGCTCCGCCGCCGCCGGCGCCGAGGACACCGTCGACTGGGCGGCGTTCTGGAAGGACGCGAAGGCGACCGGCACCCTGAACTTCGCGAACTGGCCGCTGTACATCGACTCCGACCACGGCAAGTCCGAGTCCCTGGCGCTGTTCAAGAAGGAGACGGGCATCGCGGTCGACTACCAGGCGGTGATCCAGGACAACGCGACCTTCTACGCGACCGTCTCACCGATCCTGCGGGCGCACGGTGCGACCGGCTACGACCTCGTCGTCATGACGAACGGGTTCGAGCTGACCCAGATGATCAAGAACGGGTTCGTGTGCGAGCTCGACCACTCGCGGTTGCCGAACTTCGCCGCGAACGCCTCGGACTCCGTGAAGGACCCCATCTACGACCCGGGCAACAAGCACTCCGTCGTGTGGCAGACCGGGTTCACCGGGCTCGCCTACAACCCGAAGTACACCGGGCGGAAGATCACCTCGCTCAAGGACCTGCAGGACCCGGCGTTCAAGGGCCGCATCGGGCTGATGAGCGACAACACCGAACTCGGGTCGCTCGGACTGCTCGCGCTCGGCATCGACCCGGAGACCTCGACGCCCGCCGACTGGCGGAAGGCCCAGGCCTGGCTGCGCGAACTGCGGCCGAGCGTCACCGGCTTCTACGACCAGAGCTACATCAACCGGTTGGAGAACGGCGACACCTGGATCACCCAGGCGTGGTCGGGCGACGTGTTCCAGGCGCAGCAGTCCGGGTTCCCCGACCTGGAGTTCGTCACGCCGGAAGAGGGGCAGATGACCTGGCACGACAACATGCTCATCCCACGGCAGGCCGAGAACCCGGTGTCGGCGCTCGAGTGGATGAACTTCTACTACACGCCGAAGATCGCCGGGATCGTCGAGGACTGGGTCAACTACGTCTGCCCGGTGCCCGCTGCCGAGGACTACGTGCGGGACGAACTCGACGACGCCACCGTGGCGGACAGCCCGCTCGTGTTCCCCTCTGCCGACGTGCTGGAGCAGTCGCACGAGTTCCGGGTGTTCGAGAACTACGACGAGTACTCGGAGTGGAACGGCATCTTCAACGCGGTGGTGCAGTCGTGAGCGCGGTCGGGGTGGCACCGGGGGTCGGTCCCGGTGGTCCCGGTGGTTCCGCCGGTCCGTCCAGTTCCGCGCCGGTGCGGCGGGGACGCCGTCGGAGCACGCCGTTCTTCCTGGCGCTCGTCGGCACCGCGTACCTCTGCGTGTTCTTCGTCATCCCGCTGGTGTCCGGGCTGATCGTCTCGCTCATGACCGGCAACCCGGACGACGGCTACACGTTCACCTGGAACTTCGGGATCTACGGCTCGCTGTTCGTCGACCCGCAGGTGCCCTACCTGACGTTCCTGCTCCGGTCGCTCTGGTACGGCGCCGCCGCCACGATCGCCTGCATCGTCGTCGGGTACCCGGTGGCGTACTTCATCGCGTTCCGGGTCTCCCCGCGGTGGAAGAACCCGCTGCTCATGCTCGTGTTCATCAGCTTCCTGGTGTCGTTCATCATCCGGACCGACATGTGGGCGTTCGTGCTCGCGTCGCAGGGGCCGGTCGTCACGACGCTGCAGGCGCTCGGGTTGGCCGGCAAGGACTTCCACATCCTCGGCACCGGCGGCGCGGTGATCTTCGGCGACGCCTACAACGACCTGGCCTTCATGGTCCTGCCGATCTACGCCGCCCTCGAGCGCATCGACCCACGACTCGGCGAGGCCGCGAACGACCTGTACGCCGGCAAGTTCCGGGCGTTCTGGCACACCACGCTGCCGCTGTCCCGCTCGGGCATCTTCGCCGGGGTGCTGCTCGTCTTCATCGACAGCGTCGGCGACCCGGTGAACTCGGCCCTGCTCGGCGGCACGAACACGTACACGATCGGTCAGGCGATCCAGGACGCCTACTCCGGCAACCAGCAGTACAACGTCGCCGCAGCCCTGTCGACCGTGCTCATGGTCGTGCTCGGCATCATCCTGTTCATCTACGCCCGCGTCTCCGGCACCGACGACCTCGAGGACCTCGTATGACCGCCGTCGCACCGTCCCGATCCGCCGCCGCTCCGGCCTCGCCCGTGACCGGTTCCGTCGCCGGCCGTCCGCGTCGTCACGGCGTGAACCGTCGTGGGCCCTGGCTCGCCATCGTGTACTGGGTGACGATCGCGATCACCCTGGTGCCGATCGTCTACATGATCGTGTACTCGTTCAACGACGCCCCCACCAACCGGCTGTCGTTCGCCTGGAACGGTTTCACGACCTACTGGTACGCGAACCTGGTGAACGTGTCCGGGCTCGGGGCGGCGTTCCTCACCTCGGTGCTCGTCGCGTTCCTCGCCGCGGTCATCTCCGTCGCGATCGGGCTGCCCCTCGCGCTGGCGCTGGAGCGGTACCGGTTCCCGGGTCGCGGAGTCGTGAACACCGTCGTGTTCGCCGACATCGCTGCGCCGTCGATCGTCGTCGGTTCCGCGTCGCTCTCGTTCTTCCTGTCGGTGGGGCTCGGCACCGGGTTCCTGACCGTGCTCATCACGCACGTGGCGTTCGACGTCGCCTACGTGGTGGTCGTGCTGCGGGCTCGGATCGCGGGGACCTCGCGGGCGCTCGAGGAGGCCGCGGGTGACCTCGGGGCGACACCGTTCCAGGCCTTCCGGCTCGTCACCCTGCCGCTGCTGGCGCCGGGCATGCTCGCCGCCGGGTTGCTGGCGCTCGCCATGTCGATCGACGACTACGTGATCACCTCGTTCGTCGCCGGGCCCGCGGTCACCTTCCCGCTGTTCGTCTACGGCGCCGCGAAGGCCGGGATGCCGCCGCAGGTGCTGTGCTTCGGGACGCTCGTGTTCGCGGTGGGGCTGCTCGTCGCGCTGCTGAACGGGGCGCTGAACCGGCGGTTGGCTCGGACGCGGGGGTAGGGGCCCGCGCGCGCTGGCACCGGCACGGTGCGGGGTGCGTGGGCTGGTGCGCGGTTGGCCGCGTGGTGCGCGCTTGTAGCGGCGCACGGTGCGTGGAACTTCGCACGGGGTGAAGAGGTGCGCACGGTGCGGACGGGAGGCGCGTGGCGGGCTGGCGCCGTGCCTCCCGATGGCGGGTGGTGCGTCCACCGCACGGTGCGGGGTGCGTGGGCTGGTGCGCGGTTGCGCGCGTGGTGCGCGCTTGTGGCGGCGCACGGTGCGTGGAACTTCGCACGGGGTGAAGAGGTGCGCACGGTGCGGTCGGGAGGCGTGTGGTGGGCTGGTGTCGTGCCTCCCGTCCGCCTGTGCGTGGCGTCCACAGCACGGTGCGGGGTGCGTGGGCTGGTGCGGGGTTGCGCGCGTGGTGCGCGCTTGTAGCGGCGCACGGTGCTTGGAACCTCGCACGGGGTGAAGAGGTGCGCACGGTGCGGACGGGAGGCGCGTGGTGGGCTGGTGTCGTGCCTCCCGACTGCGGGTGGTGCGTCCACAGCACGGTGCGGCTTTCGCGGGCTGGTGCGGGGTTGGCGCGGGTCGCACGGTGCGGGGTGCGCGGGCTGGTGCGGGGTTGCGCGCGTGGTGCGCGCTTGTAGCGGCGCACGGTGCGTGGAACCTCGCACGGGGTGGCGCGCCTCGCACGGTGCGGGCGGGAGTTCAGTGCTCGTGACGCTCGGTGGACGTGCGTGTTACGGGCACGAGTCAGGCGGTGTGCCGCGGTGCGCACCACAGCCGCCGCGCGTAGGTTCCAGCCATGAGTGCAGAGCTGACGCTCGGCGCCGAGGAAGAGCTGCACCTCATCGACCTCGAGTCCGGCCGACTTTCCGCGAAGGCCCCGCGCCTTCTGCCCAAACTGCCCACCGACCGCTTCGGCGCCGAGCTGCAGCGCACGACGATCGAGACGAACACCCCGGTGGTGCGGACCCTCGACGACCTGCGGCGGGTGATCGTCGACCTGCGCAGCGAGCTCAGCGCCGCGATCGCTCCGGCCGGGGTCACCATCGCCGCCGTCGGCACCGCGCCGAGGTCGGAGTACGCCGACTTCGAGCTGAGCTCCGGCGGTCGGTACGGCCGGATGCAGGAGCAGTACCGGATGCTCGTCGACGAACAGCTCATCTGCGGCCTGCAGGTGCACGTCGGGGTGAGCGACCGCGACCTGGCGGTGCTGATCGCCCAGCGGGTGGCGCCGGTGCTCCCGGTACTGCTCGCCCTGAGCGCGTCGAGTCCGTTCTGGAACGGGCAGGACACCGGGTACGCCTCGTTCCGCAGCATCATCTGGCAGCGGTGGCCGTCGGCCGGCAGCTTCGGTCCGGTGGAGGACGCCGCCGAGTACGACCGGGTGCTCGACGACCTGATCGCCTCGGGCGTGATCGCCGACAAGAAGATGGCCTACTTCGACGTGCGGCCGTCGTCGCACGCACCGACGCTCGAGCTGCGGGTCTGCGACGCGACCCCGGTGGTGGACGACGCCGTGCTCATCGCCGGACTCTTCCGCGCCGCCGTACGCAAGGCGGAGAAGTCGGTCGTGTCGGGCGCCGAGTGGCACCCGCGCAGTGAACCCCTGCACCGTGCAGCGATGTGGCAGGCCGCCCGCTCCGGGTTGAGCGGGGAACTCGTCGGCCTCGGGCAGCACCCCGAACGGCTGCCCGCCGAGGTCGCGGTGCGCCAGCTCGTGTCCCGCCTGCGTCCGGAGCTCGAGGAGCTCGGCGACTGGGGGACGGTGACGGAGCTGCTCGACGCGACCCTGGCCCGTGGCAACTCCACCGACCGGCAGCGCACCGCGTACGCCGAGCGCGGGGAGATGGACGACGTCGTCGCCCTGGTGGTGGAGGACACCGCGGGGCTCCCGTCCGGACGCGACGAGGACCCGGTGGTCCCGATCCCCGGGTACCGCGTCCGTGCCGGCGACGAGGCGGTCGGCCCCGGGGCGCGCCCCCGTCCGGCGTTCCGTGACCTGGCGGCGTTCTTCGACGGCTGGGACGCCGAGACCGCGATCGAGCGCTGCACCGCCCGCGACGTCTGGACCCGCGAGCACCACGTCGGCTTCGTGGTGGACGGCGGGGCGCAGGCGTTCGGCTGCGACCTGGTGCCCCGGACGATCAGCGCGTACGAGTGGTCGCAGCTCGAGCGTGGCCTGGGGCAGCGTGCCCGCGCGATCGAGCTGTTCCTGCGTGACGCGTACGGCGACCGGCGGATCGTGGCCGACGGCGTGCTGGACGCGGACCACTTCGTCGGCGCGAAGGGCTGGGACCCGGACGCCACCCGGCTGCCGGCGACCGCCGTCCGTGCGCCGGTGCTCGGGTTCGACCTGGTGCGCAACGAGTTCGGCGGCTGGCGAGTGCTCGAGGACAACGTCCGCTCGCCCTCGGGCGTCGCGTACGGCATCGCCCTGCGCGAGCTGATGGACGACGTCGTGCCGGACGCCCCGCGGCCGGCGCACCTGCGCGACCCGCACGGCGTGATCGACCGGCTGCGCCGGACCCTCTGCGCGAACACCACCGCGGTGACGGGCGCGACCGATCCCGTGATCGCGCTGGTCAGCGACGGCCCCGCCGCCGGCGCGTGGTTCGAGCACCGCAGGCTGGCCGACGGGGCCGGGTTGCGCCTCCTGCCCGGGTCGGACCTGGACGTCCGTGACGGACGCGTGGTCGACGCGACGACGGGTGACGTGCTCGACGGGCTGTACCTGCGGATCGACCGCGACGTCAGCGCGCTGACGGCGGAGCACGCTCCCGACATCGGTGCGCGGATCCTCGACGCGGCGGAGGCAGGACGCGTCTACCTGGCGAACGCGCCGGGCAACGCGCTCGTCGACGACAAGGCGATGTACGTCACCGTGCCGGACCTGATCTGGTACTACCTGGACGAGAAACCCCTGCTGGCATCGGTGCCGACGTACCGCACGAGCATCGAGGTCGAACGGCTGTCGGTCCTGGACCGCGTCGGGGAACTCGTCACGAAGCCGGTCGACGGCGAGGGCGGCCGCGGGGTCCTGATCGGACCGAGCGCGAGCGCCCCCGAGGTGGCCGAGCGACGGCGCGAGATCGCGGCCGACCCCGCCGGGTGGGTGGGGCAGGAGGTGGTGCAGCTGTCCTCGCACCCGACGATCGGACCCGCCGGTCTCGACCCTCGACACGTGGACCTGCGGGCCTTCGTGTACGCGACGGGGACCGGACCGGACGACGTGCACCTGGCCGACGTCGCCCTGACGCGCGTCGCGCCCGAGGGCAGCATGGTCGTCAACTCGTCGCAGGGCGGCGGCGCGAAGGACACGTGGATCGTCGGGAACGCCCCGGCGGACACCGACCCCGCCCCGGCGGACACGGACTCCGATGTGGCGGACACCGAGGGAGAGCGCTGATGTGTGGACTCGCGGGTGAGATCCGGTTCGACGGCCGAGCGCCGGACGTCGGGGCGGTCGCCCGGATGACCGGCTGCATGACGCACCGCGGCCCGGACGGCGACGGCCTGTGGGCTCGCGGCCCGGTCGCCCTGGGGCACCGACGGCTGTCCATCGTCGACCTGTCCACCGCGGGCGCGCAGCCGATGGTGCTGGCCGAGGCCGGGCTGACGATCGCCTACAACGGGATGGTCTACAACTACCGGCAACTCCGCGACGAGCTGCACGGCAAGGGGCACCGGTTCGCGTCGACGTCGGACACCGAGGTCATCGCCCTGGCGTACGCCGAGTGGGGCACCGCGTTCGTCGACCACCTGATCGGGATGTTCGCCATCGCCATCTGGGAGCACGGCAGCGGCCGGCTGGTGCTGGCGCGGGACCGGCTCGGCATCAAGCCGCTCTACGTCGCACCCGTCCCGGGCGGCCTCCGGTTCGCGAGCTCCCTGCCGGCGATCCTGGCCGGCGACGCCGGCGACGCCGGCAGCGGAGGCAACGGCAGCACGAGCGGCAGCGGCGGCACGAGCGCCGGCGGCATCGACACGTCCATCGACCCCGTCGCCTTCGCCTCGTACATGAGCTTCCACTCCATCGTCCCCGCACCCCGCACGATCCTGGCCGGCGTCGGCAAGCTCCCGCCGGCGACCGTCCGGGTGATCGAGCCCGACGGCACCGCGCACGACACCGTCTACTGGGAGCCCCGTTTCGAGCGTGACCCCGCCCGGGCCGACTGGTCGGAGCGGGACTGGGAACAGGCGTTCATCGGCTCGCTCCGCACCGCCGTCGAGCGCCGTATGGTCGCCGACGTCCCGGTCGGGGTGCTGCTCTCCGGCGGGATCGACTCGTCCCTGGTGGTCGGGCTGCTCGCCGAGGCCGGGCAGCAGGACCTCGCCACGTTCAGCATCGGGTTCGAAGCGGCGGGCGGTGAGTCCGGCGACGAGTTCGAGTACTCCGACCAGGTCGCGAAGCACTTCGGCACCGACCACCACCGCATCCACATCCCCTCGTCACGGCTGCTCGACGGCATCGACGGTGCGGTCGCCGCCATGAGCGAGCCGATGGTCAGCCACGACTGCGTCGCCTTCTACCTGCTGTCGCAGGAGGTCTCGCAGCACGTCAAGGTGGTGCAGTCCGGCCAGGGCGCCGACGAGGTGCTCGCCGGCTACGACTGGTACCCCCCGCTCGCCGACGTCCCGCGCGACCAGGCGGCCGAGGCCTACCGCTCCGTGTTCATGGACCGCCGCTGGCCGGCGCTGCAGGGCCTGCTCGGGGAGCGGTGGAAGAGCGACGACGACACCCCGTCGGCCTTCGTGGACCGCCAGTTCGCACGGCCGGGCGCGGAGACGAGCGTGGATGCCGCGCTCCGCAGCGACACCACGATCATGCTCGTCGACGACCCGGTGAAGCGCGTCGACAACATGACGATGGCGTGGGGGCTCGAGGCCCGCGTGCCGTTCCTGGACCACGAGTTCGTCGAGCTCGCCGCCGCGATCCCGCCGTCGATGAAGCTCACCGACGGCGGCAAGGGCGTGATGAAGCGCGCCTCGCGCGGGATCGTGCCCGACGCCGTCATCGATCGCAGCAAGGGC
This sequence comes from Curtobacterium sp. MCLR17_045, assembly GCF_003234405.1. Classification (NCBI taxonomy): domain Bacteria; kingdom Bacillati; phylum Actinomycetota; class Actinomycetes; order Micrococcales; family Microbacteriaceae; genus Curtobacterium; species Curtobacterium sp. MCLR17_045. The sequence continues at coordinate 339,852 of NZ_QKTB01000001.1, forward strand.
TCGTTCCCGGTCCCCGCCATCCGGCAACTCGAGGGCCCGTACCTGGAGCGCGTCCGCGACGCGCTGCACGCACCCGAGGCGCGGGAGCGCGGGCTCTTCGACCCCGCCACCGTCGAGCGGATGCTCCAGGACCCGAACAGCACCAGGACCGCGATCGGCGCCAACGCGCTCTGGCAGCTCGGCCTGATCGAGATGTGGCTGCAGCAGCAGGGGGTGCGGTGACCGTGGGTTCCGTCCGGACTGGAGGCGCGCAGGGCGTCGCGTCGTCGGCCAGCGTCGAGCCGTCGGTCACCACCACGGCCGCGGCCGACCTGGGTGCGCGCCTCACCGCCGCCTGGGGGTCGTGGGGACCGACCATGACCCGGAACGCCCGGCGGGTGGCGTTCGTGAGCGACCGGCACGGCACCCCCGAGGTCTTCGTGCAGGACGTCGTCGTCGACGGCGAGCTGCCGGAACCGGTGCGGATCGCGCTCTCCGACGACCCCGTGATCCGGGTGTCGTGGTCGTCCGACGGGGAGTGGCTCGCCGTCGCCATCGCGACCGACGGCGGCGTGAAGCAACAGGTCTGGGTGGTGCGGCCGGACGGCTCCGACGCCGCGCAGATCGCCGGCTCGCGGTACCAGCACGCCGAACTCGGACCGTGGAGCCGCAGCGGCCACCGGGTCGTCATCACCCTGCCGTCGACCGAGCCCGAGCAGCCGGCCCGCGCGTACCTGGTCGACCCGGTCACCGGGGACCGCGACGACCTGGCCGTGGGGGAGCTCATCCACATCCTCGACCTGTCGGTGGAGGAACGGCTCGTCGTGCTGAGCGACGGGCAGCGCGGCCAGGAGTTCGTCGTGGTCGTCGACCGGCTGACCGACGAGAGCCACGCCCTGTTCGCCGACGACCCCGACGGGTCCGCCGAGATCGCGTTCCTGCGGCCCTCGCCCGCGAGCGAGACCAGCCCGCTCGTCGCCTACGTCGCCACCGAGGCCGGACTGCCCCGCCGCGGACTCGTCGCGCAGCCGGTCGGGCCGCACGGCTGGCGCGGCACACCCCGACGGATCGTCGAGCGCGACGACGCCGAGCTCGAGTACCTGGACGCCGACGACGCCGGCCGCACGCTGCTGCTCGTCTGGAACGTCGACGGTCGCAGCGAACTCGACCTCATCAACACGCACGACGCCTCGCGCACCCCTGTGCCGGACCTGCCCGGGTACGTCGTCACCGACCCCGTGCTCAGCCGCGACGGTCGGAGCGTGCTGCTCGCCGTCGAGGGGCCGACCCGTCCGCGCGAACTGTGGCGGCTCGACACGAACGCGCTGACCTGGAGCCGGGTCACCGACGTGCCGGTGCTGCCCGACGTGCGGCTGGTCGAGCCGACGCTCGAGCGGTTCGCCGCCCGGGACGGACTGGAGCTGACCGGCTGGCTGTACCGGGCCGTGGAGCCGACCGCGTCGGGGACGGGAGCCGACGTCGGAACGCATGTCGGGCCTCCCGGCCGCGCAGCGCTCGTCCACCTGCACGGCGGACCAGAGTCGCAGGAACGACCCACGTTCTCGCCGCAGCACCAGGCGCTCGCCGCCGCCGGGGTGACCGTGTTCGCACCGAACATCCGCGGCTCCAGCGGGTACGGCCACGAGTTCGTGCACGCCGACGACCTGGCGCTGCGGTGGAACGCGCTCGCCGACGTCGTCGACTGCGCGCGGTTCCTGGTGACCAACGGGTACGCCGAGCGGTCCCGGGTCGCCGTCGAGGGACGCTCGTACGGCGGGTACGCGACCCTCGCGTCGTTGGCGTTCACGCCCGACGTGTTCGCGGCCGGGGTCGCGGTGTGCGGGATGAGCGACTTCGCGACCTTCTACCGGGACACCGAACCGTGGATCGCGGCCGCTGCCGCCACGAAGTACGGCCACCCCGTCGAGGACGAGGCCCTGCTCGCGGCACTGTCGCCGATGCGCGCGATCGACGACGTCACGGCGCCGTTGCTCGTCGTGCACGGCGAGCTCGACACGAACGTGCCGATCGGCGAGGCGCACCAGGTGGTCGCGGCGCTGCGGGAGCGGTCGCACGACGTGGAGTACCTGGAGCTCGAGGGCGAGGGGCACGAGTACCGGCGGGCGGCGTCGCAGGCGCTGCTCGTGCGGCGGATGGTCGAGTTCGTGGCGTCGCGGCTGGGGTAGTCGGGGGCGGGGTGCTCGCGCTGGTGCTCGCGCTCGCGCGGGTTCTCCGTGGTGCGAGGTTGCACGCTCGGTGCGAGGTTGTTTCCTCGCACCGGGTGGTCAACTTCGCACCGTGCCGTCACCGGGTGCAACGATGCGTCGGCGGCGCTCGCCGCGGGCGGAGAATGGTGGGATGACGACGACTGCGCCGACCTCGACCGCGCTGCCCCGACCCGGAGAGGTCCTCGTGGCCTCGGCAGCGGACATCGAGCAGGTCGTCCACCGTGCCACGAACCAGTACGCCTCCGGTGTCGTCGCAGACACCGCCGGGTGGGCGGACGGCGATCGTCGGCGGATCGAGGACCTCGGGTTCCGCGGCGGAGACTCCCGCGGCGACGCGCTCCGGACGCTCGACCTGACGATCGCCGACGACGGCACCCCGACACGCATGCTCGACGCACCCGCCATGGCCGCGCTGAACAGCCACCACGCGCGGTTCGCCGAGCGGCGCGGCGACGTCGTCCGCTACCAGACCGACGTGTCGGTGTGGACGGGGATCCCCGAGCAGCCCACCGCGCAGGACTGGGAGGACGTCCGGGCGCTGCTCGGGTCGGGCGGGATGCTCGGCGTCGGCGCGGCTGCCGTCCTGCCCGAGGGGTGGGAGCTCGTCGAGGGTGCCGGCGGCGTGCAGCTGACCGGTGAGGCGATCGAGGGTGCGCCGGACGACGAAGCCGTGGTGCTGACGCCCGACGACGTGCCGGAGATGACCGCCCTGGTGGAGCGGACGAAGCCGGGGCCGTTCCTGCCGCGGACGATCGAGCTCGGCACGTACCTGGGCATCCGGCGGGACGGACGGCTCGTCGCCATGGCGGGGGAGCGCCTGCACCCGCCGGGGTGGACCGAGATCAGCGCGGTGTGCACCGACGAGGCGTACCGGGGGCAGGGGTTCGGGCGTCGGTTGGTGCTCGCCGTCGCGCACGGGATCCGGGAGCGCGGGGAGACTCCTCTGATGCACGCGGCCGCCGGGAACACCGGGGCGATCGGGCTGTACCAGCACCTCGGCTTCCGACTGCGGGACCGTGGGGCGCCGCGGTTCGTGCGGGTGCCGTGAGCTGCGTTCGCGCCTGACCGTCAGAAGGCCGCGAGGGCGCGGCGGAGCATGTCGTGGCCCTGGGCCTCGAAGCCCTCGTCGCCGACTACGTAGGCCCAGGTCGCGGTGCCCACTGCTTCGCGGAGTTGGAGCCAGCGCCACGCGTCCGGAGTGCGCGGATCGTCCCCGTACCCGTCGAAGAACGCCGCTTCGAGGGCGGGATCGTGCTGCCAGTGGAGCACCGCGAGGCGGGTGAGGTCGAAGGACGCGGGGCGCCAGCCGAACCGGCCGAAGTCGATGACGCGCAGCCGTCCGTCGTCCACGATCCAGTTGCGCGGGTGGAAGTCGCCGTGGGTCGGGACGAGGGCCTGCGTCGCGTGGTCGGTCGGGAGTGCGCGCAGTGCCGCTCGTGCGCGGGCGACCACGTCGTCCGGGATCCGGTGCGGGGCGTCGAGCGCGGCCAGTGCCTTCGCCTGCTCGTGCAGTAGGCACGTCGGGTCGTGGCGGGTGTCCTGGTCGTGCAGCCGTCGGAGCACTGCGCCGGCCTGGCGGTGGACGTCGGTGTCGTGCTCGTCCGGGGTCCCGAGGGCGAGGTGCCCGGGGACGCGTTCGAGCACGAGGACGCGGTGTTCCTCGTTCGCGGCGACGAGGGCACCGGTGTCCCCGCTGGCTCGGAGTGCGGCGGTGGCGGTGCGGTGTGCTTCGAGCTCGCGGGGGAAGTGGGTGTTGGTCGGGCCGGAGGCCTTCACGGTGAAGCCGTCGTCGCCAGCGCGGACGTGCAGGACCCTCGTGTCGAGGAGCCCCCAGGAGTCATCGGCCACGACGACGGCATCGGGGAGTGTCTGCTGCACGAACGCGATCTGCTCGTCGTCGAGTCCGGTGTCCCCCCAGTGCACGGCGGCACGTTACCGTCCTGCTCCGACCACTGGAAACCCTCGACAACGTCGCGGCCGCCGATCCGCTGCCACCGCATGTCGACGTTCCGCCTGCCGGTTCGTCCTACGCTGGCGGTGTGGACGAGTGGTGGGATCTTCTTGACGCGGCCGGGGTGCCGATGGGTGGGACGTTCCGGCGCGGTGAAGCGGGTTGGCCGGGCGGGGCGTTCCATCTGGTGGTAACGGTGTGCGTCTACCGGGCCGACGGAACCGTCCTGCTCACGCAGCGGGCTCCGACGAAGGAGTTCGCCTTCGGGTGGGAGTTCCCCGGTGGGAGCGCGTTCGCAGGCGAAACTGGTCCTGCAGCTGCGTGCCGAGAGCTGCTCGAGGAGACCAACGTCACCGTCGAGCCCGAGGCGCTGCGCCGCGTCGGCCGCTTCACCGAGGAGACGGCGCTCGTGGACCTCTTCGTCGTGCAGGAGCCGAATGGGTCCGCGGTGCGAGCGGATCCGACCGAGGTGATGGATTCGCGCTGGGTCTCCCTGTCGGAGGTCACCGCGCTTCGTCAGAGTGGGGTGATGGCAGAACCATGGGGACCGCGGCTGGATGCGCTGTGGCCAGCGGCGATGGCATCGATCCTCGCTGCCCTCGTGGCACTCTAATGACATCCGAGAGACGGACCAGAACAGGAGCCCGATGGCGTTTCGCATCCAACGCGCACCGCTCGGCGACCGCGGCGCGCTGTGGAACCTCGTCCTCATCTGGGTCGTCATCGTCGTCGGGCTGCTCGCCGCGATCGGCTGCGTCGGCTACATCCTGAACGAGAGCCTCATCTCGTACAGCACTTGCGCCGCCCGCACCGTTTCCTGCGGGGATGCCGGCTGGTACAGCAGCATGGGCCTCACCTTCTTCGGCGGCTTCGCGGCAGTCGTCACCGGCGGTGCGTTCGGCATCCGCCGCCACCACCGCGCCAGCGGCGTCTGGTACCCGCTCGCCGGCCTCGGCGGCGCCCTCCTGCTGACCGCGGTCGCCGTCGTCATCCTCAAGGCGGCGACGAACACGTAGGTCGCCGCACCTCGCCGTCGCGGCAGGTAGGGGACGGCCGCAGTCCCCGTTTCAGTGAGCCATCGCCCATCGGGACGTCGGTCGGGTGGTTCCACGGGTACCTTGAGCATCATGACGACTCGCGAGTGGCTGGGCCGACGCCTGCCGCTATGGGCGCTGGTCCTCGTCGGTGTCGTTCTTCTCGGCGTCGCCGCGTCGCTATTGGTCCTCGTCGACTCGATGTTGGTCTTCCTGGCCATCTCGCCACTCACCATCGTGGGGCTGTACACGCTCGCCTATGCCGGCGGGGAGTGGCGACGACGAAGCGACAAGCAGAGCTCCCCGTAGCCGACCCGCTAGCGGTCTTCGCCGTCCCGCAAGCTTTTCAAGCCCGCAAACAGCGGCCACGGCATGAGCACGATCAACAGGAGCCACGACCCGGGGTGGGTGGTGTTGATGATGAGGTTCAGCAGTCCGAGCGCGAGCAAAAGACTGGCTGCGATCACCATGAACCACGCAAACGGGCGCGGATACTTCGGCGGCTTCACCAGCTCAACGTAACGGCGAACACATGGTCTCGCAGAACGATCCTCAACCGGGCGGGTGCCCGGTTGGAACGACCGCCGCGCTCGCCCTATAGCCTCCTTGGCGTGCGCATCTCCGACTTCGACGTCGAGCCCAGAACAGGGTCGCGCTCTGGGGTGGTCGTGCTCGGAATCGCGAGCGCAATCGCCGGAGTTCTCGCGATCATCGGGTGGCCGTTGCCTGTCATCTCGTCGACACATGGCCGAGGTCAGCATGCTTGGGTACGAACCATCCGAGGAGTCCAAGACTGGTTTGCGCACGACGGCTGGCGGATGTCTGGCGCATCGTGGATCTACGGTGCTTTCGCGGTCGTCGCCGCGGCCGCCGTGGTCGTTCTGCTTCATCCTGCTTGGAGCGGCCGCCGCGCCTTGCTCATCGTCGTCGTGCCGGCCGGAGCGTTACTCGTGCTGGGCCCTGCACTGCAATGGGCTCTCGGGTTGCCTTGGTCTAACTACGGAAGCGGGTCGACCGGCGGCACGGTCATTGGCATCGTTGCGACGGTTGTGTGCGGCGCCGTGCTCATGGCCTTCCGTCGGGCAGCGAAGCGAAGGGCCCGACGCGACAAAGATCACGGGACGCTCGCTCACTGACTTGGTGAGCCAGCGGGCGGACTCCCAGGGAGAAGGGCGAGCTGTCGCCCTGACACGTCTCGTAAGCCGATCGGCGGCCGGGCAGCGGCTCGACCGCAGCGGGATCTAGAGTGCGAACTGTGCTCGTTCCGTACGATCCGTCCTGGCCCAACCAGTTCGATGCTGCCGCTGAGGAGATCCAGAAGCTGGGGGGCAAGTCAGGACCCCTCTCCGAACACGATCGGGAAGTGGCACAGGCGCTCTTGGACGATCTGCAGAACGCAATGGGAGGCTAAGCCTTGACACCGACCGAATGGGGCGAGCAGTTCGTGGTCAAGCGCCCTGAATACAAGCAACTGCTCGACGACCCGGTCAATTGGGATGACAACCAGAATCTAATGGAGCACTTGTTCCTAGGTGACGTTGCTATCCAGATCTCCGCCGCATACCGGCTCGATCCCACGGATGCACGCATTCAGATGACGCTTGACGATTTAGATATCGATTATGCCCGCGGCGAGGAATGGTTGCAGAATGCGATAGCTGTATCATTCGTCGAAAGTCTCGGTCGGCGATCTCCTATTGTCGAGATCCTCGGGCCGGAACTGCGCCAAGTTGCTCGGGAGATGTTGCACGTGAAGTAGGCGTCTGATGATGCGGTTCCGTCGTTCAGCTGCGTTTTTTCCTCATGTTTTCCTGAGGCCTTAGCTGATGACCAGTTGACACAAGAGCGCCCTATCGGCGCGCGGGGCGCGGCAATCGAGCAAGCCAATCGGCGACATGAGCGCGTGGTCGAGGCGACGTCAAAGCGGGTGACGGCCGTGATGGCGCAGCGTGGCCCGGAGCCCACCCACCGAGCCCGAGTCGTGGATTCTCTAGGATCGACCCATGTCCACGACCATGCCCGGCTTCGGCACGGAGCGCATCACGCAGCTCGGTCTGCGCGACCGCGTCTACGACCGGGTGCTCGAGGTCCTGATGGGCCACGACGTCGAACCGGGCATGCGGCTGTCGATCGACGGCCTCGCCCGCAGTCTCGGGGTGTCCCCGACCCCGGTCCGCGAAGCCCTGGTCCAACTCGAACGCACCGGCCTCGTCACCCGTGAAGCGAACAAGGGCTACCGGGTCTCCCCGCCCCTGGCCGGCGACCAGCTCGAGGCCCTGTTCGACGCCCGGCTGATCGTCGAGAGCGGCGCCGTCGAGCTCGCGGCCCGCGGGGACGTCGACGGCCTGCGCGAGCGACTGGCGGCAGCGCTCGACGAGCAGGCGGCGGTGGCCGCCGAGGTCGCGTCCGTCGGTGCTGCGCACGCTCCAGAAGAGCTGATGGCCCGCTTCTTCCGCAGCGACTGGCAGTTCCACCAGCTGATCTTCGACGCGACACGGAACCCGTTCCTCGAGGAGATGTCCGAGATCATCACGACGCGCGTGCACCGCATGCGGCAGATCGTCGAGGGTGGCGGGGACGACACGGATCGTGCGGTCCAGGAGCACCGGGCCATCCTGGAGGCGCTGGCTGCGGACCCGACGTCGGCCGTCGCTGCGATGCGGCTCCACATCGACGCCGTCCGGTTGCGTTCGCGCGCGGACGCGTCCCACACGAGCTGAGGCGGAGGGGTTGCGTTCCGGCGTCGTGCGAGTATCTTTCCTATAGGAAAGAGGTTCAAGGCTGAACCACCACGACATGCAAGGGAGCATTCCGTGACCACTCCACAGGACTGGGTCGACCAGGATTGGGATCCCACCACCTGGACGTCGAAGACCTGGCCGATCGCCGCCTGCCTGCACGGGTTCGCGCAGGTCACCCGTGACGGGACGGCCTTCCACGACGCCCCCGCCGAGGTGTGGGACGAGGTGTTCGGGCAGATCGAGGCCGTCGGCTTCTCGCTCGCCGAACTCGCTGACAGCCACATCCGGCCCGCTGACCTCGAAGCCTCGCGCCGCGACGAGCTGTTCGCCGTCGCGAAGGCGCACGGCATCGGCATCCCGTCGGTGCACCTGCAACGCAAGAGCGTCATCCAGCCCGGGCAAGAGGACGAGAACCTGGCCTACGCCCACCGCACCATCGACGCGGCGGCCGAGTGGGGCATGCAGGTCTTCTCGACCGGGCTGCACCAGCCGTTCACCGACGCCCAGAAGCGCGCGCTCTGGTTCTGGACGGCACCGGGCCCGAAGGACCCCGACGACCCCGAGGTCTGGAACGCGGCGGTCAAGCGCCTGCGGGAGCTCGGCGAGCACGCTGCGAGCGTCGGGCTGCCGATGGCGCTCGAGCTGTACGAGGACACGTACCTCGGCACCGCCGACAGCGCGGTCCGCCTGGTCGAGGAGATCGGGCTCGACAACGTCGGGCTGAACGCGGACGTCGCGAACCTCATCCGTCTGCACCGTCCGGTCGAGGACTGGCGGGAGCTCTTCGCGAAGACCATGCCGTACACGAACTACCTGCACGTGAAGAACTACACGCGTGACGAGGCCGGCGACGGCAGCTGGGCGACGAGCGCGCCGAGCACGATGGAGACGGGCCTCATCAACTACCGCCAGGTCCTGCGCGACGCCGTCGCCGACGGGTTCCGCGGGATCGTCATGACCGAGCAGTACGGCGGGGACAGCCTCGGCGTCTGCGCCACCAACCAGCAGTACATCCGATCCGTCCTCGCGACGACGAAGCTCGACGCGACGGCGACCCCGACTGCAGCAACCAGCACCGAAGGAGCAATCCGATGAGCACCCTCGACATCGCCGTCGTCGGGTCCGGCTACATGGGCGGCGGGATCGCCCAGGTCCTCGCCCTCGCCGGCCACACCGTCCGGATCGCCGACGTCTCGGCCGAGATCGCCCAGCAGAACCTGGAGCGACTGCTCGGCGAGACCGCACAGTTCGTCGCCGACGGGCTGTTCCCCGAGGACGCCGTCGAACGGGTCCGCGCACACCTGAGCGCTGCCGAGTCGATCGAGGCCGCCGTCGCCGACGCGGACTTCATCGAGGAGGCCGTGCCGGAGAAGCTCGAGATCAAGCACGCCACGCTCCGCCGCATCAGCGAGGCCGCCCGCCCCGACGCCGTGATCGGCTCGAACACGTCGACGATCCTGATCGAGTCGCTGGCCGAGGCGGTCGTGGGCCCGGAGCGGTTCCTCGGCGTGCACTTCTCGAACCCGGCGCCGTTCATCCCCGGCGTCGAACTCATCCCGCACCCGACCACGAACGAGCACGCGGTCGAGGTCGGCGAGACCGTCGTCGCCGCGACCGGCAAGCAGTCGGCGCGGGTGAAGGACTCGACGGGGTTCGTCCTGAACCGCCTGCAGTACGCGCTGTTCGAGGAGGCCACGAAGATCGCCGACGAGGGCATCGCGAGCCCCGACGACATCGACACCATCGTGCGCACCACGTTCGGGTTCCGCCTGCCGTTCTTCGGTCCGTTCGCGATCGCCGACATGGCAGGGCTCGACGTCTACGCGTTCTGCTTCGAGTCGCTGCAGACCCGCTGGCCGGAGCGCTTCGCCACTCCGCCGTCGCTGCAGCAGCACGTGGACGCCGGTGAGCTCGGCACGAAGTCCGGCGCCGGGTACCTCGAGGTGCCGGCCGACCGAACGCCCGAGCTCGTGGCCTACCGGAACAAGGCGTACGTCGCGATGCAGAAGCTCCTCGACGAGCTCGGCCCGGCACCGATCCACTGAGCCCGGAGCACGAACCATGAGCACGCAGAACCAGTCAGCCGGCCAGCACCGGGACCGCACCGTCGTCCTCACCGGTGCCGCCTCACCGCGGGGCATCGGCCGCGCCACCGCCCACCACCTGGCCGAGGCCGGGTGGGACGTCGGGATCATCGACCTCGACCAGACGGCGAGCGAGCAGGTCGCCGCCGAGATCCGCGAACAGCACGGCGTGCGGGCCGTCGGTGTCGGTGCGAACGTCGCCGACGAGTCCGCCGTCCGTGCGGCCTTCGACACGATCGAGGCCGAACGCCGGCCGATCACCGCACTCGTGAACCTGGCCGGGGTGTCGTCCGCGCACGCCTACCTCGACCTGCCCGAGGGGGAGTGGCACCGGGTGCTGTCGATCAACCTCGACGGTGTGCACTTCGCCAGCCTGCGGGCGGCGGAGTCGATGGTGCGGTCCGGCTACGGGCGCATCGTGAACCTGTCGTCGGTCTCCGCCCAGCGCGGCGGCGGCACCTTCAGCAAGACCCCGTACACGGTGGCGAAGGCCGGCGTGATCGGCCTGACCCGTGGCCTGGCGCGCGAGCTCGGCCCACGCGGCGTCACGGTCAACGCGATCGCCCCCGGTCCGATCGACACCGACATCATGGGCGGCACCCTGTCCGAGGAGCGGAAGACCGAGATGGCCGCCGACGGCGTCCTGCCGCGCATCGGCACCCCGCGGGACATCGCTGCCGCCATCGCGTACCTGATCAGCGAGGACGCTGGGTTCGTCACGGGCCAGACGCTCAACGTCGACGGCGGCCTGTACATGCACTAGGGCCAGCCGCCCCCGGAACGCGCGCCGACCGGGCGACGCGATCCGTGCCTCCCGTCCGACAGGCCGACAAGCTGACAAGCCGACAGGCCCGACCGCCGGACGCCAGAACGACCGCACCGTGCTCGCAAAGGAGCGAACCCGTGTCACTACCCCCTGCCCCCGCGCTCGGGTCGACGAACGACCCCGGCCTGAAGTCCGCCATCGGCAAGGCGACGAAGCACCTCATGCCGATGCTCGTCATCCTGTACTTCGTCGCGTTCCTCGACCGCACGAACGTCGGCTTCGCCGAAGAGGCCCTCCGCGTCGACCGCGGTATCTCCGACGCCGCCTTCGCCCTGGGCGCCGGCATCTTCTTCATCGGCTACGCGATCTTCGAGATCCCGTCGAACCTGCTGCTCAAGCGGTTCGGTGCGCGCTTCTGGCTCGCCCGCATCGCCGTCACGTGGGGCATCGTCGCCGCACTGTTCGCCTTCACGACGAACGACACGATGTTCATCATCCTGCGGTTCATCCTGGGTGTGACCGAGGCCGGGTTGTTCCCGGGCGTGATCATGTACCTGTCCGAGTGGTTCCCGAACAAGGTGCGCGTGCGCATGTTCGCGATCTTCTACCTGGCGCAGCCGTTCTCGCAGATGATCGGCGCCCCGCTGTCCGGTGGGCTGATCAGCATCGGTGACCAGGTCACCCCGTTCCACGGCTGGCAGGTCATGTTCGCCGGCGAGGGGATCCTCGCGGTGCTGGCGGGCATCGCTGCCCTGGTGTTCCTGACGAACAGTCCGCAGCAGGCGAAGTGGCTCGAACCGGGCGAGAAGGCGTCGCTCACCGCGGCCATGGAGCGCGAGGACACCGCCCGCAGCGAGGACGGCCCGAAGGGCATCTGGCGCGCGATGGCGAGCGGGCGCGTCTGGTACTTCACGATCATCTACTTCTGCCTGCAGGTCGCCGTCTACGGCACGACGTTCTACCTGCCGCAGCAGGTGTCCTCGCTGCTCGGGCAGGACGTCGGCTGGCAGGTCGGTCTGGTGTCCGCGATCCCGTGGCTCGTCGGGCTCGTCGCCTGCTACCTGATCGGGTCGCGTGCGGACTCCGTCGGACGCCGTCGTCGCTGGGGCACCCTGTTCTACGTCACGACCGGCCTGTCGATCCTCGGGTCGGCGTGGGCGGGTGCGAACGGGCAGCCGGTGCTCGGCATCCTGTTCATCACCCTGGCCGTCGCGAGCTTCCTGGCCGTCGGCCCGATCACCTGGGCGTACCCGACGGCGTTCCTGACCGGTGCCGCAGCCGCAGCGGGCATCGGCCTGATCAACTCGCTCGGCAACCTCGGCGGGTTCGTCGCCCCGATCATGCGCACCGCGATCAACGAGGTGGTGCCCACCGACAGCGGTGCGTTCGGCATCGTCTCGCTCGGCGTCCTGGCGTTCGTCGCCGCGGTGATGATCTTCTGCACCAAGTTCTTCCGCGGGGCCAAGGCCGACGAACTGCTCGACACCTCGCACGTCCGCACCACCGACCCGAAGGGCAGCAAGCGATGACCAGACTGTTCAACGACCCGGCGGACTTCGCCGACGAGGCGACCGACGGCTTCGTCGCCGCGAACGAGCGGTGGGTGCGCGGGGTGCACGGCGGGGTCGCCCGTTCCACCACGAGCCCCGACGGCACGGTCGCGGTCGTGATCGGTGGCGGCTCGGGGCACTACCCCGCGTTCGGCGGACTGGTCGGACACGGACTGGCCGCCGGTGCCGCGATGGGCAACCTGTTCGCCAGCCCCAGCGCCCAGCAGGTCACCGGGGTCGCGAAGGCGTCCGAGCACGGTGGCGGTGTGCTGCTCAGCTACGGCAACTACGCCGGCGACGTCCTGAACTTCGACGCCGCGGCGCGCACGCTCGAGGCCGACGGCATCCCGGTGCGGACGGTCCGCGTCACCGACGACGTGACGAGCGCCCCGGCCGACGACCGCGCGAAGCGCCGCGGCGTCGCGGGTGACCTCTGCGTCTTCAAGGTCGCCGGCGCCGCCGCAGAGCGCGGGGACGACCTCGACACGGTCACCGCCGTCGCCGAACGGGCGAACGACCGGACGCGCAGCTTCGGCGTCGCGTTCTCCGGGTGCTCCCTGCCGGGCGCCGAGGAACCCCTGTTCACGGTACCCGAGGGCCGGATGGCGGTCGGCATGGGCATCCACGGCGAGCGTGGCATCGACGAGACGGACGTGCCGTCGGCCGACGGTCTGGCCGAGCTGCTGGTGTCCCGGCTGCTCGACGAACTGCCCGACGGCGTGACGCTCGAGGGCCAGCGGGTGGTCCCGATCCTGAACGGCCTGGGCTCGGTCAAGTACGAGGAGCTCTTCGTCGTCTACCGCTCGGTGCAGCGGCGCCTGGCGGACGCCGGCGTCGTCATCGTGGAGCCCGAGGTCGGCGAACTCGTCACGAGCTTCGACATGGCCGGGGTCTCCCTGACGCTGTTCTGGCTCGACGACGAGCTCGAGGAACTCTGGGCAGCACCCGCGGACACCCCCGCCTACCGCAAGGGCGGTGCCGTCGCCGAACAGCGGGTCGACCCGTCGACCGTGGCGGCGGACGCCGAGGGCGTCGGCATCGGCCCGGCGACCGACGAGTCCCGTGCGGTCGCCGAGCAGGTCGCCGCCGGGTTCGCGGCGGTCCGAGCCGTCCTCGACGAGCACGCCGACGAACTCGGGCGCATCGACGCCGTGGCCGGTGACGGTGACCACGGCATCGGGATGCAGCGGGGATCGCACGCCGCCGACGCCGCAGCCGCCGACGCGGTCAGCCGCGGTGCCGGTGCCGGCACCGTCCTGCTGGTCGCCGCGGATGCGTGGTCCGACAAGGCCGGCGGCACGTCCGGTGCGATCTGGGGTGCCGCCCTGGAGGCACTGGGTCGCGTGGTCGGGGACGACTCGCGTCCGTCGGGTGCCACCGTCGCGCAGGGGGTCCGCGCGGCCACCGAGGCCGTGCTCGCGTTCGGCGCCACCGTCGGTGACAAGACGATGGTGGACGCGCTGGTGCCGTTCGACGAGGTGCTCCACACCCGGCTCGACGCCGGGGCGGCGCTCGCCGAGGCCTGGGGCGACGCCGTCCGTGCCGCCCGCGAAGCCGCCGACGCCACGGAGTCCCTCGTGCCGAAGATGGGCCGGGCGCGCACCCATGCCGACCAGGCCGTCGGCACCGCGGACCCCGGCGCGCTGTCCTTCGCCCTCGTCGTGGAGACGGTCGCCCCGTGATCACCGTCGGGGTGTCGCTGAAGACGTACTTCTCGCACGCCCGGACGCTGTCGTGGGCGGCCGAGGTCGCGGACATCGCCCGGCGACACCCCGCGACACTGTCGAGAGCGGCGACGCTGTTCGTGGCGCCGACGTTCCCGGCCCTCGTCCCGGTGCGTGACCTGCTCGCCGGCACCGGTGTGCAGCTCGCCGCGCAGGACCTGTCGTGGGCCGACGCGGGCGCGTTCACCGGCGAGGTCTCCGGCGCCGAACTGCGGGAGATCGGTGTCGACCTTGTCGAGATCGGGCACGCCGAACGGCGCTCCCTGTTCCACGAGGACGACGCGACGATCGCGGGGAAGGTGCACGCGGCCTTCCGCAACCACCTGCGTCCGCTGGTCTGCGTCGGGGAGCCGGGCCGGGCCTCCGATCCGACCGAGGCCGTGGCGGCGGTGACCGCGCAGCTCGACCGGGCCGTCTCGACCGCCGTCGCGGACGGTCTCGCCGGACCCCTGACCGTCGCCTACGAGCCGGTGTGGGCGATCGGCGCACCGGCACCCGCACCGGACGACCACATCGTGGCGGTGCTCGCCGGGATCGAGCAGCACCTCGGCACCCGGCCCGAGCTGCACGGCAGCACCGTCCTCTACGGGGGCAGTGCCGGACCGGGCCTGCTCACCCGGGGGCAGGGCCGGATCGGCGGGCTGTTCCTCGGACGGTTCGCCCACGACCCCGCAGCGGTCGAGGCGATCCTCGACGAGGTCGCGGCGCTCAGCTGAGCTGGTCACGCACCGGCCGTGGGGCGCGACCGAGCAGTTCGCCGAGCAGCGGATCGGTGCCGGCGAACAGGCCCCGCTCGGCGGCCTGGTACATGCCGAGCAGGAACCCGACCATGTGCGGGTCCTGCCCCGCGGCCAGCGCACGGGCACGCCACTCGTCCTCGCCCAGGGCCTCGAACCCGATCGTCCGACCGGACACCTCGGACGCCTGCCGAGCCAGGTCGGCGAAGGTCGGCGCGTCCGGAGCGGTGAGCGTCACCGGCCCGTCGAACGGCTGGTCGGCGAGCAGGATCGCGGCGGCTGCCTCGGCGGCGTCCTCGCGGGCCGTCCACGACACCGGGCCGTCGACGGGGACGGACACCGTGCCGGTCTCCTGCCACGGGCCCGTCATCCAGGCGGCGCTGTGCGCGTAGAAGCCGTTTCGCAGGCTCGTCCAGGGCAACCCGGAGTCGCGGAGCAGGTCCTCGGTGGCGGCGTGGTGCGCGGCGGGCACGAAGGGCGAACCGTGCGCGGCGCCCTGGTGGCTCGTGTACAGGACCCGGCCGACGCCGGCGTCCACGGCTGCGTCGACCGCGGCACGGTGCAGCGCGACGGCGTCGGCGGCCGGGTCGCTCGACGAGACGAGCAGGAGCTGGTCGGCGTCCGCGAAGGCTGCCGGCAGGGTCTCCGGTTCGGCGTAGTCGCCGCGGCGGACCTCGACGCCGCGGTCGGCGAACCGCTGTGCTCGGGCTGGATCACGGGTCACCACCGCCAGGTCGGACGGCGCGAGGTGCTCGAGCAGGTGGTCGGTGGTCGCGCCGTTGAGGGCTCCGGTGGCGCCGGTGATGACGATCATGACTTCTCCGTATCGGTGAAAACAACTTGTTGGTATCGCTGGTAACACAGTGATAGCACAGATCCGTTATCGTTGTTCCGTGATCGAGCAGGGAAGCCAGCGCGACGAGACGCGTTCACGCATCGTCGAGGTCGCAGGCACCATGCTGCGTGAACGCGGTGCCGCGGCGGTGACCACGCGGGCGGTCGCGGACGGCGCGGGTGTCCAGGCACCGACCATCTACCGGCTGTTCGGCGACAAGGACGGTCTGCTCGAAGCGGTCGCCGAGCACGCGATGGCGACGTTCTCGGCGATGAAGGCCGACGCCGTCCGGGCTGCTCGTGACGAGGCGACCGATCCCGTCGAGGACCTGCGCACCGGGTGGTCGATGACGATCGGCTTCGGGCTGGCGAACCCCGACCTGTTCGTGCTGTTGAGCGACCCGGAGCGCGGCCGTCGGTCGGCAGCCGCCCGCGCCGGCACCGCGCTGCTCGCCGAACGCATCCGGCGGGTGGCCGAGGCCGGACGACTGGCCGTGCCGGAACACCGCGCGGTCGAGCTCGTGCACGCGGCCGGCACCGGTGCGGTGCTCGCGATCCTGGCCGCTCCGGCGGACGAGCGGGACCCGTCGATCGCCGACGACGTCCTCGACGCGGTGCTCGGGCGGATCCTCGTGCCGAGTGGGCCGACGACGGATGACGGCGGCGCGGCCCCGGGTGGTCGCGGTCGGGGGACCGACGCCGTGACGAGCGCCGCGATCACGCTCCGTGCCGCAGCGCCCCGGCTCGATCGACTGTCGGCAGCCGAGCGGACGATGCTCGCGGAGTGGCTCGACCGGATCGCCGCGGACTAGCCCTCGCGGGTGCCCGCCAGCCCGTGGTCGTGTGCGTAGACGACGAGCTGCACCCGGTCGCGCAGCGACAGCTTGCCCAGGATGCTCGAGATCTGGGTCTTCACCGTCGACTCGGTGACGTACTCCCTGGTGGCGATCTCGGCGTTCGACAGGCCGCGGGACGCCCACCCGAACACGACGCGCTCCCGCTCGGTCAGGGTCGCGAACTCCGGCGGCTGCGGTGCCGGGGCCCGCGCCACGTCGGTGCCGAACAGCTGCGCGAGGTCGTTCGGTGCGATGACCGAGCTGCCCTCGTGCACGGCCCGCACCGCGGCGAACAGGAACGGCGGCGTGGTGTCCTTGAGCAGGAACCCGCTGGCGCCGAGCCGGATCGCGGTCGCCGCCGCCGGGTCGAGCCCGAAGGTGGTGAGCACGACGACGCGGGGCAGCGGGCCCGGGACGGCGCCGGAGTAGAGCTGCCGGACGGTCTCCACGCCGTCCATGCCGGCCATCCGCATGTCGAGCAGCACCACGTCGGGGCGCACCTCGGGGATGAGCGCGAGCGCTTCGGCACCGTCGGAGGCCTCACCGACCACACGCATGTCCTCCTGGGCGTCGAGCACCACCCGGAGCCCGGCGCGGAACAGCGCCTGGTCGTCGGTGAGCAGGATCCTGATCGGTTCGGTCATCGGACGGGTCCCCCTTGGACGTCGAACGGGATGCGGGCGCGTGCCGTGAACACGTCGTCCAGCACGGCGGCGTCGAACGACCCACCGAGGGCGCCGAGGCGCGAGTCCATGCCGTCGATCCCGCGGCCCGAGCCGGCGGTGGTGCCGTCGCCGGCGACGTTCTCGACCTCGAGCACCAGGTCGGCGTTCCGCCAGGTCTCCCGCACGACGACCGGGTTGCCGGGGGCGCCGTGGCGCAGGGCGTTCGTGAGCATCTCCTGCAGCACGCGTCGGGCGGCGGTGCCGGTGTCCGGGCGCAGGGCCAGTGGGACCCCGCGCACCGTGCGGTCGACGTCGACCCCGGCGTCGCGGATGCCCTGCACGATCTCCTCGAGCGAGCCCGGGCCGGTCGCCTCGGCAGAGCCGTCGATGTGCCCGAGGACCTGTCGGACCTCGACCAGGGAACTCCGGGCGGTGCTCGCGATGGTGGCGCTGACCGCTCGGATGCGCGCCTCGTCGTCGAGGAACGGCACCGAGTCGGCCTGCGCGATGATGACCGCGAGCGAGTGGCCGACGACGTCGTGCACGTCGCGGGCGATGTCCGCGCGGATGCGTTCGGACTCGGCGACGTCGATGGCGCGGGTGGCGGTGGCCTCGGCCTCGGTGGCGACGGCCTCGGCACGCGATGCTGCGGCCTCGGCGTCGGCACGGCGCTCCGACTCGCGGTCGCGGGAGCGGAAGGCCCGGACGGCGACCCCGCCCGCCCAGACCCCGAGCAGCGCGGTCACCGGGGCGGCCATCGCCAGGAACGCCTGGTCGCGCGGGCCGTTGATGAGCACGAGGAACCGGAAGCCGGTCGACGCCAGGTAGACCGTCGCACCCGCTCCGGCGACGACCGCGAGCACGCCGGAGACGACGACCTCGGTGCGGGTGCCCACGACCGCGGCGGTGCCGATCACGACGAAGAGCGCGAGGTCCACCAGCGACGGGCGCTCGCCGCCGCCGACCTGGATCACCCCGAGGACGACGACCATGGCCATCGCGGCGGACGGGGAGATGCGACGCAGGGCGATCGCCACCGAGGCCGACAGCACCGCGGCGAGGCTCGCGTGCTCGAGCTCGAGGTCGATGGGCAGCAGGAAGACGAACGCCGCCAGGGCCGCCCAGGCCACGTCGACGGCGATCGACCGGGTGGCGAGCGGCCGGAGGAACGTGCGCCGGTCCGTCACGGCTCGATCATCGCATGCCGCCCACGCCGGGCAGCGCGGACCGACGTCACGCGCCCGCGGTCATGGCGGCGAGGGCGATGACGGTCGTGGTGACGATCGCGGCGCAGAGCAGCAGCGTGGCGATCGTGTGCTTCGTCGAGGACTCCATGTCACCAGACTCGTGGCCCGGAGTCGCCGGGGCATCGGGCGCAGGGGCGAAGCGCTTCGTCCCTGCGGGTGAAGCGAGGGGTGATCACCCGGTACTCGGGGATCAGACGACGACGGACCCCAGCTGGCGGTGCGCGATCGAGACGGACTCGCCGGACACCGCGTTCAGCGGCGACGACAGGAACGCGACGAGGTCGGCGATCTGCTGCGGTGTCGAGTCGCCGGGGCCTCCCGGGCGGACCTCGGCGGACGGGGTGTCCGTCACGGTCCCGGGGTTGATGACGTTCACCGTGACCCCGGTGCCCGCCACGTCGTCGGCCAGGTTCTTCGCGATGACGCTCACCGCCGTGTTCCGGAGCGAGGCCGTGATGTTGCCGGAGAAGTAGGCGTTCTGCCCGCTCACCACGACCACGCGGCCGAACCCGGCCTCGCGCTGGGCCGGGAGCACGGCGTTCGCGACGCGGAGGAACCCGAGCGCCTTGCCGTCGATCGCGTCGAGGACCTGCTCCGGGTCGGACTTCCGGGCCGGGTCGAGGGTGCTCGCGCTCGGGGCAGCGGTCACGACCAGCACGTCGATGCGCCCGTGCCGCTCGAGGACGGCGGCGATGCCTGCGTCCACCGACTCCTGCGAGGCGGTGTCGATCGGCACGCTGCCGTCGGAGTCCTCGGCGCTGCGGGAAGCGACGACGACGGTCGCCCCTCGGTGCGGAGGCGGTGGGCGACGGCGGTACCGATGTACCCCTTGCCTCCGACGACGAGTGCGACACGGTTCTTGAGTTCGAGGTCCACGCGGCCACGCTATGCCGGGACGGTGCGGTCTGCCCGCCCGTCGCGCACCGGAGCCCCCACCCGATGGCGGGCAGGAGCTCCGGTGGTCAGATCGCGATCAGCAGTACTTGCCGGTCCACGAGGCACCGGTCAGGGCCCCGTAATCCGGATTGGCGTACAACGTCGTCTCGCCGGCCGACAAGCACAGGCTCTTCGACGTGTACGTGTACTTGACGGTGATCTGGACCGGGTCCGACTTGCAGTTGTTGTAGGTGCCCTTCTCGTAGTGTCCGTCGTCCCCGCCGCCGATGTTCCCCGTCGTGATCGGGTAGAAACCGCACGGTGACGCGGCGTTCGCGGGACCGGCCGCTGCCAGCGACCCGCCGAACATCATGGTGGCGGCGAGTGCCGTGCCACCGATCTTCGTCCAGAGCTTCATCGCTCTCCCCCTAACAGCTTCCGACCTTGCTGGCCCCTGAGATCTGCTTGTCGTTCTCGGTGAATCCCAGTCGGACGTCGCCGGGCTGGACGCAGTAGTTCTTGCTCCCGCCCTTCATCGTCACCTTGATCTTCACATTGCCGCTGCCGCAATTCCCGTAATGCGCGACCTGGCGCTGACCACTGAACGGCGATATCGACCCGACCACTGGGACGTTGATCGCGAAGGTCGAATCGTAGTCCTCGATCTCTTCGCTGTACCCGCAGACCATCGCGCTCGCCGGCGCTGCGGTGACGGTACTCACACCGACGACTCCGCCGAGTGCGAGTGCGGCGGCCGCACTCCCCAGTGCTGCCTTCCGGATTTTCTGATGCAGATGCATTCTTTCTCCCCTCTGCGGGACTGCGGTAGGCTGTCCGCGCAACGAATTGTGCATCGTGCCCCGAATTCCGTTCGTGGAATTCGGAACAACAACGAACTTACTCTTGAAGAATCATCACGCAAGCCCGCCAGGTGTGCATGCGGTGGGTATCGCAACGGAACGAGGTGGACATGGGCTCACGATCAGCTGGCAATGTCGCGACGATCATCGCCGCAGGGTGTTTGGTACTGCTCCTCGTCGTCGTCTGGCTCCGCGGACAGCAGTCGATCGGAGATGGGTTCGCGATCCCCGTCGTGTCCGTGCTCGTTCTCGGGTTCACCGGCTGCACGGTCTGGGCCGGGGTCGTCGCCTTGCGTCGACGCGGGAGAGGACGCTGACGCCCGTCTGCGCGATCTGGCTTTCCTTGGGACGGCGCTGAGGCGGTCGCGCCGACCATCGCACACGGACCCGCTCGATCGACGGGCACCCGCTGGAGTGAAGGAGAGCCACGTGTACTTCCACAAGCAGGAACTGCAGTTCAAGGCAACGCCCGACAAGCCCGACGCGATCTACGCCCGCAAGCTGCAGGAGGTGCTCGGTGGCCAGTACGGAGAGATCTCCGTCGCCATGCAGTACCAGTTCCAGGCGTGGAACATGCACATCCCCGGCAAGTACCGCGACATGGTGTTCGGCATCGGCGCCGAGGAGATGGGCCACGTCGAGATGCTCGCGACGATGATCGCGCAGCTGCTCGAGAAGTCCCCGCTCGGCATCACCGAGGACGCGCTGCAGGACGACCCCACGGTCGCCGCGATCGTCGGCGGCACCGACGTCCAGCACGCGATCGTCGCCGGTGCGGGTGCCCGCCCGGTGGACAGCAACGGCAACCCCTGGCAGGGCTCGTACATCACCGCCAGCGGCAACCTGCTCGCCGACTTCACGGCGAACGAGAACGCCGAGATGCAGGGTCGTGTGCAGGCCGCCCGGCTCTACCACATGACCGACGACCACGGCGTGCGGGACCTGCTGTCCTTCCTCATCGCCCGCGACACCATGCACCAGAACATGTGGGCGACCGCTGCCGCCGAGCTGCGCGAGAAGGGCGTCGAGGGCTTCCCCGTGCCGAGCAACTTCCCGCAGTCGAAGGAGAACCAGGAGGTCAACTACCAGTACCTCAACTTCTCCGACGGTGCCGAGGCGAAGAACGGCCCCTGGGCGAGCGGCCCCTCGTTCGACGGCAAGGGCGAGTACTCGTACCACGACGGCCCGACGACCTCGGTCCCGATGCCCCCGCCCACGCACCCCGACGTCCGGCTCTACGGCACCACCGAGCTGCCGAACGTCGTCGAGAAGACGGCCGGCCTGGTGCAGGACAAGCTGAACAAGGAGTAGTCCCGACGGTCGCCCACGCGACCGACGGATGACAGGAGGCCCGGCGCACGACGTGCACCGGGCCTCCTGTCCGTCAGGTGGTCACCGCACCGACGGGGCGGACCCGCCCACGGTCATCAGCGCCCCCGTCTCGGGTTCTTCGTCGCGCGGTGCCTCGAAGATGCCCGAGTAGGCGCGCACCGCGCTCCACCCCGCGATCAGCAGGGCCGTGCCGAGGACCGCCGCGACCCAGGGCGCCAGGAGTGACTGCTCGAACAGCCGAGGCGCGGCGACCCAGGTCAGGAACGTGCCGGTCAGGCTGCCGGTCGCCCCGAGGAGCACGGCGGTGCGCCGGTCCAGGCTCGTCAGCGCGAGCGCCGCGGTGACGACGAGGACCGCGACCACCGCGTTCAGCAGGACGGACGTCATCGCTCAGCTCCTCACTCGGCGGCGCCGGAACCGGCGGCACCGGAGCCGACCGCGAGCTGCTCGGACGCGCCACCGACGGTGACGGCGATCTTGCGCGGCTTCGCGGACTCCTTGACGGGGATCGTGACGCTCAGCACACCGTTGTCGTACCCGGCGGTGATGCGCTCGGCGTCCAGACCGTCGCCGAGCGTCAGCTGCCGGACGAACGTGCCGGGCTGGCGCTCACGCGTGAGCCACTGCGAGCCCTCGGGCGCGCCAAGGGTGCGCTCGGCGCGGATGGTCAGGACGGAACCGTCCACGTCGATGTCGACCGAGCCCGGGTCGATGCCGGGCAGGTCGACGTCGAGGACGTAGTGGTCCCCGGTGCGGTACAGGTCCATCGGCATCGAGCGCGGGCCG
This sequence comes from Curtobacterium sp. MCLR17_045, assembly GCF_003234405.1. Lineage (NCBI taxonomy): Bacteria > Bacillati > Actinomycetota > Actinomycetes > Micrococcales > Microbacteriaceae > Curtobacterium > Curtobacterium sp. MCLR17_045. The sequence goes on from NZ_QKTB01000001.1 coordinate 362,082, forward strand.
GCGGCGGTGCCGAGGAGCGAACCCGCGAGTCGGTCGAGCTCGCGGAACGGATCGAAGTTCATCGTCATCGAAATCAACTCCTTCGTGGTTCTCGTTGAGTCCCCTCGACTCAACTGCCACCGTTTTAGCACTCGACCCTGGTGAGTGCCAAAAGATCGCTCGGAGGACGCCGAGAACTCAGCCGAGCAGGGGCTCGAGCCGCGCGACCGCCGTCCGCAGGTGCACCAGGGCCTGGCCAGGGGACTCCACCCGGGCCGCGGGCGCGGACAACGTCAGCCCCGCCACGAGCTCACCGCGCTCGCCGCGGACGGGCAGTGCCAGGCACCCGAAGCCCCGCACGAAGGCACCGACCTGCGACGCCGAGGCACCGCCGGCCGCGTGCAGCCGCCCCATCGCGCTCGACCCGGGTGCCGATCGCAGGGCGGTCGCGTCGAGGAGCGGGAAGTCCGGGTCGACGTCGACGTCGCAGATCCCGTCGGCGTCGTACCGGGCCAGGTGCACCCCGGCGCGGACCGCCGAGCGCACGTCAGACAGCACGGACCGGACGGCTCGGGGGAGTGGTGGGACCGACGGAGCCGCGGCCGGGGCGACACCGGCGAGCTCCGAGACCTTGTGCCCCAGCGCGAAGCCGCGCAGGTCCGGCAGCCGCACCAGGTACTCGTCCTCCACGAGCAGCGTGACGAGCCGGTAGGTGGTCGCCCGCGGCATCCCGAGCGCGTCCGAGATCTGCTGGGCGGTGACGCCGGGCCCGGCGTGCGCGACCGCCTCGAGCACCGCGAGGGCGTTCTGGATCGCCTTCGGCTGCCGCGCGCGGAGACCGGGTTCGCTCACCGCACCCCCGTCCCGTGGCCGGGTCCGGCGGACGGCCGGGAGGCGCCCAGCAGGTCCGCCTCGACCGGCACGTCGTACACCGCCCGGCTCCGACCCCGTCGCCAGGGTCGCCGACGGGTCGCCACCAGGAACGCGACGACGACCGCGGTGACCGCCCCGACGGCGAGGACGACGGCCGGCCACCGGGGCGATGCGGCCTCGACCCCGGCGTAGGTGAGCAGCACGGCGGTGAGCAGGACACCGGTCGTCACCGCGGTGGTCGCCACCCCCGTCGTCAGCTCGCCGATGCGTCGCAGGAACACCGGAGCCGCGAAGCACGTCATCGCGTACGCCGTCAGGTACCCGAGTGCCGCGACGACCAGTTCGGCCTCCATCAGGGACCAGGTCGGGATGCCGGTGAGGAGCCCGAGGACCGGCAGCGCGGTCAGCACCGAGCACGCCAGCACGCCCGCGACGAAGGGTGTCCGGAACCGGGGCGACGCCCGCCCGAGCGCGGCCGGCAGCACCCCTTCACGGCCCATCGCGAACAGCACCCGGACGAGCGCCGTCGTCGAGGCGATCGCGCACGCGGCGAACGAGGCGGCGATCCCGAGGTCGAGCGCCCACCCGACCCACTGCATGCCGAAGGCCGTGGCGAGCTCGTTGACCGGCGAGGCGCTCGTGGCGAGGTCGGCGCCGATCGCGGCGAACCCGGTCTGCTGGGCGGCAGCGCTCACGACGTAGAGCACGCCCGCGACCAGGACGGTCCACGAGATCGCGCGGGGGATCGCCTGGAACGGGCGCCGGGCCTCCACGCCGAGCACCGACGCGCTCTCGAACCCGACGAAGGCGGTGACCGCGAGCGCCGTGCCCACCGCGAAGGGCGCCGGTGCGGTCGGGCCGAGTGCGAGGGCGGACGTGTCGACGGGCTGCAGCCGTGCGACCAGGGCGACGATCAGCACGACGATGACGGCGACGGACAGGGTCTCGACGAGCAGGGTGAGGCGCGTCGACAACCGGACCCCGAGGGCGATGACGGCGAACACCGCGGCGCCCATGACGGTGATCACCACGACCGTGACCAGGGAGCCGGTGCCGGCCAACGGGACGAACCGGGACAGCAGGTAGTCGAGGTAGTAGCCGCTGCCGGTGAGCGAGAACATCGCGATGAACCCGTAGCCGAGCAGCAGTGCGGCGCCCGCGACCACACCGGCCGCCGGCCCCAGGCCGAGCGAGACGTAGGTGTAGAGCGAGCCGGTGCCCGCCACGCGTCGGACGAACTGGTTCACGGTGCGTCCGACCAGGAACGACAGCGCCATCGCGGCGAGCAGGGACCACGTCGCGCCCTGCCCGGCGACGGTCGCGACGAGCACCGGGATCGTGGTGGCCGCCGCCGACGGTGCGACCGCGGACACCGACTGCGCCAGCACGTCGACCGGGCCGATGCTCCGCCGGGACAGCCCGTCGACGGGGGAGCGCGTGCCGACGCCCGGCACCCGGGGCGGGTCGGCGATGGCACGGTCGAGCGCGGTCATGCGGCAACGGTACGGGCGCTGCGTTGCCCCGGTGTCTCGGTCGTGTTTCGCGGTGGTCTCGGGCAAATGAGACGCCTCGTCCGGGCCGTCCCATTCGGGTGCGTGCGGGTTTCACACCCGTGGAACGGGGGCGCAACGGCAGCGCGGGACCGTGGTCCCACCCCGACCCAGTCACCCGAACCGGAAGGCCACGATGTCCAGCATCACGAAGGACCCCGCGTCACTCGGAGCCGTACCCGCACCGCAGCGGACGATGCGCGGCTCGCTCGGCGTCACCGCGATCGTGTTCATGGTCGTCGCGGCCGCCGCCCCGCTCACCGTCGTCGGCGGTGCCGCCCCGCTCGGCATGCTGCTCGGCAACGGCGTCGGGTTCCCGTCGCTCTACGCCGCGTCCGCCGTGATCCTGCTGCTGTTCTCGGTGGGGCTGGCGGCGATGACCCGGCACCTGCCACGACCCGGCGCCTTCTTCACGTTCGTGGGCCACGGGCTCGGTCGTCCGGCCGGTGCGGGAGCGGCCACCCTGGCGCTGCTGACCTACACGACGATCCAGGTCAGCGTGCACGGCTACATCGGGTACCTGCTCGGGGTGACCGTCACGGGCCTCGGTGGGCCGGACATCCCCTGGTACGTGTGGTCCCTGGTCGTCGTGGCGCTCGTCGGGGTGCTCGGTTACCGGCACATCGACCTGTCGAGCAAGGTCCTCGGCGTCCTGCTCGTCGGCGAGGTCGGGATCGTGCTCGTCCTGGTCGCCGCGATCGTGTTCCGGGGCGGTGCCGACGGGCTCTCGCTCGCGCCGTTCGAACCGACCCACGTCATGTCCGGCTCGCCCGGCGTCGGCCTCATGTTCGCCATCGCGGCGTTCATCGGGTTCGAGGCCACCGCGATCTTCCGTGACGAGGCGAAGGACCCGGAGCGCACGATCCCGCGGGCCACCTACACCGCCGTCATCGGGATCGGGGTGTTCTACACGCTGGCGTCGTGGGGACTCGTGATGGCCTGGGGTCCGGACGGTGTGCTCGCCGAGGCCGCGAAGGACCCCGGCGCGCTCATCCTCGCCACGGCGGCGCAGTACATCGGCACCGCGGGCGAGGCCGTCATGAACGTGCTGCTGCTCACGAGCATGTTCGCCTGCGTCCTGTCCTTCCACAACGTCATCACCCGCTACCAGCACTCGATGGCGAACGCCTCGCTCCTGCCCGGTCGTCTCGGCAGCGTGCACCGCAAGCACGAGTCGCCGCACACCTCGAGCGTCGTGCAGACCGTCACCGCCGCCGTGCTCATGGTCCTGTTCGCCGTCCTCGGCCTCGACCCGGTCCTGCAGGTCTTCAGCTGGTTCGCCGGCGTCGCCACCCTGGGCGTGGCGATCCTGATGGCCGCGACGAGCCTCGCCGTCATCGTGTACTTCCGCCGGAACCGCGCCGACCGCCGCATCTGGAACACCGTCATCGCCCCGGTCCTGGGGTTCGTCGGGCTCGTCGCCTCGGCCGTCCTGATCTGGGCGAACTTCCCGACGCTCGTCGGCGACGTCGACGGTTCCGGAGCGAGCGTCTTCGGTGTCGTCAGCACCGTGCTCACCGGCCTCGTCGTGGTCGTGCCCGCCGTCGGCGTGCTGCAGGCCGTGGTGCTGCGCCGGCGCGACCGCCGCCGCTACGACCAGATGCTCGACCGTCTCGCCAGCGACGGCTGACCGACCCACCCGACCCGCGCCTCCAGACCGAACCGAAGGAACCACCAGCATGACCCTCACCGATCCCGTCACCGCCACCACCCACCCGCTCGCGAACCTGAGCCCCGACGAGTTCACCGCCGTCCGCGACGTCGTCACGGCGCAGCCGGACTGGACCGACACCACGCGCTTCGTCTACGTCGGCCTCGAGGAGCCGCACAAGCAGCAGGTCCTGGCCTGGCAGGCCGGCGACGGTCCCCTGCCGGACCGCCGCGCCCGCGTGATGCTCCTCGACATGGCGACCGGACGCTCCACCGACGGCGTCGTCTCGATCACCGACCGGATCGTCCTGTCCACCGACGTGCTCGACGGGTCCCGTGGACAGCTGCCCGTCCTCATCGAGGAGTTCGACGCCGTCGGCGAGATCGCGAACGCGGACGAGCGCTGGGTCGCCGCCCTGGCGAAGCGCGGCCTGACGCCGGACGAGGTGAAGTGCGTCCCGCTGTCGGCCGGGTACTACGACTACCCCGAGGAGGAGGGGCGCCGGATCCTCCGCGTGCTCGCCTTCCGCCAGGACCACCCCGCCGACCACGTCTGGGCGCACCCCGTGGACGGCCTGTCCGTGTACGTCGACGCCGCCAACCGCGCCGTGACCCGCATCGTGGACGTCGCGGAGATGCCCGTGCCCGCGACGTCCGGCAACTTCGACGACCCGGCGGTGCAGGGCGAACCGCTCGACCTCAAGCCGATCGTCATCACGCAGCCCGAGGGGCCGTCGTTCTCGGTCGACGGCGAGTTCGTGGAGTGGGCGAACTGGCGGTTCCAGGTCGGGTTCGACGCCCGCGAGGGGCTCGTGCTCCGGCAGCTGTCGTGGCAGGACGGTGCGCGGCTGCGGCCGATCGTCTACCGGGCCTCGATCGACGAGATGCTCGTGCCCTACGGCGACCCGTCGCCGGTGCGGTTCTGGCAGAACTACTTCGACACCGGCGAGTACCTGTTCGGACGCTTCACCAACTCGCTCGAGCTCGGCTGCGACTGCGTCGGCGAGATCAAGTACTTCGACGCCGTCCTGGCCGACGAGCTCGGCAACCCGCAGACCATCCGGAACGGCATCTGCATGCACGAGGAGGACTTCGGCACGCTGTGGAAGCACGGGGACATCTACACCGGGTCGCAGGAGGTCCGGCGCTCCCGTCGGCTGGTGATCTCCTTCTTCACCACCGTCGGCAACTACGACTACGGGTTCTACTGGTACCTGTACCTCGACGGCACGATCGAGTGCGAGGCGAAGCTCACCGGCGTCCTCTTCACCTCGTCGTACCCGGGTCGGACGGAGTCCGGTGCGGACTACCCGTACGCCTCCGAGGTCGCGCCCGGCCTCGGCGCCCCGTACCACCAGCACCTGTTCTCGGCGCGGCTGGACATGATGGTCGACGGGCTGTCGAACGCGGTGGACGAGGTCGATGCCGTCCGGGTCCCGGTCGGCCCGGGCAACGAGCACGGCAACGCGTTCACGAAGTCGGTCACCCGGCTGTCGTCCGAGTCGTCCTCCGGCCGTCTCGCCGACGCGTCGAAGGCCCGGACGTGGTTCATCTCGAACACCGAGGAGCGCAACCACCTCGACCGCCCGACCGGGTACGTGCTGTACCCGCAGGACGCCCCGGTGCTGCTCGCGGACGACTCGTCGTCGGTGGCCGCACGCGCCGAGTTCGCACGGAAGCACCTGTACGTGACGCAGTACGACCCGGCCGAGCGTTTCGCCGCCGGTGACTTCGTGCACCAGAACCCCGGCGGGGACGGTGTCGCCCGGTACGTGCAGGGTGACCGTCCGCTCGACGGCGAGGACATCGTGCTGTGGCACACCTTCGGTCCCACGCACTTCCCCCGGCCCGAGGACTGGCCCGTCATGCCCGTCGACTACGCCAAGTTCACGCTCAAGCCGTACGGGTTCTTCCCGCGGAACCCGGCCCTGAACGTGCCGGCGTCGATCGGGGCGGCGGCCGGGTCGCACTGCTCGCACCACGTCTCCGGCGCCGTCGAGGCCGCACACGACGCAGCCGAGCACCAGCACGACCACGGGCACGGGCACGGGCACTGACGTGACCGATCTGCTCGGGCTCGCGGCCATCGTGCCGGCGTCGGCCGGGGCCTGCTGCACGGTCGGGGCGTGGCGCCCCGGCCGTGCGGTCGACGTGGTCGCCGCGGTCGCGATGGTGGCGGCGATGGTCGACGGGGCGTTCGGACCCCGGGTCCTGCCGGGTGTCCTGTGGTTCCTGGTGCTGGCGTTCCTCGCCGTGGTGGTCGCGGGGGTGCACCGGTTGCAGTCCACGTCCGCCTGGAGGCGCGGGTCGGCTCAGCCGCCGGGCGCGGCCTCGGCGCACGGCCGGTACGGGCGACTGCACGCTGCCCTGGGCCTGCTCGTGATGGGCGCGATGGGTGTCGGCATGGCGCACGACGCCGGCGCCGCGGGGATGCACCAGCACCTCGGGGTGGTCGCGGTGACGTGGCAGGTGGTGCTCGGCGGGTTGACCCTCGGGTACCTGGTGCTCACCGTCCACATGCTCCGTGACGGCGTCCGGCGACGATCACGTCCGCTGCCGCTGGTCGAGACCTTGGCGATGGGGGTCGCGGTCGCGGTGATGTCCGCGGCGATGGTCTGAGGCGCGTGCCGCGTGCCGCCGAACCGTTCGGCGCGCAAAACGTACACAGCGCGAATGGTTCGTTGAACTGACCGTTCACATTGTGAAAGAGTTCAGCCGTCCGCAGGGGACACACGGCAAGCAAGAAGGGCGGGACACGACATGCACAGCACGTACTCCGGGATGCCTCGGACGGCGCGGATCGGTGGCAGCCACACCCGCGTCGGTCTCACCGACCCGGCGATCATCGACGCGTACGTCGAGCGTCGCATCCAGGACCCCTCGCTGCTCGCCGGTCGTTCCGAACCGTCCTACGCGGACTTCTTCAGCACGCCTGCCGTTTAGCAAGGAGCGCATGACCCCATGCCGTTGACCGTCGTCCGTCGAGAGCACGTCCACCTCTACGCCCGCGAACCCGAGTCCGGGGTCGCGAAGACCGCCGTCGACGCGCTGCTCCGCCTGCAGCACGCCGAGGACCAGCAGATCGAGTCCGCCCGCATCGAGAGCGGCCTGTCGAAGAACGAGTTCCTCGCCGTCCGGTACATGCTCCAGGCACACAGGGACGGCCGCACGATGGGCCCGAAGGACCTCGCCGTGATGCTCGCCGTCTCGAACGCCTCCGTCACCAAGATCGTCGACGGGCTCGTGCAGAAGGGGCTGCTGTCACGCACGGCGCACCCCACCGACCGTCGTGCGCAGGTGCTCGCCCCGACCGACCAGGCCGCCGAGAAGATCGACGCCTCGTACGCGCGCTTCCACGCGGCCGTCGTCGAGGTGCTCGAGCAACTCCCCGACGCGGACAACGCCGTCCTCGCCGACTCGCTCACGAAGATCGTCGACGCGCTCGCCGCGGGCACGCCCGCGCCGGTCGACGAGTACACGGTCGACGACCAGGACTGACGCGAGCGCACCCGGCTGACGCGACCCGGCGGGTGCGACGCGACCCGATACGGACGGGAGGCCCGTGGTGCGCCCGCCACGGGCCTCCAGACCGGACGGTGGCGAGAAAACCTTCCAGCGGTAAGTTGGGTGCATGACCCACCCCGCGGACGACGCCGACGCGGCCCAGCCGCGCCGCGGCGGGTACCGCAAGGGTGCCGAGCGGCGCACGCAGATCCTGGACGAGATGATCCGCATGGTCGCGGAGCAGGGGGTCGACGCATCGTCGCTCCGCTCGGTGGCCGAGGCCCTCGGGATCACGCACGCGGCACTGCGCCACTACTTCCCGAGCCGTGACGAACTGCTGCTCGCCGTCTACCGGGAGCACGAGGTCCGCGAGCAGGGCGCGCCCGACCGGATGAAGTCGGCGATCGGCGACATGCGCGAGAGCGCGTCGCGCAACCGGGCCGTGCCGGGGCTGGTGCAGCTGTACACGACCCTCGCGGCCGACGCCGTGCAGGAGGGCCACCCGGCCACGCGCGACTTCATGCGCGAACGCTTCGCCCGGCTGCGCGCCGAACTCGCCGAACTGATCGAGGCGGACCAGGCGAGCGGCCGGATCCGCGCCGACCTGGACCCGGTCGACCTGGCGAGCCTGAGCATCGCGGCATCCGACGGGCTGCAGGTCCAGTGGCTGCTCGACCCCGACGCCGTCGACGGCGAGCGGGTGCTGCGGCTGCTCGAGCAGCTCGTCCCGCCGGTGCGCTGAGCGGCCAGGGGTACGCCCAGACCGCCGGTGGCACAGCGACCGGCCGGTAGAAGGGCAGCATGACCACTTCCACGCGCACCCCGCTCGGCGTCACGCTCGTCGACGGGGGCGCCAACGTCGCCCTGTTCTCGAGCACCGCCGAGCGGGTCGAGTTCTGCACCTTCGACGACGACGGCACCGAGCACCGCACCGAGCTCCGCAACCGCACCGGCTACACCTTCCACGACGTCGTCCCCGGCGTGACCGTCGGCACCCGCTACGGCTTCCGCGTGCACGGCGCGTGGGACCCGGCGAACGGCCTGCGCCACAACGGCGCGAAGCTCCTGCTCGACCCCTACGCCACCGCGATCGACGGCGAGTACAAGTGGGGCCAGGCGCTCTTCGGTCACGACATGAACGAGCCCGAGCAGATCGACGAGACCGACTCGGCCAGCGCGATGCCCAAGTCCGTCGTCGCCGACCGGTCCTTCGACTGGGACGGTGACACCCTGCTGCGGACCCCGCTCGCCGACACCGTCGTGTACGAGGTGCACGTCAAGGGCTTCACGAAGCAGCACCCGGACGTCCCCGAGGAGATCCGCGGCACCTACGCCGGCATGGCCCACCCGGCGGCGATCAAGCACCTCACCGACCTCGGCGTCACCGCGGTGGAGCTGCTGCCGACGCACCAGTTCGTGCAGGACTCGACGCTCCTCGACAAGGGCCTCCGCAACTACTGGGGCTACAACAGCATCGGCTTCTTCGCACCGCACGACGAGTACTCGTCCGCCGGCACCGCCGGGCAGCAGGTCGCCGAGTTCAAGGAGATGGTGAAGGCCCTGCACACCGCGGGGCTCGAGGTCATCATGGACGTCGTCTACAACCACACCGCCGAGGGCAACCACATGGGCCCGACGCTGTCGTTCAAGGGGATCGACAACCAGTCGTACTACCGGCTGGTCGAGGGTGACGAGGCGAACTACTTCGACACCACGGGCACGGGCAACAGCCTGAACGTCGGGCACCCGGCGGCCCTCGGACTCATCATGGACTCGCTCCGGTACTGGGTCGAGGAGATGCACGTCGACGGCTTCCGGTTCGACCTGGCCACGACGCTCACCCGCCAGGACGGCGAGGCCGAGAAGCACTCCGCGTTCCTCGACATCATCCACCAGGACCCCGTGCTGCGCGAGGTCAAGATGATCGCCGAGCCGTGGGACACCGCCGGCTACCAGGTCGGCGGGTTCCCGGCCGACTGGTCCGAGTGGAACGGCAAGTACCGCGACGACCTGCGTGCCTTCTGGCGCGGCGACGAGGGCGCACTCGGCGACGCCGTCCAGCGGGTCCTGGGCAGCCCGGACGTCTACGAGGGCTCACGGCGCTCCCCGCTGTGCTCGATCGACTTCGTGACCGCCCACGACGGTTTCACCCTGGCCGACCTGACGATGTACGCCGACAAGCACAACGAGGCGAACGGCGAGGACAACAACGACGGCGAGAGCGACAACACCTCGTTCAACGGCGGTATCGAGGGCCCGACCGACGACGGCGCGGTGAACGACTACCGCGACCGGCAGCGCCGCAACTTACTCGGCACCCTGCTGCTCTCCGCCGGCGTACCGATGATCCTGGGTGGCGACGAGCTCGCCCGGTCACAGGGCGGCAACAACAACGCGTACTGCCAGGACGACGAGATCTCGTGGTTCGACTGGGCCGCCGCCGACCAGGACCTGCTCGCCTTCACCACGGCGGCCATCGCGTTCCGTCGACAGCACCAGGCGCTGCGTCCGGAGTGGTTCCGCACCGCGCCGGGTGACTCGGAGTCGACGGTGACCGTGCTCCGTGCCGACGCCGCCGGGTTCGAGGACGGCGACTGGGCGGACGGCGGCAACCGGGCCGTGACGCTCGTGCTGCACCAGGGCGACGACACCGTGGCCGTGCTGCTGAACGCGTCGGACACCACGGTGGAGTTCACGCTGCCGGAGCGTCCGGGTGGGGGCAGCTGGTCCCTCGGGCTGTCGAGCGACCCCGACCAGGCCGTGGTGGGCGACGCGGCGACCCTGCTCGTGCGCGACGCGTCCTTCACCGCGCTGGTCTGACGGGCGCGGGCTCGCGCGGCGGCGCGCTCGCGCGGTTTCGCTTGGTGCGCAGAAATGGTCGGGTTCCCGCGGGGGGACCCGACCATTCCTGCTCACAAAGTGGTGCGCGTGGTGCTCGCGGCGCTCCTAGGCGTTCGCGCCCGCGGTCAGCACAGCTGCCGCGGGGTCGAAGTCCTCGGGCAGCGGCGGGACCGCGTCCACGGTCGACGTGATGTCGACGGCGGAACCCGACTCGGCCGCGTCACGGATGCCGAGCAGCACGTCGAGCACGTGCAGCGCGACGGCGCCGGAGGCACGCTCGGGGCGGTCCTCCGCGATGGCGCGGGCGAGCTCGACGACACCAGTGCCACGGCCCCAGGTGGAGCCGACCGCTTCGAGCGTCTCGGGCTCGTCCTGTCCGTAGCGCCAGAGCTGCGACGAGCCCTCGAACGTGTTCGGGTCCGGCAGCGAGATCGTGCCGAGCGTGCCGTTGATCTCGACGAAGCCCATGCGCGGCAGGGCGTGCTGGAACGAGAACGTCGACTGGGCGGACTGCCCGCCGGCGAACTCGATCAGGGCAGCGTGGTGCGTCGGGACCTCGACCGGGAACGTCTCGCCGGCGCGGGGGCCGGACGCGATCGTGCGACGGTCGAGCGACTTCGAGGACACCGCCTGCACGCGCGAGGCGGTGCCGAACGCGTGCACCAGGGTCGTCACGTAGTACGGGCCCATGTCGAACAGGGGGCCGGCGCCGGTGGCGAACAGGAAGTCCGGGTTCGGGTGCCACGCCTCGGGTCCGGGGACGTGGAACAGCGTCGTCGCGGACAGTGGCTCGCCGATGTCACCGCGGGCGATGGCCCGCAGCGCCGTCTGGATGCCCGCGCCGAGCACGGTGTCCGGAGCGGTCGCGACGCGCAGGCCCTTGGCCTTCGCCGACTCGAGCACCGCGGCGGCCGACGCGTGGTCGGTCGCGATCGGCTTCTCGCTCCAGACGTGCTTGCCGGCGTCGATGATCTGCTGGTCGACCTCGGCGTGCGCGGCCGGGATCGTCAGGTTGATCACGATCGAGATGTCGTCGCGGGCGAGGAGTTCCTCGACCGATCCCGACGAGGCGACGCCGTACTCCGCCGCCTGGGCAGCAGCGCGGTCGAGCAGCACGTCGGCGACGAAGCGGACCTCGACGTCGGCGAACTTGGTCAGGTTCTCGAGGTACTGGGTGGAGATGTTGCCGGCACCGATGATGCCGATCCCGACACGGCTCACTTGTCGTTGTCCTTGAGCCAGGTGAGGGACTCGGTGATGCCCTCGAAGACGTCGCCCTTGTACGCGTCGAACTCGACCACGCGGATCGCCTGCGGTGCGGCGGCGAGGATGGCGGTCACGTCGACGTCGCCTTGACCGGCCGGCGTCTGGTTCTCGAAGGCGCGCTGCAGTGCCTCGGGCACGATGAGGGCGCTCTCGGACGAGGGCAGCGCGGTGCGGATGTCACCGTCGACCTTGCCGTCCTTGACGTGGATCGCGACGACACGGTCGCCCAGGCCCTTGAGCACGGCGGGGGCGTCGGCGCCACCGACGGTCGCCCAGAAGGTGTCGACCTCGAGGACGGTCTCCGGCGACAGCTGCGACACGAAGAGGTCGTAGACGGTGCGGCCGTCGACCTTGTTCGTGAACTCCCACTGGTGGTTGTGGTACCCGAACTGCAGGCCACGGCCGGCGGCCTCGGCGGTCAGCTCGTTGACGCGCTCGGCGATCTTCGCGACGTCGTCGGCGGTCTGCCAGCGGTCGGTCGGGATGAACGGGTCGATGACGGTGCGGATGCCGAGGCGCTCGGCGGCGTCCCAGATCGGGGCGGTGTCCTCGGCGTCGATCACGGCGACGTGGCCGGACGGAGCCTTGAGGCCGGTGGCCGCGAACGCACGCTCGAGGTCGGTGGCGCGCTCGACGAACGCGTAGGGCTCGACGTTCTCGTACCCGATCTCGGCGACACGGGCGATGGCCTTGTCGAGGTCTTCGGCGATGGCGTCGCGCAGCGAGTACAGCTGCACAGAAGTGGTGGGCATTGCAGAGGCTCCTTCGATCCTGTCTGGGTGTCGCGGCCCGTCGAGGAGCGATGCTCCGCGGCGAGATCGATGACGACGCTACCCCAAAAACCACCCGGTGTGTAGTTTTTGCTGCCCCGTGTGACGACCCCGGTGTTGCGGACAACACGTGTCGATGTATGCTCGCGTCGGAAAAACCTTGTCAGGCAAGGTTTTCATCGACTCAAGGAGGCGTCATGAGCACACCCGAACCCGGCAGCCCGGCACTGCTCAACCCGGAAGAGGGCATCACCCAGCCCGTCAGCACGGTGAAGGTGGGCATCGGCTACCAGATCGCCCTGTTCCTCGGGCAGTTCGGCCTCTTCGTCGCGCTCATGGCGCCCGTCTACGTGAGCATGCAGCTCAAGGCGCAGGCCCTGGTCGGCGACGACGCTGCGAACGTCATCGGCTCGGTGCTGCCGATCGGCGCGTTCGGTGCGCTCATCATGAACCCCCTCGCGGGTGCCCTGTCCGACCGCACCCGCACGCGCTGGGGCCGTCGTCGCCCCTGGCTGCTCAGCGGCGTCGTGGTCTTCGCGATCGCCCTCGCCTGGATCGCCTACTCGCCGGACGTCCTCAACCTGACGCTGGCCTGGCTGCTCGCCCAGCTCGCCGCGAACGCCACCCTCGCCACCCTGCTCGCGAGCTTCGCCGACAACGTGCCGCAGCTGCAGCGCGGCCGGTCCTCGAGCATCATCGCGCTCGCGCAGAACATCGCCGTGCTCGCCGGCACCTACCTGTCGGTCTTCTTCGTCGCGAACCTGCCCGTGCTGTTCATCGCGCCCGGCATCCTGGCGATCATCCTGGTCGCCGTGTACGCCGTCGTCGCGCGGGACGACCTGCCCACGTACAAGCTCAAGAAGTTCACGTTCCTGAACCTCATCGCTTCGTTCTGGACGAACCCGGTCAAGAACCCGGACTTCGCGTTCGCGTGGTGGTCGCGCTTCCTCATCATCTTCGCGACCTTCATGTTCACGACGTACCGCCTGCTCTACATGGAGCAGCACCTCGGCATCGAGAGCGCGAAGGAGGCGACGGCCGCCGTCGCCTTCGGTGTGCTGCTCTACACGATCGCGCTGCTGGTCAGTGCGGCGCTGTCCGGCTGGGCCTCGGACAAGCTCGGTCGCCGCAAGGTGTTCGTCGGTGGCTCCACGGCGATGTTCGCCGTCGGACTCATCGTGCTGGCGCACGCCGACACGGTCAACGGCTTCTACGTCGCCGAGGTCATCATGGGCTTCGCGTACGGCATCTACTCCGCGATCGACACCGCACTCGTCGTCGACGTGCTGCCGAACGCCGACCGCCCCGGCAAGGACCTCGGGGTCATCAACATCGCCAACGCGCTGCCGCAGTCGCTCGCCCCGGCCGTCGCCCTGTTCTTCCTGAAGATCGGGTCCGGTGACGCCGCCGACAACTACACGCTCATGTGCTGGGCAGCCGGCGCGATCGCCATCATCGGCGCACTCGTCGTGATCCCCATCAAGCGGGTGCGGTAGCGCCCGTCGCGCAACGCGACCAGAAGAGGGACGGGAGGCCCGTGGCGACGCCGCCACGGGCCTCCCGTCCGTCTGCCTGGTTGCGTCAGCCGGCCCCGATAGCGTGAACCACATGCTCGCCGCCGCCCCAGCCCCGTTCGACACCCCCGCAGGCCGCATCGTCGGGGCGGTCGACGGCGACGTGGTGCGGGCGCTCGGGATCCCGTACGCGCAGGCCGAACGGTTCGCCCCGCCGCAGCCGATGCCACCGTTCGATGGCGAGCTGCACGCGTCGACCCCGTCGCCGGTCGCACCGCAGCCGCACGAGGAGTTCGTCGACCTGCTGCTCAACCCGATCCAGGGCATCGAGGTCGACGAGCACTGCCAGCGGCTCTCGATCACGCTGCCCGCCGACGTCCGTCCAGGCGAGCAGCTGCCCGTGATGGTCTGGATCCACGGTGGCTCGTACGTCATCGGCGGCGGCGACCTGCCGATCTACGACGCCCGCGACCTGGTGACCGAGCAGCGCGTGATCGTGGTGTCGGTCACGTTCCGGCTCGGCGTGCTCGGATTCCTCGGTGACGGCGAGACGATCCCGGCGAACCTCGGGCTCCTCGACCTGGTCGAGTCGCTGCGCTGGGTGCGCGCGAACATCGCTTCGTTCGGCGGCGACCCCGACCTGGTCACCGTCTTCGGGCAGTCGGCCGGCGGGGACGCGGCCGCGCACCTGATGATCAGCGCCGGCGCCGAAGGGCTCTTCCGCCGCGCGATCATCCAGAGCGCTCCGCTCGGGCTGTCCCGCCGTCGGGCACGGATGAACCGCGCGATGGTCCGGGCGGTCGGCACCGTGCACGCCGACACCCCGCTCGAGGACCTGCTCGACCGTCAGGCGCTCGGCACCCGGGCCGCCGCGCCGTACGGACTCGCCGCCGGCATGCCCTTCGGCACCCAGTACGGGTTCGCGCCGCTGCCCGCCGAGCGTGACCTCGACGCCGCGTGGAGCCGGGTCGCCCCCGACGTCGACGTGCTGATCGGGTCCGGTTCGGACGAGGCCGGCATGTACGTGCCGCTCGTGCCGGGCCTGCGTCGGGTCACCCGGTCACGGGTGCTGCGGTCGGCCCTGCGGTGGTGGGTCGTCCGTCCGCTGTCCGACGTCATCTACGGGCGCGACGCCCGACGGTTCACCGAACGGCACCGACGCGCAGGCGGCCGCGCGACCTCGTACCGACTGCACCGCGGTGTCACGAGCACCCCGACCGGAGCCGTGCACATGAGCGACCTGCCGCTGCTGCTCGGCGGCCGCGAGGCCTGGGCCGGCACCCGGTTCGTCCCCGAACGCGACTGGCCCGAGGTCGAGCGCCGCGGCCGGGCCTTCCGGGCGATATGGGCCGACTTCGCCCGCACCGGCGAGGTCCGGGCGCCCGACGACGAGACGCTGACGTTCGACCGCGGCTGACCGGGAGCCGAGGACGGTGGCCGCGCCCCCTGAACTGGCGGTCGCGTGCCGCTGACCGGCCCCGCACAATCGTCAGCATGCCCACGACCGATGTCGACCTCCGCGCACGCATCGTCGCCGGGGCGATCAGTGCCTACCGAGCCGGGGACTTCCACCGTGTCGGGCCCGACGAGGTCGCCGAGCACGCCGGGGTCACGGCCGACGAGTTCCACCGGGCGTACCCGATGTGGGAACTCCTGGTGGTCGCGGTCATGGACAAGTGGAACAACGGCAGCCGACTCGAGCTCTGGCCGATCGCGGAGCGGGACGGCACGGTCGCCTACCTGCGTGCCCGGCTCGCGGCGGGCGTGGAGGATCCGGCCCTCGTGCGCCTCCGGGTCGCCGTGCTCAGCGCCGCCTCGAACCCCGACCACCCCGCCGCCGGGTGGTTCCGCACGCAGTACACGCGGGCGTTCGAGGACGTCACCCTCGCCCTGGTCCGTGACGTCGTCGCCGGCCGGGAGTCCCGTGGCGCCTCGCCCCGGCACGCGGCCGAGCAGCTCATGGCCCTGTACGAGGGACTCCAGCTGCAGTCCGTGATCCGTGACGACGGGGAGCCGCTCAGCGCCTTCGACCGGGCGGTCGCCCGGATGCGCGTGGGCTGGGCAGCGGCACGCGTCGACGCCTGATCCGGGTCGGGCGACCACGTCGGACGGCCGGTAGGCACCAACCCGGGTCCGGGGCCTCGCGCGGCGAGCGGTCATGACTCCCCGCGCGTGCAGCGTCGCGTGGTCACGTTCCGGCGTCTGGCGGTGCCGCAAGCAACGGTTCGTGACCGCTCGGCGGGCAGCCATCGGGGTGTCCTGACCGCGCGCCGGCCGCCCGGCGTGGACGTCCCGGCAGCACGCCGGACGGCCGGTAGGCCCATGGCGGCGGCGACTCGCGCCTGCCGGCCCGGGGAGTGGTCGCGACACACCGCACGTGCTGCGTCGCGTGGTCACGTTCCGTCGTTTGCGGGCGGCGGGGCCGACGGTCTGTGACCGCTCGGCGTGCGGGCCGCGGGGGGTCGTGACCGGTGGCGGGCTGGTGGAGCGTCCGCACCACCCCGGTCCACGGCCTGGAGGCCCGGCGCGGCTGGCAGACGTCGGTGCACCCACCTGGCATGGTCGGCCCATGGAGTACACGGACTACGACACCCGGCTCGCCGCCTACGGCGTGATCACGGACGGTGACCGCGTGCTCCTGGCGAAGCTGCGTCACCCCGACGCGGGCACGTGGACGTTGCCGGGCGGCGGGGTCGAGTTCGACGAGACCGTCGAGCAGGCCGTCATGCGCGAGATCCGCGAGGAGACCGGGTACGAGGCCCAGGCCGGTGCCCTGCTCGGGGTCCGGCACCACATCGTCCCCGCGGAGCGCCGCATCCACGCCAACGGTCGCCCGATGAAGGCCGTGCAGGTGGTGTTCCGGGCGACGATCACCGGGGGAACCCTGCGGCACGAGCTCGACGGCTCGACCGACGAGTCGCGGTGGATCCCCGTCGCCGAGCTCCCGCACCACCGCCACGGCCTGCTCGTGCCGATCGCCCTCGGCTGGGCGGGCGCCCTGTCCCGCTGACCGCGTCAACCCGCGTGCAGCACCGCGAACTGCGGTGGGACCGCGGTGGGTTCCGGGGGCTGGACACCCCACCCGAGGTTGCGGAGCGACTGCGCGGTCTCTGCCGGGAACTGCCGAGCGGTTGCCTCGGCTTCTTCGCGGCGCCAACGATTCCGGAACCCGTGCACGGCCTCCCGCCACGTCGGCAACGCGTCCACGCCGCACTCGACGATGACGAACTCGACCACGTCGGCGAGGCTCGGCCGGAAGTGCGGGCCGCCGAGCGGGAAGTGCAAGGACGACAACCGCGCCGCATCACGCTGCCCGGAACCGTGGTCGCGGGCTCTGGCCAGCAGCGAACTGAACGCGCCGCGCTCGGCGTGCAGGTGCCAGTGCGACTGCGGAGTCGCGGTCAACGCTTCCTGGAACTCGAAGCGGACCAGTGGCTGTCGTTCGTCGACCAGGAAGAGGGTGAACCGGCTCTCGTTCAGCTCGAGGACCTCGAGATGACTCTTCCATCGGTACCGCATCGACAGTGTGACATTGGCGGTGTGAACGCCGCCGATGTTCAGCCGGACCGGTGGAGTCGTTCCTGACGCAGCGGCAGGCTGCACGACGATCGTTCCATCGGGGACATCCAGCTCGTAGTCGATCTGCACCCCGTGCCCGGGCAGGGAAGAGTCCAGGAGCTCTTGGGCGACGGCTGCGTGATGCTGGCCGGCTCCATCGGACACCTCAGTCATCGCTCACCGAGCAGGAACGAGATGCTGTCCAGCCAGTCCTGTGCGAGGTACTCGTCGATGAACAGGTCGCGCCACTGCTCGGTCGGGGCGAACTCCCGCTCGTCCAGGTTCCACTCTGCGCGGACGCGTTCGCGCTCGGCGAGGAGCCCCTCGCGGGTCCAATGCCGTCCCAGCACCTTCGTCATGGCCGTCCTCTCGTCGGTGAGAGGACGGTAGGACGATCAGCAGCGCCGACGCGAGCTTTCGGAATACAACATGTTCACTCCTCGATGACGCTGAGGACGTTGCCCGACGGGTCGGTGAACCAGGCGATGAGCGGCCCGCCCTTCCGGTTCACACCCCGGTCGTCGGTCATCCCCTCGTACTGCAGGAACACGACGCCCTTCGCGGTGAGCTCGTCGACCGCGGCGTCGATGTCCGGCACCGGGAAGTTCAGCACTGTGAAGGCCGCCGGTTCGTGACCCGGGCCCTTCGGGTAGACGAGCACCTGGTGTCCACCGCCGAGCTGCAGGAAGAGCATGCCGTGGTCCTCGGTGACCTCGACCCCCAGGACGTCCTCGTAGAACGCCTTCGCCTCGGGCACGTCGCGCACCGAGAACCCGCTGAACGCCTTCGTCGCATCGACCATGCGGCAAGTGAACCACCGCGGCCCGGCGTCGGTGCGCTCTGCGAGGATGAAGCCGTGAGCGACTCCGGCACGACCGTCGACCAGGCCGTCGAGCGCGCCGTCGAACTGGCCCGTTCGAGCGAGCGCACGGTGCTCGGGATCGCCGGAGCACCGGGTGCCGGCAAGTCCACGCTCGCCCGTCGCATCGTCACCGCCGTCGACGACCGCCTGGGTGCAGGCACCGCTGTGCAGGTCCCGATGGACGGCTTCCACCTGTCGAACGCGGCGCTCGCCGCCCTCGGCCGGCACGACCGCAAGGGCGCGGCGGACACCTTCGACGCCGACGGCTACGTCGCGCTCGTCCGCCGACTCGTCGCCGCCGACGAGGACGTGGTGTGGGCGCCGGACTTCGACCGTCGCGTGGACGAACCCGTGGCCGGCAGCATCGCGGTGCCCCGCGCAGCCCGACTCGTGGTGTCCGAGGGCAACTACCTGCTCGACGACACCGCACCGTGGTCGACGCTGCCGACGCTCTTCACCGAGACCTGGTTCTGCGCCGTCGCCGACGACGTGCGGCTCGACCGCCTGGTCGGACGGCACATGCGGCACGGCCGCGACCACGACGCCGCCCGCGCGTGGGCGGTGGAGGTGGACGGCGTGAACGCCGCGAGGGTCGCGCCCACGGTGATCCGTGCCTCCAGGACGATCTTGACGTGACCACGACGACCCCGACCACCACGACGCGACACCGACACGAGGAGCGACCATGACCATCGCCATCACCGGAGCGACCGGCAACATCGGGGGCGCCGTGAGCGCGGCGCTCGCCGCGGACGCCGTGCCGTTCCGGATGCTCGTGCGCGACGCCTCCCGTGCGCCGGAACTTCCGGGCACCGAGGTCGCCGTCGCGACCTTCGCCGACGCCGACGCGAGCCGGACCGCCCTGCAGGGCGTCGAGGTGCTGCTCATGGTCTCGGCGGCCGAAGCCCAGGACCGCCTCGACCAGCACCGGGCGTTCGTCGCCGCGGCGGCCGAAGCGGGCGTGCGGCAC
Source organism: Curtobacterium sp. MCLR17_045 (assembly GCF_003234405.1). Classification (NCBI taxonomy): domain Bacteria; kingdom Bacillati; phylum Actinomycetota; class Actinomycetes; order Micrococcales; family Microbacteriaceae; genus Curtobacterium; species Curtobacterium sp. MCLR17_045. The sequence goes on from NZ_QKTB01000001.1 coordinate 381,419, forward strand.
GTCGTCTACACGTCGTTCCTCGGCTCGGCTCCCGACGCGACCTTCACGCTCGGCCGCGACCACTGGGCGACGGAGCAGGCGATCCGCGAGAGCGGGATGGCGTTCACGTTCCTGCGCGACAGCTTCTACCTGGACTTCGTCGAGGACCTGGTCGGCGAGGACGGCGTGATCCGCGGCCCGGCCGGCGACGGCGCCATGGCCGCGGTGGCCCGTGCCGACGTCGCCCGCGTCGCGACCGCGGTGCTGCACGACCCGGACGCCCACCGCGACCAGACGTACGAGCTGACCGGCCCCGAGGCGATCACCCTGGCCCAGGCGGCGGCGATCGTGTCCGAGGTCCGCGGCCGCACGGTCAGCTACCACCCGGAGACCCTCGACGAGGCGTACGCATCACGTGCGCAGTGGAACCCGGAGCCGTGGCAGGCCGACGCCTGGGTGAGCACCTACACGGCCATCGCCGAGGGGGCGCTCGCGCGCGTGTCCGGCGACGTCGAACGCATCACCGGGCGTCCGCCGATGTCCCTGCGCGAGGTGCTCGCCGCGAGCTGACCCGTGGTGGCGGAGCGCACCGGGTCCGATCGACGGGCCGGGCAGCCCGCAGTGCCACACGGTCCAGGCGATGCCGTCCGCCCGGCGCGGCTGCATCGGCAGGCGTGCGTGCCGGGTGCCGCTGGTGAGTGCTCGGCAGCCCCCGGCCAGTGCGGCGCGCAGGACCGGGTCGGTGCGGGGCGCGTGGGCCTCGACGACGAGGACGCGCAGGCCGTCGGCGATCCTCCGGCGGATCTGGTGCGTCGTGAAGACGGGCACGGTGCCCGAGAACCCGCCGTCCGTCAGCACGGGGAGTCCGGTCGCGTCGATGACGGGTGCGGAGATGTGCCACGTGTCCGTCATGAAGAGCGGTTCGTCGTGCCGGTACCCCTCCAGGCGTCGCGCGGTCGCGACGAGTCGGCTGAGGGCACGCGGGTAGGGCGTCGATCCGCCCCACGGGTCCGGGCGCGACACGTGGAAGACGTCCGGGCTGCCGACCGGGATCGGCCAGCGCGCGGGCCACGGCCCGACCGACGCGTCGACGCCGCTGCCGTCGCGGGTCGCGTCGAGGGCCTGCAGTGAGAACGCGGCGGGTCCGGCGACGAGCGCGAGCCCGGCTGCCAGCGCGATGGCCGTCCGGGAGGCCCGGTGCCGGTCCGGTCCGCGCGTCGCCTCCCAGCGGGGTCGCCACCACACCGCCACCAGCGTCGCGACGACGGCGACCGCCGAGACGGTGATCGCGGGCGCGGCGAGCACGCTCGGCATCGCGGTGCCCCGGGCGAGGAACACCACCCAGCCGAGCTGCGCCGCGGCGAGGACGACCGGGAGAGCCCGGAGCCCTCGAGACTGCGCCCGGACGAGCCCGACCGCACCGCGCCACCCGAGGGCTGCGAGCAGGGCGAGCTGCACGCCGATCGCGGCGACGTAGGCGGTGTGCGGCACGGCGGCCACCGAGAGCACGGCCGCCGCGGTGCCGAGCCAGACCACCAGGACGGCCAGGGTGGCGGATCCGGCGCGGGTGTCGAACGCGTGCCCGAACGGGGAGCCGAGGGCACCGGGCCGCTCCGCACGGCGGCGGACGAGCACCACGGCCGCGACCACCACGCCGAACACCGCCGCGGGCAGGAGCCAGGCCACCTGTGACGCCAGGTGCGGTCCGAGCAGCTTGCCGAACCCGGCCGGACCACCGCGCCAGGTGTGCGGACCGAACGGCACCGTGAACGACCGGACGGACCCGGGCACCGCGCCGGGCAGGAACCGGTCGATGCCGTTGTACCCGAACACCATCGCGAGCGGACTGTCGTCGGTGGAGCCGTCCGCCCACGGCCGCGAACCCGACGGGGTGAGTGCCAGCGCGGTCACCCACGACACCGACGCCAGGACTGCGACGATCCCGAGCACCCCGGCGCGGACCACCCGGGTGCCGAAGCGGAAGGAGCCGTCGTCGTGCCGGGCCGAGGCCAGCAGGGTGCCGAGCAGCAGTGCCGGCAGCACGAACCAGGCCTGCACCATCTTCGCCTGGAACCCGACGCCGACCGCCAGGCCCGCGGTGACGAGCGGCCACCAGCGCCCGGTCAGTGCCGCGTGCTGCCAGCACAGCAGGGCGACGGCCAGCGCGGCGGTGACCATGCCGTCCTCCATCGGGTGCGCGAACATCGACACGAAGACCGGCGTCGACCCGGCTGCTGCGGCAGCGACGAGGCCCGTCCCGACGCCGGCCCAGCGGAGTCCGACCAGGGAGCAGGCCCACAGGGTGACGAGCCCCTCGACGACCTGGGGGAACGCGAGTGCGGCGGTGGAGTGCCCGAACAGCCGGAGGCTCAGCGCCTGCGGGACGGCGAAGCCGCTGAGCTTGTCGAGCGTCACCGTCGCGGAGGGGTCGAACGCGCCCGAGAACAGCGCCGGCCACGACTCGGACATCGACCGCGCCGACGCCTGGTAGAAGCTGAAGTCCCCGCCACGGCCCAGGTTCCAGGCGAGCAGCACGGTCGTGCCGACCGCGATCACGAGCAGGGTGAGCCGTGCTGCGAGCGGCTGGTCCCGCCACCGGGCGGGTCGTCGGATGTCCACTCTCCGGACCTTGGCCGTCCGGGATGACGACCGGCCGGGACCGTGCCGCCAGCTGGCCCCGAAGCCGGTCCGCGCGCTGAGGGGTCGTGCGGGTGCGGCCCCCGTCGGTCAGCGCCTCGGGGGTCGAGCCGGAGCGGGGTCTCAGCCGGCGTCCGGGTTCGGGGTCAGGACACCCGTCGCGCGGCGAACGTCCCGACGACACCGAGGGTGAGCACTGCGACGAGCACGACGAGCAACGGTGCCGTCCAGTTCCCCGTCGCACCGTGCAGGGCACCGGCGACGAGCGGCCCGGCCGACCCGAGCAGGTACCCGCCGCCCTGCACGAACGCGGACATCCGGCGGGCGTCGGCGTCGCTCGAGACGATCCGCACGATGACGATGAAGATCACGGTGATGCCACCACCCTGGGCTGCACCGCCGAGCACCGACCACAGCAACCAGAGCTGCGGGGCGAACAGCAGCCCGAGCGGCATCGCCAGCCACAGGGTGCCGACCAGGGCGATGATCGCCGCCGGACGCCACCGGGTCGCGAGCAGCGGGACACCGAGTGCCCCGACGACGGCCAGGATCTGGAACACCGACGAGCTCGCGCCCGACGACGCCTTCGAGAACCCGATCTCGTCGTGCAGCAGCGTCGGGATCCACGCGGTGAGGGCGTAGTACGAGAACGCCTGACCACCGAAGGCGAGTGTCAGGCCCCAGGTGATGAGCCGTCGTGCCGGCCGGATCGGCTCGGCGACGGCGACCCGTGCGGCCTCGGCGGCGCGGGCGGTCCGGATCGCCCCGGTGTCGAGCACCTGGTCGATCGGGCCGGTGACGGGCAGTGGTTCGTCCTGCTCGGAGGGCAGCGGGCGTCGCCAGGCGGCGCGAGCACCGACCGTGTAGGTCCAGGCCGCGGCGGCGATGAGTGCGAAGACCGCCCAGATCGCGATGGCGACCGGCCACCCCCACAGGGCGGCCAGGGGAGCGGTGCCGAGCGACGTGATCATCGACCCGACGTTGAGCGCCGACGTGTAGACGCCGGTGACCAGGCCGACACGTTCCGGCGAGGTGTCCCGCCGGATGACCACCGGGATCACCACGTTGCCGATCGTGATGCCGATGCCGATGACCGCGGTGCCGATCAGCAGCGCCGCCGACGAGGGCATCGAGCGCACGACGGTGCCCGCGAGCACGATGACGAGCGACAGCGAGACCGCGCGCTCGGGGTCGGCCTTCGCGATGACCCAGCTGGCGAACGGCGTCGCGAGGGCGAAGCACAGCACCGGGATCGTCGTCAGCAGCCCGGCGATCGTCGCGGTCAGGCCGAGGTCGGCGCGGACGTCCCCGATGACCGGGGCGGTCGCGACGATCGGGCCGCGGAAGTTCAGGGCGATCAGGACGATGGCCGCCGGCAGCAGCCAGGCGGCGCCGCGGAGACCCCGGCGTGCAACGTCGTTCATGCGGACGGCGTCGCGGACGGCAGCAGGATCGGCAGCAGGTCGAGCGGGGTGGCGGCGCGGGCGATGGTGCCCTCGGCCTCGTCGGGGGAGCCGTAACCCCACTCGGCGAAGACGACCGGGACGCCGTGCACGGTCGCCCCCTCGACGTCGTGCTTCCGGTCGCCGATCAGCACCGGGCGGCTGGTGTCGAAGCCGTGGGCCTCGAGGCGTCGCAGGGCCTCTTCGACGACGTCGGCCTTGCTCGACCGCACCTCGTCGTCGCTCGCACCGGTGATGATGTCGATGTCCCCGGTGAGGCCGTAGTGCTCGAGGATGTAGGTCGCCGGGGTCTCCGGCTTGCTCGTCGCCATCGAGATCGGCAGCCCCGCCTGGTGCAGGGTGCGCAGCACGACGTCGATGTCCGGGAACATCTCGGAGTCGAGCGCCCCGTGCGAGAAGTAGTGCTCGCGGTAGACGGCGAGCGTGCGGTCGGCCAGTTCGTCGTCCATGCCCATCGCGATCCGGAACGTGTCCATGATCGGCGGGCCCACGAACGACATCAGGGTGTCGCGGTCCGGCACCGGGACGCCGACGGTGCGGAAGGTGTGCGTCAGGCTCTCGAGGATGCCCGGCGCGGAGTCGCTGATGGTGCCGTCGAGGTCGAACAGGATGGCGGAGAACGGGCTGGTCATGTCCTGCCCACCCTAGCCGGGCCGTGGCGGCGACCATCCGGGATCCGTCGGCGGCGGGGCGGGGGTGCGCCGTGCCTCCAGGCCGGACGGCCCGACGCGGGTCAGAACAGGCGGGTGTGCCCGCCCTCGATGCCGCGCATCGCGTCGTAGTCGAGCACGAGGACGCGGATGCCGCGGTCCTCGGCGAGGGTGCGTGCCTGCGGTGCCACGGTCTGCGCCGCCAGTACGCCCTGCACCGGACGCAGGTGCGGGTCGCGGTTCATGAGCTCGAGGTACCGGGTGAGCTGCTCGACCGCGTCGATGTTGGCGTTGCGCTTCATCTCGACCGCGACGCTCGCCCCTGCGTCGTCACGGGCCAGGATGTCGACCGGCCCGATCGCCGTCATGTACTCGCGGCGGACAAGGGTGTGGCCGTCACCGAGGAGCTCGATCTGCTCGGCCAGGAGCTGCTGCAGGTGCGCCTCGACCCCGTCCTTCACCAGGCCCGGGTCGACGCCCAGGTCGTGGGTCTCGTCGGACACCACCTCGTACAGGGAGACGATGAGCTTGTCCTGCGTCTTCTTCTGCGTCACCGTCCACACCTGCGTGATGCCGGCGACCGACTGCTCCTCGTCCGGCTCGGTGATCTCGATCGAGCACGGCGGACTCATCCAGTTCAGCGGCTTGTAGCTGCCGCCGTCGGAGTGCACGAGCAGGGAGCCGTCCGCCTTGAGCATGAGCAGGCGGGTCGCGAGCGGCAGGTGGGCTGAGAGCCGGCCCGCGTAGTCGACGGAGCACCGGGCGATGACGAGACGCACCCCGGAAGCCTAACCGGCATGGTGTCGTCGGCCGGACCGGGCGCGCGGTCCGTGCATCGTGCACGGATTCACATGCCCGTAACGACGTTCTGCACATGTACCGCAATCCGAAGCCGTCCTACCGTGGCTGACACCCCGATCGGCCCACGCCGACACCCCTCCCCGAGGAGCCACGATGGCCAGCGAGACAGCAGTGTCAGCACCACGAACCCCCCGTTCCGAGTCGGTCGCCGTCGACGACTACTCGCTCAGTCGAGTCCCGATGTCCGCGCGCTACGGCTGGTTCCAGGTCGCCGTGCAGCGCTTCGGGCAGATCTCGGCCCTGTCCCAGTTCCTGCTCGGTGCGACGCTCGGCTTCGGCATGAGCTTCTGGGACGCCTTCTGGGCGATCACCCTCGGCGCCGTGATCCTGGAGATCGTCTCGGTCCTCGTCGGCGTCATCGGCGTCAAGGAGGGCCTGAACACCTCGGTCATCGCCCGCTGGACCGGGTTCGGCAAGGCCGGCTCGGCGCTGGTCGGGCTGGCGATCGGGCTGAGCCTGATCGGCTGGTTCGGCATCCAGTCGGGCGTCTCGGCGGCCGGCCTCGTCTCGATCCTGCCGATCCTGCCCGCCTGGGCGTGGTCGCTCGTGTTCGGGCTGCTCGTCACCGCGATCGTGCTGCGCGGGTTCCACTCGATGCAGTGGCTGGCGAACGTGACCGTGCCGCTGTTCCTGGTGCTCGTCGGCTGGGCGGTCATCGTCGAGCTGAGCCGCCACTCGATCGCCGAGCTCGCCGCGCGTGCCCCGGCCGGTCCGGAGCTGAGCTTCGTCGCCGGCACCACCCTGGTGGCGGGTGGGTTCATCGTCGGTGCGGTGATCACGCCGGACATGACGCGCTTCAACCGCTCGGTCGGCGACGTCGTGAAGCAGACGCTGCTCGGCGTGACGCTCGGCGAGTACGTCATCGGCCTGGCCGGTGTCCTGCTCGCACACGCCGTCGGCTCCGCGGACATCACCCGCGTGATCACGTCGAGCGTCGGCTGGGTCGGCATCCTCGTGATCCTGCTCGGCACCTTCAAGATCAACGACTGGAACATCTACAGCTCGAGCCTCGGCGTCACGAACTTCATCGACGCGGTGTTCGGCAAGCAGGTGAACCGCGGGCTCGTGACGCTCGTGATGGGCGTCGTCGGCTCGGTGCTCGCCGCGGTCGGGTTCCTCGGGGCCCTGACACCGTTCCTGTCCGTGCTCGGGGTCGTCTTCCCGCCCATCGCCGGGATCATGGTGGCGGAGTACTTCGTCGTGAAGCGCTGGCGCCGCGAGCTGAGCGACGCCGAGAACATCCCGGCGACCTCGCCCACCTGGGTGCCGGCCACCCTGGTCATCTGGGCGGTCGCCTCGCTCATCGGGTACTTCGTCGCCGTCGGCATCCCGTCGATCAACTCCGTGGTCATCGCCTTCGTGCTCTACGTGGTCGCCGGCAAGGCCGGGCTGATCCGCGGCGTCGGGGTCAGTCGGACCGAGGCCGTGCCGGCTGCCCCGGTCGCCGCAGCGACCGCCGCACCGGCCACCCCCGCCGCCTGACCCGGGCGCTCCCCGAACGGCCGGTCGCGTCGCCGCACCCCTGATCCGCGCGACGGCGCGGCCGGTCCCCACTCCACGAACCAGCACCCCCCGCGAAGACCCCGCGAACACCCCGCACCCGCACCCGCACCACCGAAGGGAACCCCCATGCGCATCGGCATCGACGTCGGCGGCACCAACACGGACGCCGTTCTGATGGACGGCAGCACCGTCCGTGCGGCGGTCAAGCGGTCCACCACCCCGGACGTCACCTCGGGCATCGTCGCCGCGCTCGACGGCCTGCGCGAACAGCACGCCTTCGGCCCCACGGACATCGACGGCGTGATGATCGGCACCACCCACTTCATCAACGCCCTGGTCGAGGCACGCGGCCTCGCCCCGACCGCCGCGGTCCGCCTGGGCCTGCCGGCGACGGCGTCGCTGCCTCCGTTCACGGACTGGCCCGCTCACCTGGTGTCGGCCGTGCACGCGCAGCCGTTCCTGGCCCACGGCGGCCACGAGTTCGACGGCCGCGTCATCTCGGAGCTCGATCCCGAGGAGCTCAAGCGGCACGCCGGTGCCATCGCCGCCGCGGGCATCCGCTCCGTCGCGATCTCGTCGGTGTTCTCCCCGATCAACGACGAGTTCGAGCAGCGCGCGCAGGAGATCATGGCCGCCGAGCTCGGGCCGGACGTGGCGTTCTCGCTGTCGTCCGAGATCGGTCGCATCGGCCTGCTCGAGCGCGAGAACGCGACGATCATCAACGCGGCGCTCCGCGAGCTCGCCGACCGCATCGTCGACGGGCTGTCCGGGTCGGTCACGGGCAGCGGCATCGACGCGCCGCTGTTCCTGAGCCAGAACGACGGCACCCTGATGGACGTCGAGTACGCCCGGCGCTACCCGGTCGCGACGTTCGCCTCGGGCCCGACGAACTCGATGCGTGGCGCAGCGGTGCTGTCCGGCTTCGACACCTGCGCGGTCGTCGACGTCGGCGGCACGACGAGCGACGTCGGCGTCCTGACCGCGGGCTTCCCACGGGAGGCCACCGGCGAGGTCGCCGTCGCCGGCATCCGCACGAACTTCCGGATGCCCGACGTCCTGTCCGTCGGCATCGGCGGCGGCTCCCGCATCCGCGAGGACGGCAGCGTCGTCGGGCCGGACTCCGTCGGGTACCGCCTGACCGAGGAGGGCCTGGTCTTCGGCGGCACCACCCTGACCGCCACCGACGTGGCCGTCCGCGGTGGCCGTGGTGCGATCGGGGACCCGTCGCTCGTCGCCGGGGTGCCGGCCGACATCGCCGCCCGTGCGCTCGACGTCATCGCGGAGCGCGTCGCCGACATCGTGGAGCGGATGCGCACCTCGTCCGACCCGCTGCCCGTCGTGGCGGTCGGTGGCGGCTCGGTGCTGCTGCCGGACACCCTGCCCGGACTCGGCACCGTGCACCGCCCGGAGCACTACTCGGTCGCGAACGCCATCGGTGCGGCCATCGCGCAGGTCAGCGGCGAGGTCGACAAGGTCTACGCGATCAGCGACGGCCGCCGGTCCGCCGTGGTCGACGAGGCCCGGCAAGAGGCGGTCGACCGTGCGATCGCGGCCGGCGCCGACCCCGGCTCGGTGGACATCGTCGACTTCGACGAGGTCCCGATCCCGTACCTGCCGGGCAACGCGACGCGGATCCGCGCCAAGGCCGTCGGCGACCTGGCACTCGGGGCGTTGGTCCGATGAGCGCCCTCGAGACCATCACCGCCGTCCCCCGGCTCGCCGAGATCGGCGCCGACTGCTCCGCCCTCGCCCGCGGCGCCGCGATCCTCGGCACCGGCGGCGGCGGTGACCCCTACATCGGACGCCTGCTCGCCGAGGCCGCCGTCCGCGCCCACGGCCCGGTTGAGATCGTCCAGGTCGAGGACCTGCCCGACGACGCCGTGGTGCTCTCGGTCGCGATGATCGGCGCCCCCACGGTGATGGTCGAGAAGCTGCCGTCCGCCGGCCAGTTCGCCGAGGCCATCCGCAGCCTCTCGGCGTTCCTCAACGTGACCCCCACCCACCTGGCCTGCATCGAGGTCGGTGGCGTGAACTCGACGACCCCGATCGTCGCCGCGGCCGAACTCGGCCTGCCCCTGGTCGACGGCGACGGCATGGGCCGCGCCTTCCCCGAGGTGCAGATGGTGCTGCCGACCCTGTCCGGGGTCAGCGCGACACCGATGGCCCTGGCCGACGAGAAGGGCAACACCGTCGTCTTCGACACGGTCGACAACCGGTGGGCAGAGCGGCTCGCCCGCACGGCGACGGTCGAGATGGGCTGCTCCGCGATCACGGCGCAGTACGCCATGTCCGGCGCGCAGGTGAAGGAGTCGTTCGTCCGCGGCAGCCTGTCGCTGAGCGTCCGGCTCGGCGAGACGCTGGTCCGCGCACGCAGCGAGAACGCGGACCCCGTCACGGCGGTCACCGAGGTGCTCGGCGGCACGGTCGTGTTCGAGGGCAAGGTCGCTGACATCGAGCGCAAGACCGTCACCGGGTTCGCCCGTGGCACGGCCCGCATCGCCGGTTCCGGCAGCGACACCGGCCTGGAGGCCGTGCTCCGGTTCCAGAACGAGCACCTGCTGGTCGAGGTGGCCGGCCAGGTCCGCACCACGGCTCCCGACCTCATCATCACGTTGGACGCCGAGACCGGCGAGCCGATCACCACCGAGGCCCTGCGCTTCGGCGCCCGCATCCGGATCGTCACGGCACCGGCCGACGAGCGCTGGCACTCCCCGGACGGCTTGCGCCTGGCCGGCCCTCGGTACTTCGGCTACGACACCCCCGCTGTCCGCCACGACGGCACCACGAGCGCGGGCGAGACGAACACGGGAGCGCACCGATGAGCTGGATCCTCGACGTCGACGACCTGCCCGACCTGGCCCGCGGCGCCGCACTGCTCGGCACCGGCGGCGGGGGCGACCCCACCATCGGGATGCTCCTGGTCCGTGCCGCGATCGAACAGCACGGCCCCGTCACGATCCTCGACCCGTCCGAGGTGCCCGACGACGCCCTCGTCATCCCCACCGCGCAGATGGGCGCACCGACCGTGGTGCTCGAACGCATCCCCGCCGGACCGGAACCCCTCGGCGCCCTCCGTCGGCTCGAAGCCCACCTGGGCCGGACGGCGACCGCGACGATGCCCATCGAGTGCGGCGGCATCAACTCGATGATCCCGCTGCTCGTCGGCGCCACCGGCGGCCTGCCCGTCGTCGACGCGGACGGCATGGGCCGCGCGTTCCCCGAGCTGCAGATGGAGACGTTCTCGGTCTACGGGGTCCCCGGCAGTCCACTGGCGATCAGCGACGAGAACGGCCACGGCGTCATCATCGAGACCGGCACGGACAACAAGAAGATGGAGTGGCTCGCCCGCGGGGTCACCATCCGGCTCGGCGGCGTCGCCTACATCGCCGAGTACGCCATGTCCGGCCGCCAGGTGCGGGAGACCGCCGTCCCGCGCACGCTCTCCCTGGCACTCGCCGTCGGTCGGGCCATCCGGGTCGCCCGCGAAGCCCACCGTGACCCCATCGACGCGCTCGCCGAGGCCCTCGGCACGACGATCTACACGCACCTGCGCGAGCTGTTCGACGGCAAGGTCGTCGACGTCGAGCGCCGCACGGTCGACGGGTTCGCCCGCGGTCGTGCCACCGTGCAGGGCACCGACGGTTCCGAGCTCGAACTCCGGTTCCAGAACGAGAACCTCGTCGCCCGGCGTGACGGGCAGCTCGTCGCCGTCGTGCCCGACCTGATCTGCGTCCTCGACGCCGAGACCGCCGAGCCGATCACCACCGAGCGCCTGCGGTTCGGGCAGCGCGTCCGGGTGATCGGCATCTCGACTCCCGACCTGATGCGGACCCCGGAGGCGCTCGCCGTGTTCGGGCCGTCGTGCTTCGGGCTCGACGAGCCGTTCGTCCCGGTCGAGGACCTGCACGAGCACGTCCGACCGGCCGCCCCGGCGGTCGGCTGACGAACGGCCGCGCGCCGGCCCCGGCGCCCGGCCCACGCACCCGACCCCGGGCCCCGGCCACGGCAGCAGAATGGACCCATGGACCAGGGTGAGCGGCGGGGCGGCGGTGTGGCGGGCCTCCAGGCCGACGACGCGACCGTCTTCGGACGCGGCACCGCCCTGCTCGGCTGCGGCGGTGGCGGCCGCGTCGACCACATGGTCAGCGCGCTGCGATTCGCGCTCGGCGACCGCAGCGTGCCGGTCGTCGACCTCGACGACCCCGCGCTCGGCTCGGTGGTGGCCGTCGGGCTGATCGGGTCGACGACCGTGCTCGAGGAGAAGATGCCGAGCGGCGAGGAGCTGCCGGCCGCGCTCGCGGCGGTCGAACGCTGGACGGGCGTCCGCGCCGACGCCGTCGTCGCCGCGCAGATCGGCGGCGTGACCGGACCGGCTGCGGCCCTCACCGCCCACGCCGCCGGACTGCCGCTCGTCGACGCGGACCTGGTCGGCCGCGCGGTCCCGCGCATCGACCAGCTGTCGGTCTTCGTCGGCCCGACCACGACGGTCACGGCGGCGGCCGCGACCACGAGCGGGCTGCGGATCGTCGTCGACGCCCGGCACCCCCACGACGTCGAGACCGTCTGGCGCGAGGCCGTCTCGCACAGCGGCGGCTGGGCGGCCTTCGCGATCGGCCCGGTCCCGGTGGCGCTGCTGCGCGAGCGGGCCGTCGTCGGCAGCGTGCAGCGCGCCCTCCGGATCGGACGCGCAGCGGGCGGCGCACGCGACGCGGCGGAACTCGCCGCACTCATCGGCGGCCGCGTCGTAGCCCAGGGCCGGGTCATCGACGTCCAACGCGAGGGGGACGCGCTCGCGTTCGTCCGCAGCAGCCTGGCCATCCGCGACGCCGGCACCGGTGCGGTCGCCCGGGTCGAGGCGGGCAGCGAGTACGTGCACTGCCTGGTCGACGGCCTGCCGGTCGCCAGCACCCCGAGCGTCATCACGGTCGTCGACGCGCGCTCGCTCGCGCCGGTGGCGACCGACCGCACACGGGTCGGCAACGAGCTCGCGGTGCTCGTGCTGCCGTCGGCGCCGTGGTGGTGGGCGGACCCCGACCGCACCGCACGCATGGGACCGCGGGCGTTCGGGATCGACGCGGACGTCGTCCCCGAGGCCGTGGGCCAGGTGCTCGGGTGAACGCGGTCGGCGACCTGCTCCCGCTCCTGCCGCCCGGCACCCGCCTGCTCGTCGGTCCCGGCAGCACCGCGGTCCGGAGCGTCCGCGGGGTGGTGGGGACCCCCGACCAGGTCGGCCGGTCCCTGTCGCAGGGCGACGACGTCGTCGTGCTGCTCACCCCCGTCGACCGCGCGGACGCGCGCTTCGACGTGCTGCTGCGCCGGGCGTCCGCGGCCGGCACCACCCTGCTCGTCGTCGACGGGGCACTGGAACTCGGCCCCGGCACCACGACGCTCGCCGACCGGCTCGGCGTCGCCGTGCTCGCCACCCCGGACCCGTGGGCGACCTCGGTCCGCCTGCACGAACTCATCGGCACCGGGATGGGGCCGGCGGCCCGGGCCGCCCTCGACGCCTCCCGCGTCGCGCTCGACGCCGGCCCCGAACTCGACGACCTGTTCGCCCGGCTCGATCGCTCGCTCGGCCACCCGGTGCGGTTCCTCGATGCCTCGGGCCTGGCACTCCGCGGAGCCGCCGTCGACGACGCGGCCCGCGCCGTGCTCGTCCGCCGCGCCGGCACGAGCGACGTGCTGACCGCCGAGGGCGTCGACGAGACGCTCGTGGCGATCCCGGTCGGCACCGGCATCGGACCGCGCGCCTGGCTGGCCGTCGGCCTGCCCGTCCCGATCGCCGCCGAACAGCAGGTGGTCGCGAGTGCCCTGCAGGTCGCCGCCGTGGCCGTCGGGCACCGGCTGCTGCTCACCCGGCTCGACGACGAGCGCGACGCCCGCTACCGGATGGCGATGCTCGACGAACTCCGCGCGGCCGACGGGGCACCCGCCCCCCAGCTCGTGCAGCGGACCATCGCCGCCGGGTGGCGGCTGGACGCCTGGCACGTCGGTGCGCGCGTGGTCGCGCGGCAGGGCGTCGACCTGGTCGCGCTCCGCCAGCAGGTCGACGCCGCGGTGCGCGCCGAAGGACTCGACACGGTCGTCGTCGAACAGGCGGACGGCTGGGTCTTGTGGCTGTCGGAACCCGACGAACCCGGCCGGGAGGCAGTGGCCGACATCGCCGGTCGGCTGCGGCGCGCGCAGAACACGCTCCGCACCACCGTGGAGACCAACGTGGGCGTCGGCAGTCTGCAGGCGGGCCCTGCCGGGCTGGTCCGGACGCTCGGCGAGGCCGGCGACGCCGCCCGTCTGGCCGCGAGCCGTCCGGAGTCCGGGCACTTCGTGCACGTCGACCGGCTCGGGCTCGCGCAGCTGCTGCTCGCGTGGACGCAGACGGACACGTTCCTGCCGGCCTCGCGGCAGTTGCTCGCACCGCTCGAACGCGGTGGCGGGGCACTCCTGACGACGCTCGCCGCCTACCTGGACGCGGAGTCGTCGATCGCCGAGACCGCCGCGGTGCTCGGCGTGCACCGGAACACCGTCTCCGACCGCATCGCGCGGGTGGAGCGGCTGCTCGGGGTGGACCTGTCCGACCCGGAGACCCGGCTCGCCCTGCACCTGGCGACGCGGGCGCGGGCCGGCGACGGCGGCTGAGGGTGGGGTGCGTCAGCTGCGGCTGGTCTCGCTCGTCTTGTCGGTCTGGCTGGCCTTCTCGGTCTCGCGCTTCGTCGTCCCGCTCGTCTTGGCGGTCCCGCGGGCGGGCCGGGCGGCGGCGCCGGTCTCGCGTGCCGCACCCGAGGCCAGGCCGGCCGCGATGATGAACACGAAGACGATCAGCAGCGCCCCGAGCAGGCCGATCTCCTCACCGAGGAACCCGATCAGGGGCGGCCCGGCCAGGAACGCCACGTAGCCGATCGTCGCGACGGCGCTGACCTTGGCGGCCGCGGTGCGGGGGTCGTCGGCCGCGGCGGACATGCCCATCGGGAAGCCGAGGCTGGCACCGAGGCCCCAGAGCACGACGCCGACGATCGCGAGCGGCACGTTGTCGATGAAGATGAGCATGCCCAGGCCGACCACCGCGACGGCGGCGCTGATGCGCAGGATCGGCACGCGGCCGAACTTGTCGATCAGCGGGCTGCCGGCGACGCGGCCGGCGGTCATCGCGGCGAGGAACACCGTCAGCACGGCAGCACCGCCGGCGTTGTCGAGCCCGTGGCCGTCGATCATCGCGAGGGGCAGCCAGTCGTTCGCGGACCCCTCGGCCAGCGCCATGCCGAGCACGATCACGCCGATGAGCAGCGTGGACGGCTGTGCCCAGACCTGCCAGCGGGTGAGCGGGGTCGCGACCGGGCTGGTGTCGGTCGACACCGGCTGCTCGACGAGGTGCTCGTCCTGGAACTTCGCGACGGCGACGAGCATGGCGGCGCTCGTGATGACGACGAGCACGATGAAGTGCCACGACACCGGGATCTCGAGCTTCTCGGCCAGGGCGCCGAGGCCTGCGCCGGCGAGCGTGCCGAGGCTGAACGCGGCGTGGAACAGCGGCATGATCGTGCGTCCGCCGGCCTTCTCGGCAGCGGCGCCGGAGACGTTCATCGACACGTCGCACAGGCCGTTGCCGAAGCCGAACGCGATGAGTGCGATCCAGATGGCGGCGAAGCCCCACCCGAGCGTGACCGCGACGCCGGCGAAGATCATGCCGACCGCCAGGCACGCCGCAGCCACCTGCACGCCCCGACGGGCACCGAGCTTCGCGACGATGTGGCCGGCGAAGGTCAGACCGCCGATCGAGCCGACGGCCATGCCGAGCACGAGCAGGCCCATCTCGAACGTGCTCGCCCCGAGGGAGTCGCGGACGCTCGGGATCCGGCCCAGCCACGTCGCGATGTCGAGCCCGGACAGGGTGAACACCACGAACACCGCGATGATCCAGGCCTTGGTGGTCGGGACGGTGCGGGTGGACGGCGTCGTCATGGTGGTTCCCATCGTGCTGCGGCGCGCTCGGTGCTGCGCGTTCTGGTGCGTGTCGGTGCTGGTCTTGCGGCGGTCGAATCGATTCGACTGCTCGTTCCGGCTACGCTAACGGGCGATGGACGAACCGGCAACAGGACCCGGCGCGTCGCCTTCCCGCGGCGGCGTCACCCGTTCGTCGCGCCCGACGCTGGCCGCGGTCGCCCGTGCTGCCGGGGTCGCGCCGTCGACGGCCTCGCTCGCGTTCAGCGGTCTCGGCCCGGTGTCCGAGGACGCCAAGGCCCGTGTGCTCGCCGCTGCCGCCGACCTCGGTTACGGCGGCCCGGATCCCCGTGCGCGTTCCCTGCGCCGCGGTCGTTCCGGCGTCATCGGCGTCGTGATGGACGAGCGTCTGAGCGATGCCTTCCGTGACCCGGTCAACGTCCTGACGCTCGACGGCATCGCCGAGGTCGCCGGTGCCGCCGGTGCTTCGCTGTTGCTCGTCCGGAGTCCGCTCGACGACGAGCAGGGTGCCGGTCCGCTGGTGGATGCCCCGATGGACGCCGTCGTGCTCGTCGGGTGCAACGTCCGGATCGACCCCGCCGTCGCCGTGCTGCGTCGTCGGCAGATCCCCGTCGTCGCGATCGAGGCGGACGAGATCGAGGGCGCAGTCCCCGTCCAGCTCGACAACCGGGATGCCTCACGCCGTGCCGCGGAGTACCTGCAGGACCTCGGCCACCAGGACGTCACCGTCGTGACCCTGCCCCTCGATGCCGCACGCCGCCGTGGCCCGATCGACGCAGCCCGGCAAGACGAGGGCATCGCCTTCACCACACTCGAACGCTTGCGTGGTGTGCGGGAGGTCTACCCGGAGGCCGTCGCGATCGAGACCGCCGGCAGCTCGGTGGAAGAGGGACGTCTCGCCGGTACGGAGCTCTTCGCGCCGGACGGCCCCCGCCCCACCGCCGTCATCGCGCAGAGCGACCTGATCGCCGTCGGGGTGATCTCGGCCGCGCTCGACGCCGGACTCCGTGTCCCCGAGGACGTCAGCGTCGTCGGCTTCGACGGCATCACGGTGGACGACAGCCTGCTCCACCGCACCCCGATCCGGCACCTGACCACCCTGGTGCAGCCCTTCGTGCAGAAGGGCCAAGCCGCAGCCCGTGCCGCCCTGGCCATGCTCGAGGGGGCGGAGCCGCAGCCGGCGTCGTTCACCTCGGAGTTGCGGGTGGGGGACACGACGGGGCCGCCGCCAGCTCCGAGCCCCGGCTAACGAAAGCACTGCGCCTGGCTGCTTGCGCCGCTACGGAGCCACCCCGAGCACGCCGTCACGTTCCCGGATCGAGCCGTGCACGGGGATCCACAGCTGGAGTTCGTCGACGGTGAAGTGCTCGAGCTCGCCGCACCACGGCCACGGGCTCCCGCGCACGAAGCGTGTGCGGCCTAGTCGTCGGCGGCGGACAGTTCAGCCGTCATGCTCCACCCCTGACCTTCTGTCCACGACAGCGTGACCCAGCAGTCCTTCGCCCGCTTGTCGGCAGGGTGCACGAAGACGCCGACGATGGTCGTCACCACCGCATCGTTCGAGGTGACCTTCGCACCCGGTGTCAGGAGCGGCTCGCAGACCTTCCACGCCGTGACCGCGCCGGAACGCTGATCCTGTCCCACCGCCGACACGAAGCGGTGTTCGTCGTGCTCCTCGAGACCCTCGACCGCTGCTTGTCTCGCGGCGGTCTCCGAGGCGTCGGAGGGTTCGCCTCCGACATCGGTCGGGACGTTGTGTCCGGAGCAGCCGGCCAACGCGACCGCGGCGACGATCCCGATGCTCGTGAGCGGCGGGGTCCGCGAGTGGTTCCGTGCGAGCTTCATGCGACATTCCCTACGGATTGTTGAGGCACGGCGCTGGTGCGCACCCCGAGCCCCACCACCGCGACCAGGTTAACCGCACTCCCGACCAAGAACCCCGTGGTGCCACCCGCGACACCGGCGACGGGTCCGAGCACCGCCATGAGCCCAGCCCCGACGACGAACCCGGCGACCGAGGCAAGGGCGACCTGGCGCGAGCGCCCAGCGGCGAGCAGCAACGCCGCCGGCACGAGCCCGACGGTGAACACCCACACCGCGACCATGAGGTACCGCAGGTCCGCGACGGCAGTGGCGCCCTCGGCGGGGTAGACGATCGGCAGGAACCACCCGGCGAGCAGGGCGATCACACCGAAGACGACGGCGGACGCGGCAGCGAAGCCGACGACGAGCAGCAGGGCGCCGCGGGAGCGCAGCGATCCACCATCGGTCCGGTGCGCGAACGCCGGCACGAGCACCTGCCCCAACGCCTGCCCGAGCATCGACGCCGGCGTCGCCAGGGTGAACGCGGCGGCGTAGACGCCGGCGTCGTGCGCGGACGACGTCACCTGCGCCGAGATCATCGTCAACTGCAGCAACCCGTTCGAGGTCACCACCGCCAGCACGTTCCACGCCGCGAACCCGAGCACCCCGGCAGCGGGTTCGCGCGAAGCCGGCGCGAAGCCGTTGCCCCGGGGCCAGCACGCGATTGCGAACACCGTGTACCCGATGGCCAGGGGCAGCAGCACGAACGGCTCGAGCCGTGCGACGCACGCCACCACGAGCAACCCGAGCGCCAGGACGCTCGTCACGGAGTCCCAGAGTGCGACCCGCGGCGCCCGGTCGTAGCCGAGCTGCGCGCCGCGGGCGTAGCAGTAGAGGCCGTAGCCGACGACGACCGCGGCACCGCCGAGCACCATCCCGGGGCCGTTGCCCCAGGCCAGCGCGATCGGCACGGTGACCGCCGCGAGCACCACGCTCGACACCAGCATGGACACCCCGAGCAGCCGGTTCACCGCGGCGTCCGACCGCCGACCCCGCAGTGCGATCGCCAGGAAGCGTGACGCGGTGTTGCCCGCGGCGTTCGGCCAGAGCAGGGCGACGAACACCGAGAGCGACAGCAGCGCGGTGGTCTGCCCGAGGGTCTCGGTGCCGAACACACGCCCGACGACGACGGTCACGAGCAGCTTCGCGACGCCCTGCACCCCGATGCCGACCGTGGCGAGCACGGCCGACGAGGCCACCGAAGACGACGGAGCCGCAGGAGAATCAGGCCCGGCAGACGAAGCGGGCCCAGCCGGAGACGCCCCGCTCACCGCGCCAACGCCTGTTCCACCCAGCCGCGCCGGTGCGCCCGCACCCCGAGCGTCACCGCCCGGACCCCGATGTACCCGAGGGCGAAGGCCGCCCACAACCCCGCGAGCGTCCCGCCGGCCCACCACAGCAGCGGCAGGTACACGACGAGGTTCAGGCCTCCGGCGATGGCCAGGTACCGCGCGTCTCCGGCGCCGATCAGCACCCCGTCGAGCACGAAGACGTACCCGGCGACGGGCATCCCGACGGCGATGAGCACCAGCACGACGGGCAGGGCGTCCCGCACCGCCTGGGAGTCCGAGAACACCGGCCCGAGCACGCCGCTCACCGCCAGGGTCAGCACCCCGAGCAGCACACCACCGGCGATCCCGAGCAGCACGAGCCGTCGCGTCACCAGTCGCACCCGCTCCGGGTCACGTCCGCCGAGTCCGTGTCCGACGAGCGCCTGCCCGGCGATCGCCAGGGCGTCGAGCGCGAACGCCAGCGTCGAGAAGACGGTCAGTCCGACCTGCGTCGTCGCCAGCCCGGTGGTCCCCAGACCGGCAGCGGCCCCGACGGTCGCGAGCATCGCGATCCGCAGCGACGCGGTCCGCAGGAACAGCCAGGCGCCAGACCGCAGGGCCCGGGCGACGCCCGAGGCGCCGGGTCGCAGCGGCGCCCCCGACGACCGAGCGGCCCGCACCGCGATGCGCACGTAGACGACGGCCATCGCCCACTGCACGATGACGGTGCCGGCGGCGGATCCCTCGACGCCCCAGCCGGCGCCGTAGATCAGGACGGCGTTGAGCAGCCCGTTCGCGACGAACCCGATGGTCGCGACGACGAGCGGGGTCTTCGTGTCCTGCAGCCCACGCAGCAGTCCGGTCGAGGCGGTCACGACCAGGATGCCGGGCAGCCCGATCAGCGAGATGGTCAGGTACGCGGTCGCGGCGGCCGACACTTCGGCCGAGGCACCGAACAGGTCGACGAGCGGCCCGGCGAGCGGCCACCCGACCAGCGCCAGCACCACCCCCAGCACGAGCGCGAGCCACATCCCGTCGATGCCCGCGTGCACGGCTCCGCGACGGTCGCCACCACCGAGCGCCCGTGCCACGGCCGGGGTCGTCGAGTACGCCAGGAACACCAGCAGCCCGGTCACCGTCGACAGCACGGCACTCGCGAGGCCGACGGCCGCCAGCGGCGTCGCCCCGAGGTGCCCGACGAGCGCGGTGTCGGTCAGCAGGAACAGCGGCTCGACCACGAGCGCTCCGAGCGCCGGCACCGCCAGCCGCACGATGTCGCGGTCGACCGCGCGCCGCTCAGCGGTCACAGCGGGTCGCGTCGGTCGGTGCACCGACCCATTCTGTCGGCGATGCCGACCCGTCGTGGTCACCAGGCGCGGTGGGCGTGACCCCGGGACGGACTGGAGGCCCGTGGCCGTGTCCGCCACGGGCCTCCAGTCCGGTGGTCCCACGTCGTCGGGCTTGCGCCACGGACGACCTCGTTGCGCGACGAGCCGATCCGCTGGAGTCTGTAACGCTGGAGCCATGACCGGACACTCCAGAGTGTGAAGGACGAACAGGACGACGGCCCGCTGTGGATGCGAGCGGTCCGTGATGACGGGGCTGCGTTCGCCGCGCTGTTCGACCGGCACCGACCGCGCATCTACCGACGGGCGTTGAGCCTGACGGAGAACTCGCACGACGCCGAGGACATCACGGCGGCGGCGTTCTACGAGCTCTGGCGCAAGCGCAAGAACGTCACCCTCGTGGCCGGTTCCGTCGCTCCGTGGTTGCTGGTCACGACGGTCAACCTGACCCAGAACCATCGACGCGCAGCGGCGCGGTACCGGAAGCTCCTCGACGCACTCCCTCGGGACGATCCCCACACTCCTGCCACGGACGCCGAAGACCTCGAGGCCCGCGAACGCCTCAGGACGACGATCCGGGGACTCGCGCCGCAGGACGCCGCGCTGCTGGTGCTCACCGGGGTCGAGGAGATGCCCGTCTGGCAAGCCGCGCAGGCGGTCGGTCTCAAACCGCCGGCGGCACGCGTGCGGTTGCACCGGATGCGGCAGCGCCTGCAACGCGACCTGCACGACCTCCGTCCCAGTGTCCGCAACGCACCGGAAGGCACCTACTGATGAGCATCGACATGAACCCCGACGCTGCTGCAGCGGTCCGCTCGGAGCTGGCCGCCATCGGGACACGACGGAGCGCCCTGCAGCGCCAGCAACGACGAGCACGCCTCGGCGTTTCGATCGTCTCCGTCGCGGCGATCGCGGTGACGACGAGCGCCGCCGCCCTGGTCGTCGCCGGGCTCCCGGGGACCACGACGACGGCAGCAGTCGGGCGCACGACCACTGCGACGCACACCGGCCCCGCACTGATCGACATCGGGCAGGCTCCCGACACCGCGGGTGCCGTGATCGTCGACATCACGTGCCGCAACGACGTCGGCATGGTCCGCGTCCTCACCGTCGGAGGTGGCGCATCCGGCCTGAGTTGTCGGGACGAAGGGACGATGCGCGTCGTCGACGGCCGGCTCCCGGAGCGAGGGACGACGACGTTCAGCATCGAAGCGTCGGCGGGGACGAGGTGGACGGCGACGCTGCAGTACGCCAACGCGGTCACGTCGGACTGGGCGGTCAACGACAAGGGCCAGACCTACGGGGTCCCGAACGCGTCGGGTCACCCGGATCTGGTCCCGGGGAGGGCGGACAACGGCCGCAAGGGCTGGGTCCTGTGGAGCGAGCCGGACGGCGGCGACGTGTACGAGTCCGACGGCACGACCGTGGTCGGGCAGTGGACGGCGGGGGTCACCGATGAGGTCCCACTCGATCAGCGGTACATCGACGAGCAGGAGTCCGTGCAGACCGCGACCCCGTCGCCCAGCGCGCCCCGCTGAACCGGGCGAAGAGCGCGTGCGGACCGGAGCGACCGACTGGGGGGCGTTCCGGTCCGCAACGCACCACGTGACGGACTGGAGGCCCGTGGCCGTGTCCGCCACGGGCCTCCAGTCCGGTGGTCCCACGTCGTCAGGCCGGACGCGCGTTCCGGCCGACCACTCGCGTCAGTCTGCGCGCGGTTCCGCGGGGACGGCGCCGGTGGCGGCGTGCGCGGGGTCGGCGGCCTCGGTCGAGGGCTCGTCGGTGCCGCGGGCCCGGCCGATGACGTCCATCACGTGGTAGACGACGATCGCGGCGATCGTGCCGACGATGATGCCGCCGAAGCTCGCCTGGCCGAAGCGGAACGTGAAGTCGGCGATGCCGATGATCAGGGCGATGCCGGCGGTCAGCTGGTTCTTCGGCTTCGAGAAGTCGACGCGGTTCTCGACCCAGATCCGGATGCCGATGATGCCGATCAGGCCGTAGAGCGCGGTGGTGGCGCCGCCGAGCACGCCCGCGGGCACCGAGGAGATGACGGCGCCGATCCTCGGCGACAGGCCGAGCAGGACGGCCGCGATCGCGGCGACCCAGTAGGCGGCGGTGGAGAAGACGCGGGTGGCGGCCATGACGCCGATGTTCTCGCCGTAGGTGGTGGTGGCGGAGCCGCCGCCGACGCCGGCCAGGACGGTCGAGATGCCGTCGGCGAAGAGCGCACGACCGGTGAGCGGCGTGAGGTCACGGCCGGTCAGCTGCCCGACGCCCTTGACGTGGCCGACGTTCTCGGCGACCAGCGCCAGGACGACCGGTACGAACGCCAGGTAGATCGGGAGCTGCGACGGGTCGAACGCGGGAGCGGTGAAGTCCGGCAGACCGATCCACGCCTTGTCACCGACCTTGGAGAAGTCGACCTGACCGCCGATGAGCGCGGCGACGTACCCGACGAGCACACCGATGACGATCGACAGGCGGCCGATCAGGCCCCTGAACAGGACGGTGACCAGGATGATCGTCGCAAGGGTGATGACCGCGATGACCGGGGCTTCCGTGAAGTTGTCCCGGGCCGACGGAGCCAGGTTGAAGCCGATCAGGGCGACGATCGCGCCGGAGACCACCGGGGGCATCAGCCGGTCGATCCACCCGGCACCGGCCAGGTGCACGACGAGCCCGACGATCGCGAGCAGCGCACCGACGACGATGATGCCGGACAGGGCGAGCGGGATGCCGCCTATCTTGGTCGCGGCACCGATCGGGGCGATGAAGGCGAACGACGAGCCGAGGTAGCTCGGCAGGCGGTTGCCCGTGATGAGCAGGAACAGGATCGTGCCGATGCCGCTGAACAGCAGCGTCGTCGACGGCGGGAACCCGGTGATCAGGGGCACCAGGAACGTGGCGCCGAACATCGCGACGACGTGCTGCACCCCGAGGCCGATCGTCCGGGGCCAGGTGAGCCGTTCGTCGGGTGCCACGATCGTCGTCGCGGAGACGGTCTTGCCGTCGCCGTGCAGCTTCCACGGAAGTCCCATGCGATGACCGTACCGGCAGCGATGCACCGGTGACGACCCGGATCGACCTGCCCCATGGGGTCGGTGGCTATCGTGGACCGCATGACCGACGTCGCACGTGCCTCCGGCATCCACACTGACGAACTCGACCCCGCGGTGCGCCCCCAGGACGACCTGTACCGCCACGTGAACGGGACCTGGATCGAGGCGACGCCGATCCCCGACGACAAGGCCCGGTACGGCTCCTTCACGGTGCTGGCCGAAGCCGCCGAGATCGCCGTGCGCGACATCATCGAGCGCTCGCAGCAGGCCGCCCCCGGCACCGAGGAGCGCAAGGTCGGTGACCTCTTCACCTCCTTCACCGACGAAGCGCGGCTCGAGGAGCTCGGCACCGCACCGATCGAGCACCTGCTCGCCGAGATCACCGAGATCCAGTCCGTGCCCGAGGTCATCGCCGCCGTCGGCCGCTTCGAGCGCATCGGCCTGCCGAGCTTCCTGCAGCTCTTCGTCGACAACGACCCGGGCGACCCCGAGTCCTACGTCGTGTTCCTGGAGCAGTCCGGCCTCGGGCTGCCCGACGAGTCCTACTACCGCGAAGAGCGCTTCGCCGACATCCGCGAGAAGTACCGCGAGTTCGTCGCGGCGATGTTCCCGCTCGCCGGCCTCGACGACGGCGGTGCCCGCACCGAGCACGTCATCGCGCTCGAGACGGCGCTCGCCGCCCAGCACTGGGACAACGTCACGACCCGTGACAGCCAGAAGACCTACAACAAGCTGCCCTGGGCCGAGGTCGCCGCGCTCGCGAAGGGCGTCGACCTGCAGACCTGGTGGCAAGCCATCGACGCCCCGGCCGGCGCGTTCGAGACCGTCGTGGTGCGCGAGCCCTCGTTCATCACCGGCCTGGCCGACCTGCTGAACGACCAGCCGCTCGAGGTCTGGAAGGACTGGCTGCGCTGGCAGGTCATCCGTGGCTCCGCCGCGTACCTGACGAGCGCGTTCTCGGCCACGAACTTCTCGTTCTACGGCACCGCACTCACCGGTGCGCCCAAGCAGCGCGAGCGCTGGAAGCGTGGCGTCTCGCTGGTCGAGGGTGCGATGGGCGAGGCCGTCGGCCGCATCTACGTGCAGGAGCACTTCGACGAGACCTCGAAGGCCAAGATGGACGACCTCGTCGCCAACCTGGTCGAGGCCTACCGGCAGAGCATCACGGCGCTCGACTGGATGACCGACGAGACCCGTGCCCGTGCGCTCGACAAGCTCGACAAGTTCACGCCGAAGATCGGCTACCCGGTGAAGTGGCGTGACTACTCGGCGCTGCCCGTCCTCGCCGACGACCTGGTCGCGAACGTCCGCGCCGTCGCCTCGTTCCAGGTCGACCGCGAGCTCGGCAAGATCGGCAAGCCGATCGACCGCGACGAGTGGTTCATGACCCCGCAGACGATCAACGCGTACTACAACCCCGGCTTCAACGAGATCGTGTTCCCGGCGGCGATCCTGCAGTTCCCGTTCTTCGACGCAGACCGCGACGCCGCCGCGAACTACGGCGCGATCGGTGCCGTCATCGGGCACGAGATCGGCCACGGTTTCGACGACCAGGGGTCGCAGTACGACGGCGACGGCAAGCTCGAGAACTGGTGGACCGAGGCCGACCGCGCGGCGTTCGAGGAGCGTACGAAGGCCCTCATCGCCCAGTACGACGCCCTGGTACCGACCGAGGTGCCCGACAGCCACGTGAACGGTGCCCTGACGATCGGCGAGAACATCGGTGACCTCGGTGGCCTGTCGATCGCGTGGAAGGCGTACCTGCTGTCGCTCGACGGCCAGGAGCCCCCGGTCGTCGACGGACTCACCGGTGCTGAGCGCTTCTTCCTGAGCTGGGCCCAGGCCTGGCGCATGGCGATCCGCCCGGAAGAGGCGGCTCGTCTGCTGAGCATCGACCCGCACTCGCCCAACGAGTTCCGCTGCAACCAGGTCGTGCGGAACATCGACGTCTGGTACGACACCTTCGGCGTGACCGAGCAGGACGCGATGTACCTCGACCCCGCCGAGCGCGTCGCGATCTGGTGATGACGGAGCCGGACGCGGCCCGGTCGTCGCGCCGCCGGCGACCGGACGACCGCCCAGCAGGTGGCGGCCGCGGTCGTGGGCGGCACAGCGGCCGGGCCGACGACCGCTTCACCGCCACCACCGAGGCCATCGGCGCCCTCGCGCTCGAGGGCGCCGGGGTCAGCGCCTCGGTGATCGACACCTCGAGCGGCAAGGCCCTGCTCGCGATCGACGACACCCTGGTGCAGCCGGTCGCGAGCCTGGGCCGCGTCCTGCTGCTCATCGAGGTCGCCGCCCAGCTCGAGGACGGCCGCCTGCACGGTGACCGACTGCAGCGCATGGCCCGCGACACCGCGACCGGTGCCGGCCTGTGGCAGTTCCTGCAGGAGCCGACCATGCAGGTGCCCGACCTGGCGACCCTGGTGGGGGCCACCGCCGATGCCTGGGCCATGAACGCACTGCTGTCGACCGTGGGCATCGACGCCGTCCGGGAGCGGGCGGAGTCCCTGGGCATCGAGCGCACGGCGCTGATCGACCGGGTGCGGGACCGCCGCGGCCCGGACGACGCCCCCGACGCCTCAGTCGCACCGACCGGGGAGCTGTCGTGGGTGATGCGCGGACTGGCGCTCGGCGAGGTCGTCGACGAGGCGGTGTCGAACCGGGTGCTCGGCTGGTTGTCGTTGGCGAGTGACCTGAACCTGGTCGCCGGGTCCTTCGGGCTCGACCCCCTGGCGCACCGTGCGCTCGATCACGGGTTGCAGGTCGTCGCGGTCACCGGGTCGAGCACCGGTGTGCGGGCCGAGGCGGGGATCCTGCGGGGGCCCGGGTCGTCGGTCAGCTACGCCGTGACCGTCACGTTCGACGACGCCTCGTTGCAGCGGCGGTTGGCCGTGGTCGAGGCGCTGCGGACCATGGGGACCGAGGTGCTCGAGGCGGTGCACGCGCCGGCTCGTCGCTGAGGGCGCTCGCCGATCGTCGCTCGGCGCCCGCGAGGAGCGTGGACGCCCGGTGTTGTTCGTGGCGGGTGCGGTGTCGCCGGGTCAGGGCCGCGGGACGCAGACCGACTCCGCGCGCAGGCTCAGGCCGTCGACCGTGCCCCGGATGCTTGCCGTGGCTGGATCCGCATCCGTGGACGACGACCAGTAGTCCCGCCCCATCGCCCGGCCGCTGACCCGGAAGCCCTCCGACGTCCACAGCGCGGTCACGGCGTCGAACGGCTCCTGCGCGTTGTCGACGATCTGGAACACGGGCACGATGCTGAACGCCGTCGCGCGGGTGCCGGTCGCGTCGGGCGACCAACTCGATCCGGGTGGCGCGCACTGTTCGGTGCCCGTGGTCACGGTCGCCGGGACCCCGGCAGCGTCGGCGGAGCGCTCGAGGAACGCCCGGAGCGTCGCGGCCCGGTCGCTGACGTCGGCGGCCACCCAGGGGGTCGGCGACGGTCCCGACGTCGGGGTGCCCGGGGCAGTGGCGTCCTGCGGCTTCTCGGCGTCGAGGGGGAGTCCGAGCCAGCCGCTCGTCCCGTCGAGGCCGACGGAGAACGCGGTGCGCGGAGCGCGGTGTGCATCGGCGGCTTCGTCCTTCGTCCGGACGAGGACGTCGGCGACGGCGCCGAGTCGTTCGCCGTCGATCGACAGGGAAGGCCGTTCGGGCTCGGCAGCCGCTCCGTACTCGTCTGCGGGTGCTTGCGCAGCGTCGGCGTAGGTCGTGCCCGGTGAGTAGTACAGGCCCTCGACGTCTTCGTCACCGTCGCGGTCGAACCCGTCGATCGTGCGCATGAGTGCTCGCCCGGGGTGCGTCGCCGTGATCCCCACCGAAACGTCACCACGGATCAGGGAGGCCGGGTGATCGTCGACGATCGGCCGGGCCTGCTCGACGGCGTCGGTGAAGCTGACGCCCGGCACGAGCCAGATCGTGGAACGTGACGGGGTCGCCGACAGCCGGTGCACGAAGGGCTCCGCGCGCAGCCGTCCGGCCAAGTCGACGACGTCGGGGTCCATCGGGTCGACTGCGACCGGCGCCGACGCCCGGCCGCGGGGCACGTCCACGGTCACCGACAGCGTCGTGCCGGTGACACCCCGCGCTGCCGTGTGCCGGATCCGTTCGGCGACGGCGAGGTCCGTCGTGTCGGCCTGCACCTCGAGCGAGGTGATCCAGTTCTGCGGGTCGTCCTTCGCGTCGACCTGACGGATCTCGCCCTCGGCCGTGTCGACCCCGGGCAACCGCTCGATCCGGGTGATGAGCTTCGCGAGTGCCGATTCCGACCCAGCCGGCGGCGGTGGCGACGTGCACGCGGCGAGGGCGAGCACGACGCCGAGCGCGGTTGCGAGGGCTGCCGCTGAACGTGTCCGTGCGCGAGCCCCCATGCGTCCGAGTCTAGGAACGCCCTGCTGGCGCGTGGAATCGGTCGCGAGACCCATCCGTGCTCAGCGCAGGAGCACGAAGGAACGCAGCGGGTGCGGTTCGACGTCGTGGGCCTCCACGAAGCCTCGTGACTCGTAGAACGCTCGCTGCCCCGGCTCGTCGTCGGTGAGCAGGACCGTCTGGCGAACGCCGGCGTACCGCTGCAGGACCGCGTCGAGCAGTGCACCACCGATGCCGGACCGGTGCGCGGACGGCAGGACGAGGACGTCCTGCACGTACACGATCGTCACGCCGTCGGAGACCGTGCGGAGCAGGCCGAGCAGGTGTCCGTCGTCGTCGCGGGCGGTCAGCACGGTGTGGGAGCCGGCGATCGCCGCTGTGAGGGCTGCGGGGTCCTGCGTGTACGCGGTCCACCCGACGGCGTCGTACAGCGCCACCAGTTCGTCGGTGCCCGGTCGTTCGTCGCTGATCGTGGTGGTCACGGTGCCCATCGTGCCCGAGCCGGACGCGTGATGCGGCCTCGGGATCGCAGCGGGGCGACCGTCAGCGATCGGCGGGGTCCGCTCCGCCGGACTCGACCTCGCGCATGTACGCGGTGATGTCGATCGGTCGGGTGTCGGGGAGCGTGATGTCCTCGGGGCGGATGGGACGCATGCTCATGCCTCCTCGTGGTCGATCACGCGTCGGGCGCCGGCTTCGACGCCCATCGCGACGAGCAGGGTCATGAACCCGGCGAAGCGGACGACCTCGGAGACACCCATCAGGGCGGCCCACGCGGTGAGCTGCGGTGCGCGGGTGAGGGAGTGCCGTCGCGCCGTCGGTGCGGAACGGGGAGCGGTGATGGTCGTCATGGGGTGCCTTCCGGTGGGGTTGGTGCCAATCCTCCGGATCGGGACGCGGTGCCTCGTCGTCGTCGCGGATCGTCGAACCTACTGCGTCCGCAGTACGTGTCGGTGGGGTGGAGGCAGGAGACTCGGGGGATGACGAACGACGGCGATCTCGTGCTGCCACCGAACCCGTGGTGGCTCCGGTCCCCGGCGCTCCTGCCCGAGCTGGCCGCGGGCCTCGCCGTGGCCGGTGCAGCGGTGGAGATCGTCCGAGTCATCGTCGCGGGCGCCGGAGTCTTCCCGTTGGTCGGCGTGCTGCTCGGCATCGCCGGTGTGGCCGTGGCTCGTCGCTACCCGTGGCCGGGGGTGCTGCTCACCGTGGTCGGCTGTGCGGTGGCAGCGGTGCAGGGGTGGGACCCGATCGTGGGGTGGACGATCGTGGTGTTCGCGCTGTTCTCCGTCACCCTCCGCGGTGCGGCCCCGTTCCGCATGGTCGTCGCGACCGCGCTGCCGCTCTACCTCGTGGTCGCGGTGGAGTCCGGCGCGGGGCTGGTCAGTCCGGACGCGTTGGCGGCGGTCGCGGCGTGTGCGGCGGCCGGAGCCACGGGGGCCGCGGTCTGGGCTCAGCTCCGGTACTGGTCGGCCCTGCGGGAGCAAGCCCGCGAGGCGATCGCGTCACGGGACCTCGAAGCCCGCCGACGCGTGGACGCCGAGCGGCTCCGCATCGCCCGCGACCTGCACGACGTCGTCGGTCACCAGATCGCGGTGGCGAGCATGCACCTGGGTGCGGTCGAGGTCACGGTCGACCGCGACCCGGTGACGGCAGCACGCGCAGCAGGTGACGCGCGTGAGGCGTTGCAGATGGTCACCGCCGAGACGCAGCAGATCCTCGAGCTCCTCCGGTCACGGGATGCCGCTCCGGACCAGACGGTCGCCGGGCTCGGCTCGCTGCCCGCGTTGGTGTCGTCGTTCACGTCGATCGGGCTCGACGTCGTGGCCGACGTCGAGCTGCCGGACGAACCGGTCGCCCCTGTGGTCGAGGTCACCGTCTACCGCGTCGTGCAGGAGGCCCTGACCAACGCGCACCGGTACGGGATCGGCACGGTCACGATCACCGTCCGCGCCGAGCAGGGTCGACTCCACGTGGTCTCCGACAACCCGCGCGCGCCGCGGACCAAGCAGACGCAGGGGTCCGGGTTCGGGCTCGTGGGCATGCGCGAACGCGTCGGGGCCGCAGGCGGGACACTGGACGTCGACGAACGACCCGATCGGTTCGTCGTGCACGCCGTGCTGGCGCTGGACGGAAGGAAGCTGTCGTGACGACGATCCTGCTGGTCGACGACCAGGCGATGATCCGCGTCGGGCTCCGCACCATCCTCGAGGCGCACGACGACCTCACCGTCGCTGGCGAGGCCGGCGACGGCTTCGAGGCCCTGCGGTTCCTCGAGACGACGACGGTCGACGTCGTCCTGTTGGACGTGCGGATGCCGGGGATCGACGGCGTCGAGACCACACGCCGCCTCCGTGAGCGGTTCTCCGCCGAGCAGCTCCGCATCGTCATCCTGACGACGTTCGAGCAGGACGAGATCGTGGTCTCGGCGCTCCGGGCCGGTGCGAACGGGTTCCTCGGCAAGACCGTCGGACCCCGCGAACTCGTGGCGGGCATCAACGAGGTCGTCCTCGGTGGTGGAGCACTCTCCGCGGCTGCGCAGGCCGCGGTCATCGCGCAGGTCAGCTCCCAGTCCGACCGCGTCATCGACACCGATGCGCAGGAACGTCTCCGAGCGCTGACCCCGCGTGAACACGACGTGGTGGTGGCGATCGCCCGCGGTGGCGACAACGACCGGATCGGCCGGGAGATGTTCGTCTCGCCCTACACCGTGAAGACCCACGCCAACCGCGCGATGGCGAAGCTCGGCGTCCGTGATCGTGCGCAGCTGGTGTCCCTCGCCTACCGCGCCGGACTCGTCGACTGACCCGGACCTACTGCGGACGCAGTAGGTCCGTCGCTCCGACGGGACGACGGCCGGACGGAGCGTTGCTCGGAGCATTGAGGAGTACCCGCCGCGACGGTCTCCGCGTGGCTTCCTCTTCTTCTCTCCGGGAGCATCATGCCCAAGGTCCTCGCCGCGATCGGACGCTTCAGCGCCCGGCACCGGCTCATCATCGTCGCCGTCTGGTTGGTGCTCTTCGCGGGCCTCACCGCGGTCACCGCCGCCGGCATGGACACCAGTGCCACCGGCTCGGCCGGCAACACGACCGCCGCCGCGAAGGCGCTCACCGTCGTCAACGAGAAGTTCGACCTCGGTTCCTCGTCATCGGGCGACGCGAAGACGCTGCAGCTCGTCCTCCAGGCGCGAGACGGAGCGAAGGTCACGGACCAGGCCACCGCCGCCGAGGTACGGGCAGTCCTCGCCGACGCGAAGGGCCTTCCGCACGTGCAGAGGGTCTCGGACCCGTTCGCCCAGCGGAACCCGATGGTCTCGAAGGACGGCACCACGGTCATCTCCACGCTGACCTTCTCCGGCGTCACCGAAGCGAACCAGGAGAAGACGTACGACACCGTCCTGGACTTCGCAGCAGACCACCGTGCTGCCTTCCACGCCGAGGTCGGCGGGCACCTGTTCGGGGACACCTACGCCACCTTCGGTCCCGGCGAGGTCATCGGGATCCTGGTCGCGTTCCTGGTGCTGTTCCTGACGTTCGGTTCGCTCCTGGCCGCCGGAGCGAACATGCTCGTCGCGATCTCCGGGGTCGCCGTGGGGACGGTCGGTGTCCTCGCGTACTCCGCGATCAACCCGATCCAGGGGACCACCCTGACGCTCGCGACCATGCTCGGCCTCGCGGTCGGGATCGACTACACGCTGTTCATCCTCACCCGGTTCCGCTCGGAGCTCCGCGAGGGACGCAGTGTCGTCGACGCGGTCGCCCGGGCCACCGGCACCGCGGGCACCGCAGTCGTGTTCGCGGGCCTCACGGTCATCATCGCCCTCGTGGGTCTCGTCGTGACCGGCAACGAGGTCATCACCGTGATGGGCTTCGCCGGAGCGTTCAGCGTCCTGGTCGCGGTGCTGATGGCCCTCACGCTGCTCCCCGTCATCCTGGGGACCCTCGGGTTGCGCGCACTGCCCCGGAAGCACCGGGAACTCCTCGCCGCCGGCCAGCCGATCCCGCAGCGTCCTGCGAACCGCAAGAACTTCCTCCGCGGGTGGGCCAGGTTCGTCACGGGGCGCCCGTGGCTCGCACTCTTCGGCGCCGTCGTCGTCCTCGGGCTCGTCGCCGCACCGGTCCTCGACATGAAGACGGCCTCCAACATCCCCGGTGGCTCCGACCCGACGTCGTCGGAGCGGAAGGCCTACGACCTGATCGTCGACGAGTTCGGCGGCATCCAGTCCCCGCTGCTCGTGCTCGTGCAGGGCGACGACGTCACCAGCAACCTCACCGCGGTCGAGGACGAGATCACGGGCCTCGACCACGTCGAAGCCGTCGTCCCCGGCCAGGTCACGAAGACCGACGACGCCGCACTCCTCACCGTCATCCCGACCGGCGGTCCGATCGCCGAGAGTACGAAGCAGCTCGTCACGGACATCCGCGACGAGACCACGGCGATCAGCGGCGTGCGCGTCGAGGTGACCGGCGAGACCGCGATCGGGCTCGACGACACCGCGCAGATGAACCGGGCACTGATCACCTACATCATCGTGATCGTCGCGCTGTCGTTCCTGCTCCTGATCGTGATGTTCCGATCCCTGCTCGTGCCCCTGTTCGCCACCCTCGGGTACCTGTTCTCCGTCGGGGCGGCGTTCGGTGCATCGGTCGCGATCTTCCAGTGGGGCTGGCTCGACCCGCTCATCGCCGCACCCCAGGGTGACCCGATGTTGAGCCTGCTGCCGATCATCCTGGTCGGGGTCCTGTTCGGGCTGGCGATGGACTACCAGGTGTTCCTCGTGTCCCGGATGAAGGAAGAACACTCCCGTGGGCTGAGCCCGAAGGACGCCGTGTTCTCCGGGTTCACCAAGTCCGGCACCGTCCTCGTCGCAGCAGCCACGATCATGGCCGTCGTCTTCGCCGGCTTCGCCACGAGCGAGATGGCCGTCGCTGCCTCGATCGCCGTCGGGCTGCTCGTCGGGGTCCTCGCAGACGCCTTCCTGGTGCGGATGATGATCATGCCGGCGCTCCTCACACTCTGCGGGGAAGCAGCCTGGTGGATGCCGAAGTGGATGCAGAAGGTCATCCCGAACCTGGACACCGAGGGCCACGGACTCGACCGGGCTCCCGAGCACGACCGGGGGACCGGGGCCATCCCGGTGCCGGTCAGCTAGTCGGTCAGCACGTCAAGACCGAAGAAGCCGTCCCGCTGAGATCGCAGCGGGACGGCTCCGTCCGTGGCGGCAGCAGCCCGTGCTCGGGACCCGCCGAGACCGCCCGGCTGACCGCTACGAGGTCGCCTGCCCCTCCGGCACGAACGCCTGCACGGACAGCAGTGAGGCATCGGTCGACGCACATGCCTGGAAGTCGGTGTCCTTCACGAACAGGGACTGCTTCGACCCGGGCGGGTACACGCGGAAGCCGTCCGGGGTCTCGGGCGAGCAGTCGCCCGCCGAGTAGTTCTCGGTCCGGACGATCTTCAGCGGTGCGACGGCGGTCTTGCCGGGCGCCAGCGTCACAGTGGGGTGCGGTGAACTCTTCTCCGCGACGGCCGCCGCTCCGATCTGCTTGCCGGTGCCGCCCCCGACGAACGAGACGCCGGGCCACCCCTGCACGGTGCAGGTCGTCGACCCGGTGTTCTCGAGCACCAGGTGCACGATGACGCTGCCGGCGGCACCACCACTGCCGGCCTCGATGCGTCCGGCGAGCGACGACACCGCGCACCGGTCGCCGGAAGACGAACCGGTGGACGGCCCAGAACCGGACCCGGACGACGGTGCCGCCGAGGCGGACTCCTCGGACGACTGCGGCGTGGACGCCGACGCGGACGGCGACGGTGGGGGCGCCGTGACGGTCTCGGTGGCGGCGGGCTGCCCGTCCGAGGCGCACCCCGCCAGTGTCCCGACGGCGACGAGCCCGGTCACGACGAGCAGGAACTTCGATCGGCTGCTGCGTTGCATGGTGCACAGGCAACCACCGAACGCCGCATCCGGTTCGGTCGGCGTCCAGGGACCCCGAGCACACTCCGAGGCAAGCAACCCGAGCAGCGGAGGTCGGACATGACGGGCAAGCACGAACAGGCACGAGGCGACGAAGGTCGCGCGGACGGGGTCGAGCCCCGGGCCGGAGCCTTCACGGACAGCGAGATCCCGGGCGAGGAGCACGTCGAGTCGACTGAGCCCGTCGGCGAGTTCGTCTCGAGCGACATCCCCGGCGAGACGCGTCCGACCGGAACCGGACCCGACGGCGAGTACGTCGGCTCGGACATCCCCGGCGAGGCCGAGCCGGCCCAGAACGGCGAGGTCGGCGAGTACACCGACACCGACAAGGCCTGACGAACCCGAGTGGAACGCATCCCATGATCAAGGATAGGCAGTCATCCTTGATCATGGGATGATCCATGTATGGCTTCGTACGAGACGATCCGCCGCACGGGCGACCCGGCAGCCGCGACACGCGCCTTCCGGATGCCGATGGTCTTCGACGCCTACGTGCCGGATCCGCTGCAGGGCCGAACGGTCGATCTCGGACCGACCGAACAAGCGGCCGTGCTCGAGGCCACCGCTGCGGTGACGGAAGCCGAGACGAGATCCACGCTGCTCGGCAGCGGAGACGCACTGGGCCGGATGCTCCTCCGAGCCGAAGCGGTCGGGTCGTCGATGATCGAGGGCCTCGAGGTCTCCCCGCGGAAGCTGCTCGAAGAAGAGGCGCGCGGACGGAGCCCGCTCGGGCAGTGGAGCACCGCAACCGAGGTCCTCGGCAACATCGACGCGATGACCTTCCTCACCGAGTCGGTCGGTCCGGGTTCCCCGGTGACCCTCGACCTGCTCCTCGAGGCGCACCGGCGGCTGATGGAGGCCTCGGCGACCCCCGAGGTCGGGGGCACGGTCCGAGCGGTGCAGAACTGGATCGGCGGACCGACGCCTGCCGCAGCGGTGTTCGTCCCTCCCGTGCCGGAGCGGGTGCCAGGACTCCTCGACGACCTGTTGGCGTTCGTGAACTCGAGCACGCTGCCGACGATCGCCATCGCCGCCGTCGCACACGCGCAGTTCGAGACGATCCACCCGTTCGCCGACGGCAACGGTCGCATCGGACGCGCACTGATCCACGCTGTCCTGCGGTCACGGGGTCTGACCGTCGAGTCGTCTCCACCGGTGTCCCTGGTCCTGGCGACCCGTGCTGTCGACTACGAAGCGGGGCTCCAGCGGTTCCGCTCCACCGAGCCGCCGTCATCGGAGCCAGCGCAGCGGGCCGTCGGGCAGTTCGTCCGGCT
The DNA here is from genome assembly GCF_003234405.1 of Curtobacterium sp. MCLR17_045. NCBI lineage: Bacteria > Bacillati > Actinomycetota > Actinomycetes > Micrococcales > Microbacteriaceae > Curtobacterium > Curtobacterium sp. MCLR17_045. The sequence continues at coordinate 415,626 of NZ_QKTB01000001.1, forward strand.
CTTCGCCGAGGCGATGGCCGAGGTCGTGGACCGGATGGCGCAGTTCGAGCACGAGCTCGTCCGGATCAAGGAGTCCTGGCGATCTGCGCTCGTCGGAGTCCGCTCTGACTCCGCTGCGTGGTCGGCGCTCGAACTCGCGCCCCGCATGCCCGTGCTCACCGCGCAGACGTTCGCCGCCGCGACGGGCCGGAGCGAGCAGGCCGCGAACACGGCCTTGGGGGTCCTCGTCGAGCGTGGCGTCCTGACACAACGATCGGCGGGACGGCGGAACCGTGTCTTCGAGGCAGACGCCGTGATCGGCGCGCTGGCACTGCTGGAACGCCGTCTCGCCTCTCCTGCCGGTGACACCGGCGTCGTGCCGCCGACCAGGCACGTGCCGGCAGCTCCGCCGCGAGCCTGACGGTCAGTCGATGAGCTCCGCCGCCACCAGGCGGCGGAGCGTCTCCACGCCCGCAGGCGGGCAGCGGTCCGCGTCGGCGGAGGTGACCCACTCGACCTCGTCCACCTCGGCCGAGGCGACGGGCGTGGCGGAGTCCAGCGGGCCTCCCGGCCGGACCAGGAACAGCGTCATCGCGACCATCGTCCCCGGAGCCTGCCCGTGGGCGGGCTCGAGCACGACGCCGAACGGGTCGACGTCGGCGGCGGTGAGCCGCAGGCCGGTCTCCTCGTACGCCTCGCGCACGGCGGCCTCGACGTCGGTCTCGTGCGGCTCCGCCTTGCCGCCGGGCAGGTAGAGCACGTCGCGCGCCCGGGCGCGCACCATCAGGACACGTCGGTCACGCACCAGCAGCAGCGCACTCACGCGCAGCGTGGGTGGTTGCGAGCCTGTCTGGAGGCTCAGCTCGCGTCCGCCTGGTCGTCGCGATCCGAGGCGGTCGGGTCCAGTGCCGTGCGGTCGGCCAGCGGGACGACGGGCGACGGCAGCTCCGGCTCGGCCTCCGGCCGGACGCCGTACAGGGAGTCGATCGCCCCGACGAACTCCTCGCCGCGACCGGCGCGACCGAGCTCGCGGGCACGGACCGAGGGACGGTGCAGCAGGACGCCGACCAGGTGCCGGAGCGCCCGCTCGGTGTGCTCGACGGACTCGCCGTCGGCGTCCGCGCGGCGCTTGGCCCGCTCGATCTCGTCGTCGAGGATGTCGAACACGTGCTTGCGGAACGCCACGAGCGCCGGGGTCGTCGACTGCTCCATCGCCTGCGCGCGGAACCGTGACACGGCGTCGTCGACCATCGCGCGGGCCTCGGACTCGGCGTTCAGCTCGGAGATCGGGGCGTGGATGCTGATCGTCTCGAGGTCGAGCAGTTCGACGCCGTCGACGCCGGCGGCAGCGGGGTCGACGTTGCGGGGGAGCCCGAGGTCGATGACGATGCGGCGGACCCCGTCGTCGAGGTCGGCCGGCGCGACGACCGGGACCTCGCTCGAGGTGCAGGTGATCAGGACGTCGCTCTCGCCGATGGCCTGGCGCAGGTCACGGGCGGCGACGAGGTCGTGCTTGGCGGCGAACCAGGGTGCCCGGCCCGAGGGCGAGAACACCTGGATGTTCGTGGCGCCGCGGTCGCGCAGGGCGGCGATGGTGGTGGCCGCGTAGCTGCCGGTGCCGACGAGCAGCACGCGGGTGCGGGCCCAGTCGGTGACCCGCGACGAGGCGAGTTCGAGGCCGAGGCGCACGAGCGACCGGCCGGCGGCACCGATGCGGGTGCGGGTCTTGACGCCGCGCGAGGTGTGCGCGGCCTCTTGGAACAGGCGCTCGAGGTCCGAGGTGGTGGTGCCGTTCGACCGGGCGTCCTCGAGCGAGCGACGGACCTGGCCGGAGATCTCGGTCTCGCCGACGACGACGGACTCGAGTCCGCTCGACACGGCGAACAGGTGCTGCACGACGTCCTTGCCGTCCAGCACGTTGACGGAGTCCAGGACCTCGGTGGCGTCCAGGTCGCTCGCGGCGGCCACGGCCTGCACGGTGGCGGAGACGGCGGAGTCGCTCTCGTCGCCCGCGATGTCGAGGTACGCCTCGAAGCGGTTGCAGGTCGCGAGGACCACTGCACCGTCCAGGACGCCGGCATCCGTGACGAGTCGGCTGGCTGCCGCGGGTGCACCGATGCTCAGTCGCTCCAGGAGATCGAAGCTGGCGTTGCGATGCGACGCCGTGAGACAGATGAGCACGTAGTCAATGGTAACGCGCTCGATGGGAGAATCATCCGGTGACCGAAGCGACGACCACATCCCTCCCCGACTCCCACCCCCTGGCATCAGGGCGGACGAGTGGTTCCCGCCTGGTGCGGGCCCTGCGGGGTGACCGTCCGGAGACGCTCCCGGTGTGGTTCATGCGGCAGGCCGGACGGTCCCTTCCGGAGTACCGGGAGCTTCGGATCGGCACAGCCATGCTCGACGCGTGCCTCGACCCGGAGATGGCGTCGGAGATCACCCTGCAGCCGGTGCGCCGGCACGGGGTCGACGCGGGCATCTTCTTCAGCGACATCGTCGTGCCGATCAAGCTCGCCGGTGTGGACGTCGAGATCGTCCCTGGTCGTGGCCCGGTGCTCTCGTCGCCGATCCGCACCCCCGCCGACGTCGACGCCCTGGAGCAGCTCGACCCCGCGGCCCTCGCCCCGATCGAGCAGGCCGTCCGACGCACGGTCGAGCAGCTCGGCGACACCCCGCTGATCGGCTTCGCGGGGGCGCCGTTCACCCTCGCCGCCTACCTGGTCGAGGGCGGCCCGTCGAAGGACCACATCCGCGCCCGCACGCTCATGCACGCCGACCCCGAGACCTGGTCGCGGCTGCTCGCGTGGGCCGCCGAGGTGTCCGGGATGTTCCTCCGGGCGCAGGTGCTCGCCGGGGCCTCGGCCGCGCAGCTCTTCGACTCGTGGGTCGGGTCGCTCTCCCGCGCCGACTACGTCCGGTCCGTCGCACCGCACTCCGCGCAGGCGATGTCGCACGTCGCCGAGCTCGGGGTGCCGCGCATCCACTTCGGCGTCGGAAGCGGCGAGGTCCTGGCCGACATGACGACCTTCGGCACGGACACCGTGGGCGTCGACGCGGTCGGGGTCGACTGGCGCCTGCCGCTCGACCAGGCGGTCCAGCGCGTCGGCACCGGCGTCAGCGTGCAGGGCAACATCGACCCGGCGATGCTCTCGGCACCGTGGGACGTCCTCGAAGCGCACGTCCGCGACGTCGTCCGTCGGGGTGGCGCCGCACGGGCCCACGTCGTGAACCTCGGCCACGGGGTCCCGCCCGAGACCGACCCGGACGTCCTGACCCGCGTGGTCGAGCTGGTCCACTCGCTCGGCGACGGCCGCGCGGACGACGGTGCAGCGCAGGACGGAGCCGGCGCGTGACCGACGTCGTCGTGGTCGGCGGCGGGGTCGCCGGGCTCGTCACCGCCCGTGACCTCGCCAAGGGCGGCGCCCACGTGGTGCTCGTCGAGTCCTCGGGTGCGCTCGGGGGCATGATCCGTCGGCACACCGTCGGCGGGATCGACCTCGACATGGCGGCGGACTCCTTCGCCACCCGCACGGACGCCGTCGGCCGCCTGGCGATCGAGCTCGGGCTCGGCAACGACGTCGTCGCCCCCGACCCCCGCGGCGCCTGGCTGATGACCCGCGACGGCCGGACCTCCCCGATCCCGGCGACCGGACTCCTCGGCATCCCGAGCACCCCGATGGCCGCCGACGTGCTGGCCGTGGTCGGGCAGAAGGGCGGCCTGCGCGCCCAGATGGACTCGCTGCTGCCGGCACCGGTGGGCGCCAAGGCCTCCTCGCTCGGCGAACTCGTCCGCCGGCGCATGGGGGAGCGGGTGCTCGACGACCTCGTGGTGCCGATCGCCGGTGGCGTGCACTCCACCCACCCCGACCAGCTCGACCCCGACCGGGTGGCTCCAGGCCTGCGTGCCGCACTGCTGCGCGAGGGCTCACTCGCCCGCGCCGTCCTGTCGCTGCGGGCACGCGCGGCCGCCGGCACCCCGGTGCAGGGGATCCGCGGGGGGACGGTGCGCCTGGTGGACGAGCTCGTCGCCGACCTGGAGACCTACGGGGTCGAAGTCCGGCTGCACACCCGGGCGACCCGCATCGAGGCGCACGCGGTCGAGATCGTCAGTGCCGACGGCACGACCGAACGGCTGCCGGCCCAGCACACCCTGTCCTCCGTCGCCGACCCGGAGCGCACCGCCGCCCCCGACCGGACGGGCATCCAGCTCGTCACGCTCGTCGTCGGCCAGCCCGAGCTCGACGCCGCCCCGCGTGGCACCGGGATGCTCGTGCACCCGGACGCGCAGGCCGTGTCGGCGAAGGCCCTCACGCACGCGACGGTGAAGTGGCCGTGGCTGGCCGACGTGGCGGACGGACGCCACGTCCTGCGGCTCAGCTACGCGACCACCGCGACGGACCCTGCTGGCGTCGCCACGAGCCTCCCGGTCGACCCGACCGACCCCGTCGGCAGCCGTGCCCTGCAGGACGCGTCCACGCTGCTCGGTGTGCCGATCACGGCCGACCGCGTCAGCGGCGCCGCACGCGTCGGCTGGTACGGACCGGACCTCACCGCGGCCGGGCTGGCCGAGGGCGTCGTCGGGATCGGCGAGGCCTCGACCGGACGCGGCCTGGCGGGGATCATCGCCGCCGCTCGGAAGGCAGCCCACGAGATCCTCGGTTCCTGAGCGGACCGCGCAGCCCCTGAGGGCTACTGTTGGTGAGACCGCCGGACGTATTCCGTTCGGTGCATGACCACCGCACAACCAATGCACGGAGGAATCGCACATGCGCGGAAAGCTCCTGTTCGTCGCCGGCGCCGCACTCGGGTACGTCCTGGGATCGCGAGCCGGACGGGCGCGGTACGAGCAGATCAAGACCGTCAGCGGCAAGGTCTGGAACAGCAACGGCGTCCAGAAGGGCGTGCACGTCGCCGAGGACTTCATCGCCGACAAGACCCCGGACGTCGCCGAGTTCATCGGTGAGACGACCAAGAAGGCCGTCCGCAAGGTCGGCCAGAAGAAGGACACCACCACCTCATGACCGACACCCGCGATCGCAAGTCGCGTTCGCTGTTCGGCCTGGTCGGCGACGTCCCGAAGCTCGTCAAGGGCCTGGTCAAGGGCGAGATCGACCTGCTCAAGGCCGAGATGCTCGCGAAGGCGAAGATCTTCGGCCTCGCAGCCGGCCTGCTGGTCGGGGCGCTCGTCGTCGTGCTCTACGCGATCGGCGTCCTGCTGACCGCAGCCGTGATGGGCCTCGCGACCGTGATGCCGGCGTGGCTGGCCGCACTGGTGGTGGCCGTGGTGATGCTGATCATCGCCGCGATCCTCGGCCTGATCGGCTGGAAGCGCCTGAAGAAGGGCCTGCCGATCACGCCGAAGCGCACGATCGCCAGCGTCAAGGACGACATCAACGCGGTCAAGGGCCTCGGCAAGAAGCCGACCCCGCCGACGCAGTACGGCAGCCGCAAGCCGGACGTCGACGGCCGCTCCTGAGCACCGACAGCTCCGACAGCCCCGACAGCCGCACCACCGACGGAGGAACCGTGACCGACCCGCACGACGATCTCGCTGCTCGCGTCGCCGCGACCCGCGCCCAGCTGTTCGACACCCTCGACGCGATCGAGGACAAGCTCAACGTCCCGAAGCAGATCGGGATCGCGGCGTCGAAGTTCAAGCGCGGCCTCGACGAGAAGCCGGTGCCCTACCTGGCCGGTCTCGCAGCCGGCGTAGCGGTGGTCGGGGGTATCGTCGTGCTGGTGCTCCGACGGCGGTAGACCGCCCGAGCGCGGTCCACCGGATGCGGGGCGGCCAACACCCTGGCAACCGATAGGACAATGGATCCATGAGCTCCGACGCGCCCACGAACACCGGGCCCGTGCCCGCGCACGACCACCCCCACACGGAACCCGCCGAGACCGGTCAGCCGGACTCCGGGATCGACCCGAACCTGCTGACGGCCTACGCCCTCTGGGCAGTGTTCCGCCGGCCCCTCGGTCCGGTCCACCGCGTCGGCGACGACGCCGTGGCCGAACTCGACACCGTGATCGCCAGTGCCGCCGAGCGTGGGGTCACAGTCCGTGGCTTCTACGACGTCTCGGCCTTCCGTGCCGACGCCGACGTCATGGTCTGGCTGCACGGCGACGACGCGCAGGCCATCCAGGCCGTGCTGCGCGAGATCCGTCGCACCGGCCTGTTCCAGGACGCCGAGCCGGTCTGGCACGTCATGGCCATGCACCGCGAGGCGGAGTTCAACAAGCGGCACACCCCCGCCTTCCTGCGCGGCAAGGACCCCGAGGCGTGGATCACGGTGTACCCGTTCGTTCGCTCCTACGAGTGGTACCTGCTGCCGGAAGAGGAGCGCTCGAAGATGCTCCGCGACCACGGCATCGCCGGTGCGAAGTACCGCCGCGTGCTCACGAACACCATCGCGACCTTCGCCCTGAGCGACTACGAGTGGATCCTGCCGCTCGAGAGCCCGGACCTCGTCGACCTGGTCGACCTGATGCGCGATCTCCGCTACACCGAAGCGCGCATGCACGTGCGCGAAGAGGTCCCCTTCTTCACGGGTCGTCGCGTGACGACCGCCGAACTCCCGGAGGTGCTGTCATGACCGACACCAGCATGATCACGAACGGCCAGGTCCTCGCCGCCACCCCCGCGGCGGCGTCCGGTCCCGAGCACGTCGAGACCCCGACCGCGTACGACGCGATCCTGCTCGCCGGCTTCGGCGGCCCCGAGGGCCAGGACGACGTCATCCCCTTCCTGCGCAACGTCACCCGTGGTCGCGGGATCCCGGACGAGCGTCTCGAAGAAGTGGCGCACCACTACCGCCACTTCGGCGGCGTGAGTCCGATCAACGCGCAGAACCGTGCGCTCAAGGCGGCGCTCGAGGCCGAGCTGGCGTCGCGCGGCATCGACATGCCGGTCCTCTGGGGCAACCGCAACTGGGAGCCCTACCTGGAAGAAGCGTTCACCGAGGCGGCGGACAAGGGCTACACGAAGCTCGTCGCCATCGCCACGAGCGCGTACTCGTCGTTCTCGAGCTGCCGGCAGTACCGCGAGGACTACGCCCGCGTGCTCAACGAGACCGGTCTGATCGACACCATCCAGATCGACAAGGTCCGCCAGTTCTTCGACCACCCGGGCTTCGTCCGCCCGTTCATCGACGGCGTCCGCGACGGCATGGCCCGCGCGATCGCCGAGAACGAGGGCCTCGACGTCGCGACCGAGCTGCAGGTGCTCTTCTCGACGCACTCCATCCCCTCGACCGACGCCGCCCGCTCGGGCCCCGACTACCGCGGGTTCGACGAGCACGGCGCGTACGAGGCGCAGCACCTGGCCGTCGGCGAGGTCGTGCTCGACCAGGCCTGGGCCGAGCTCCTCGAGCAGCCCGAGCACGCCCACCTGCAGGGCACGTCGAAGCCCGCCTGGAAGCTCGTCTACCAGTCGCGCTCCGGCCCCCCGACGCAGCCGTGGCTCGAGCCCGACATCAACGACTACATGAACGAGGACCTCAAGGGCGGCCCGACCCGTGCCGTGCTGATCGTCCCGCTCGGCTTCGTCAGCGACCACATGGAGGTCATGTGGGACCTCGACGAGGAAGCCACCGAGACCGCCGGTGAGCTCGGCTTCTGGTCGCTCCGCACGCAGACCCCCGGCATCGACCCGGCCTACGTGTCCGGTCTCGTCGACCTGGTGCTCGAGCGGGTCAACGGCACGCCGAAGGCCGAGCGTCCGCACATGACCGACATCGGCCCCTGGTACGACGTGTGCCGTCCGGGGTGCTGCGAGAACGTGCGAGCGGGGTTCAAGCCCGCCGCCGCAGGCGTCGCTCCGTGACCGACACGACCGTGAACGACCCCAGCGCCACCGGGCCCGACGGCCCGACCCCGATCCGGCTCGGCACCCGTGCCAGCCGGCTCGCGGTCGCGCAGTCGCAGGACGTCGCCGACCGCCTGGCGAAGGCGGCCGGTCGGCCCGTCGAACTCGTCACCGTCACGAGCGAGGGCGACACGAACCGTGCCTCCCTGGCCTCGCTCGGCGGCACCGGTGTCTTCGCCAGCGCCCTGCGTGAAGCCCTGGTCGCGGGCGAGGTCGACGTGCTCGTGCACTCGCTCAAGGACCTGCCGACCGCGCCGTACCCGGGCCTGACGATCGGTGCCGTGCCGAAGCGTGCGGACGCCCGTGACGTCCTCGTCGCCCGGAACGGCGCCACCGTCGACACCCTGCCCGAGGGCGCGAAGGTCGGCACCGGTTCGCCCCGTCGTGCCGCGCAGCTCCGTGCGCAGCGCCCCGACCTCGACGTGGTCGACATCCGCGGCAACATCGACACCCGCCTCGGCCGGGTGGACGACGACCTCGACGCCGTGGTGCTCGCCGCCGCCGGCCTCGGGCGCATCGACCGCCTGTCGGCCGCCACGGAACTGCTCGACCTCGGCTTCTGGCCGAGTGCTCCCGGACAGGGTGCGCTCGCGGTGGAGATCCGCTCGGACGAGACCGACCGTGGGCTGCTCGCCGCACTCCGCAAGATCGAGCACGCCCCCACCCGCCTGACGGTGACGGCCGAGCGCGAGGTCCTCGCCAAGCTCGAGGCCGGCTGCTCCGCCCCGATCGGCGCGACGGCCGTCGTGGACGCCGAGCTGCTGCTCGTGTCCGCGACCGTCTACCGCCCCGACGGCACCGAGTACCGCACCGCGTCGCACGCGGCCGTGCTCGACGGGTCGGCGCAGGAGCGTCTCGACGAAGCGCTCGCGGTCGGTGGCCGTGTGGCGACCGAGCTGCTCGAGAACGGCGCTGCCGACCTCGCCGACCTGGCGACCACCGTCGCCGAGGACACCACGGACGGGCCGTACACCGCGGGCCCTGGCCTCGCGACGCCGGCCGAGTAGGCGGTCACCACGGAACCCTCCACCACCGCGACGGACGAGGCACGACCCCCGGTCGTCCTCGTCCCGCGTGGCGGCGCGTGGGGGGACCGGGTCGCCGAAGCGGCGCGGGCCCGTGGGCTCGCCCCCGTCGTCGTCCCCCTCATCACGGACGCTCCGCCGTCCGACCCCGTCGCCCTCGACGCTGCGGTCCGCCGCCTGGTCGCTTCCGGAGCGGCCGGGAGGCCCGGATCACCGGATACCGTCGGCGACCGGACCCCTGTGGCTGGTTACGCATGGGTGGTGGTGACCAGTGCGACGGCCGTGACGGTCCTGTCGGAACGCGTGGCGGGCCTCCCGGCCGGGGTGCGCGTCGCCGCGGTCGGCGAGCCGACCGCCCGTGCCGCGCGCGCTGCGGGCTGGGTCGTCGACCTGGTGCCGGACGAGACGTCCGCAGCCGGCCTGGTGCAGGAGTTGCCGGACACCGACGGCACCGTGCTGTTCCCCCGCTCCGAGATCGCGGCACCCACGCTCGTCGACGGCCTCCGTGCCCGCGGCATCGACGTGGACGACGTGGTCGCGTACCGTACCGTGGGGACCGGCGACGAGCCGATCACCCTCGAGACGACGCCCGCTGCGGTGCTCGTGACGAGCGGCAGCGTCGCCCGCGAGATCGCCCGCCGGATGACCCCGCTCGACCCCCGCACCATCGTGGCCTGCATCGGCCCCGGGTCCGCGACCGACGCCCGTGCGGCCGGACTCCCCGTGCACGCCGTCGGAGGCACCCGGTCCGCAGAAGCCCTGCTCGACGCCGTCGTCGAGGCACTGAACCCAACCACCCCCCACCAGGAAGGTCACCCGTGACTGGACGCTTCCCCCAGGTCCGCCCCCGTCGGCTGCGCGCCACCCCCGCGATGCGACGACTCGTGGCCGAGACCCGGCTCCACCCCGCCGAGCTCGTGCTGCCGATGTTCATCCGCGAAGGCGCGACCGACGCCGTGGACATCTCGAGCATGCCGGGCGTGCAGCAGCACTCCCTCGACTCGTTCCGCCGCGCGCTCGTCGACGCCGCGTCGGTCGGTGTGGGTGGCGTGAACCTGTTCGGCGTGCCGACCACGAAGGACGCCACCGGCTCCGGTGCGACCGACCCGGACGGGATCCTCAACGTGGCGATCCGCGTCGCTCGGCAGGAGGTGGGGGATGCCCTCGTGGTGCAGTCCGACTTGTGCCTCGACGAGTTCACCGACCACGGACACTGCGGTGTGCTCGCCGCCGACGGCTCCGTCGACAACGACGCCACCCTGCTGCGCTACCGCGACATGGCGGTCGCACAGGCCGAAGCCGGTGCCGAGCTGGTCTGCATGAGCGGCATGATGGACGGCCAGATCGCCGCCGCACGTGACGCCCTCGACGGCGCCGGGCACAGCGGCACCGCGCTGCTCGCCTACGCCGCCAAGTACGCCTCGGCGTTCTACGGTCCCTTCCGCGAGGCCGTGTCGTCGTCACTCGTCGGCGACCGCCGGACGTACCAGATCGACGCCGCGAACGGTCGGCAGGGGCTCCGCGAGGTCGAGCTCGACGTCGACGAGGGCGCCGACATCGTGATGGTGAAGCCGGCGATGAGCTACCTCGACGTGCTCGCCGAGACCGCTGCGACCTCGCCTGTGCCGGTCTGGGCGTACCAGATCTCCGGCGAGTACGCGATGATCACCGCAGCAGCGCAGAACGGGTGGATCGACCGCGACGCCGCCGCGATGGAGTCGCTCGTCGGCATCAAGCGCGCCGGTGCCGACGCGATCCTGACCTACTTCGCCGTCGACATCGCGCGGAAGCTCAACGAGGAAGCGGGCCTCCGCACCTCGGGCAGCACCGCGGACGTCGCCGGCATCGCCTCGACCGGGAAGGCCCCCGAATGACCACGAACGACCAGCTCTTCGGCCGTGCCAAGAACGCGATCCCGGGTGGCGTGAACTCCCCGGTCCGCGCCTACGGGTCGGTCGGCGGCACCCCGCGGTTCCTGGTGTCCGCGAAGGGCGCCTACGTCACCGACGCCGAGGGTCGCGAGTACGTCGACCTCGTCGCGTCGTGGGGTCCCGCGATCCTCGGGCACGCCCACCCCGGCACGGTCGAGGCCGTGCAGCAGGCCGCCGCGCGCGGACTGTCGTTCGGGGCGTCGACCCCGGGGGAGACCGAGCTGGCCGAACTCGTGAAGCAGCGGGTGTCGGTGGACGGCGACGGTCCCATCGAGAAGCTCCGCATGGTGTCGACCGGCACCGAGGCCACGATGACCGCGATCCGGCTGGCCCGTGGCTACACCGGTCGCGACCTGCTCGTGAAGTTCGCCGGCCACTACCACGGGCACTCGGACTCCCTGCTGGCCGAGGCCGGCTCGGGCGTCGCGACCCTGGCCATGCCGGGCAGCGCGGGCATCACCGCTGAGACCGCCGCGCAGACCCTCGTGCTGCCGTACAACGACCTCGACGCCGTCCGCCGGGCCTTCGACGAGCACTCCGAGCGCATCGCCGCCGTCATCGTCGAGTCCGCCGCCGCGAACATGGGCGTCCTGGCACCGGAGCGCGGCTTCAACCGTGCACTGGCGCAGATCACCCGCTCGCACGGGGCGCTGCTCATCGTCGACGAGGTCCTGACCGGGTTCCGCGTCGGCGCTGCCGGCTGGTGGGGCCTCGAGGCGTCGAAGGTCGTGCCGGACGGCGCCGGGTGGAAGCCCGACCTCATCACGTTCGGCAAGGTCATCGGCGGTGGCATGCCCCTCGCCGCACTCGGCGGACGGCGCGAGGTCATGGACTTCCTCGCCCCGCTCGGGCCGGTGTACCAGGCGGGAACCCTGTCGGGGAACCCGTTGGCCGTCGCTGCCGGCATCGCCACGCTGCGGGCCGCGACGCCGTCGGTGTACGAGTCGCTGAACGGTACCGCTGCCGTCATCTCCGCGGCCACGTCGGACGCCCTGTCGGCCGAGGGCGTCGCCCACACCGTGCAGCGCGCCGGCAACCTGTTCTCGTTCGCGTTCACCGAGCAGGCACCGCGGAACTACGACGACGTGCGAGCACAGGACGTGTTCCGCTACGCGCCGTTCTTCCACGCGATGCTCGACGCCGGGGTGACCCTGCCGCCGAGCGTCTTCGAGGCGTGGTTCGTCACGGCCGCGCACGACGACCGCGCCGTCGGACGGATCCTCGACGCCCTGCCCGCGGCCGCGAAGGCTGCTGCCGCCGCGACCGTGTGACGGGCGCGGAGGCTGCTGCCGCCGCGCCCGCGTGACGGGCGTCGGGGCTCAGGAGCAGTCGGCCTTCGTGAAGGTCGTGTCCACGGTCTTCGACGAGCCCTCGAACTTGTACGTGTAGCGCATGTCGACGTCCTCGTCGAGGAGCTTCTTCGTCTCGCTGTTCGAGCAGAGGTTCGGCCCGACGGCGTCGCGGATGGCACCCTCGGTGATCGAGGCCGGATCGACGTTCGACGACACCGTGTAGTCGTAGTGGATCGCGGCGCCCTCGGCCTCGATCCCGGTCCACGTCGTGACGGAGTCGACCTGCTTGGGCAGGTCGCTCTGCTCGCGGATCTGCTCGACGGCCTTCGAGACCTTCTCTTCCGTGGAGTCGCTGAAGGCCGCGTTGAGGCCCTGGCGGACGAGGAAGGCCACCACCACAGCGACGACGACGCCGAGCACCGAGATCAGGACGCGCTTGCCACGGGAGGACGACGACTTGGGCGGGGGAGCGTAGGGAGCGGCTCCGGCGGGAGCGGCCTGGGCGTACGGCTGGCCGGCGGGCTGCTGCTGCGTGTAGGGCTGGCCGGCGGGCTGCTGCTGGGGCTGGCCGGCGGGCTGCTGCGGGTACTGCTGGCCGTTCGGCTGGCCGGCGTTGGGCTGCCCGTCGTTCGGCTGCGGCTCGGACCCCGGGTAGGGCGGCGGCGTGTTCGTCATGGTTCCCCCTGGTGACGGTCCGCGGCGTGACACCGTGGTGCGGTGCCGGGTCCCTCCCCGACACGGGCCGCGGACACTGAACGGCCATTCAAGCACGCGTCAGGCGGATCGGCGTGCCGCCCAGCGCCCTTCCGACCGCAGGATCGCGAGCGGGAAGTCGAACGCGTGGGACACCGCCGACGACGTGATGACCTCGTCCGAGGTTCCCTGGGCCACGACGGCACCGTCGCGGAGCAGCATCGCGTGCGACGTCGAGGCCGGCAGGTCCTCCAGGTGGTGGGTCACCATGACGCTGCCCAGCTCGGGGTGCCGGTGCCGCAGCGCGTCGACGGTCTCGAGCAGGTGCTCCCGCGCGGCGACGTCGAGCCCGGTCGCCGGTTCGTCGAGCAGCAGCAGCTGGGGTCCGGACATCAGGGCCCGGGCGATGAGGGCGCGTCCCCGCTCACCCTGCGACAGCACGGGCCAGCGGGCGTCCCGTCGTGCAGTGAGCCCGACGTCGGCGATGTGCTGCTCGGCCAGCGCGACCTGCTCGGCCGAGGGGTCCCACCGCATCATGAGGTCCGTCGTGCCGGTCAGCCCGGTCAGGACCGTCTCGAGCACCGTGAGCGGCGAGAGCATCCGGTGCCGGGGGTCGACGTGGCCGATGTGCTCCCGGAGTTCGCGGACGTCGACGCGTCCGAGCCGGCGGCCGAGGACCTCGACCGTGCCGGCGGTGGGGTGGCCGGTCGCGCCGAGGACGGCCAGCAACGTCGACTTGCCGGCGCCGTTCGGTCCGAGCAGCGCCCAGTGCTCCCCGCGCCGGACGGTCAGGTCGACGTCGTGCAGCAGGTCGCGGCCGGAGCGCGTGACGCGGACCCCGGTGGCGTGGATCAGGACGTCGTCGCGCGGGTCGGTCATGACCCCATCGTGCCCCACCGGGCCGTGACGTCGTCCACGTGCGCCCGTGCGACGTCGACGAACCGGCGGGCCGCGGCCCGGGCGGCACCGACGTCTCCGCTGCCGGCCGCTGAGTCGAGCGCCAGCCAGAGCGCTTCAGCGTCCCACTGCCGGAACGCCGGGGCCTCGGGCAGCGCGTAGGCGAGCCGGGCCATCGAGAGGCGGAGGGCCTGCCGCGTCCAGCGGTTGCCGGACTGCTCGGCCAGGAACCGGGTGACGGCGAACGCGCTCTCCGTGTACCGGTGGTCGCGCACCTGGCCGTCCGCCCGCGCCCGTTCGACGAGCGCGCGGAACTCCTCGAGCGCGGGTCCCCGCAGGCCGGGCAGGACGTGGACGGCACCGTGCGTGAAGACGCCGGGGAGCAGTTCCATGGTGTCGCGCCAGGTCGCGAGCGACGGTTCCACGACGCGGTACCGACCGCCGTCGTCCTCGACGAGCCCGAGGTCGTGCAGCCAGCGCAGCCCGTCGAGGACCTGCTCGGGTGGAGCACCGGTCCGTGTCACGAGGTCCTCGAGCGTGTGCCTGGACCCGACCGCCAATGCGTCGGAGCGGACGTCGCGGAGCAGGGCGCGGCCGACCGGGCCGACACGCTGTTCGGTGGTGTCCTCCGCCGAGCGGCTCGTCCGCGGGACCCCGACGTTCCGCCGGTGGATCTCGAACAGCCCGTCGATGACCTCTGCCGCGGTGGTCGCGACTGCCGGGTCGCCGGTGCCCACGGCACGGCCGGTGGTCACGAACCACGCGTGCACGTCGTGGACCGACCAGGTCTGGGTGGGGACGCGTGCCCATCGCATCCGCTCGAACGCACGCAGGCCCAGGCTGCGCACCAGGGTGTTCGGGGAGTGCTCGAACCAGAACTGGCAGGCGGCGGAGAACGCTGTCGGGTACTCCGGCAGCCGGAGGGCAGCGGTGGTGCGAGCCCGCGCGACCCGGCGATCGAGCTCGGCGTGCAACTCCGGGGTGAGCGCCGGGATCGTCGCGCGGAGGGCCGGGCCGACCAGGGACACCCAGAAGTCCAGTGTGTCCGAGAGGTCGGCGTCCGAGAGCTCCTCGTACCACCACGTGCCGTCCGGGCCCCGGGACAGGATGCCGAGGTCCTCGAGCCGAGCGGCCGCTGCACGGACGCGGCCGCGGGACGTGCCCCACTCCCAGCTCAGTGCTTCGAGGTCGACGGCCACGGGCCCGCGGGGGCCGGTCCGGACGTGGGCGAGCAGGGACGCGTAGGCGTCGTCGTTCGCCGCCGCCCAGGGGTCGGCGTCACCCCACTCGCCGACGACCACGGGTCAGCCGCGGTCGGCGCGGACCGCCTCGATGTGCTGTTCGAAGTTGCGAGTGAGGGCGCGGCCGGCCTCGGCAGCGCCTTCGCCGTCGCGCTCGGTGAGTGCTTCGCGCAGGATCGAGAAGAACGCCTCGGACCCGTACTGCTCGAACGCCGGCGTGGGGTTGAGTGTGAAGCGGACCCGCTCCATGGCACCGACCGCGGCGTTCTGCACCAGGGGGTTGCCGGAGTGCTCGACCGCGAACTCGATGATCTCGTTGAGGGCGCCGCTGAAGCCGTAGTCCCGCACCTTGCGCATGCGGTCGGCCTTGTCGAGCAGCGTGCTGAGGGCCTCGACGTCCTCGTCGCTGTACTCGGGGACGCCCCAGCGCAGGCTGAGCTCGAAGAACCCGGCGGTCGCGCGGGTCGCGGTGACCCAGTCCTCGAAGGTCGGGGTGGCGACGCGGGTGTACCGGTTCGCCTCCATCTCGACCAGGCCGATGTCGACGAGCTTCGCGATCGCCTCGCGGATCGGGGTGCGACTCACACCCAGCCACTGGACCAGCTCGTCGTCGTTCAGGCGCTCGCCGTGCTGCAGTGTGCCGTCGCGGAGGGCCGCGAGCATCTTGTCGTACACGACGTCGCGCAGGAGCTTCCGGGGAGAGCTCTCCACGGTGGACTTGGGGACCGGCATGTCATCTCCTCGAGGACGAAATCGACACTCGAAATCCTAGCGTGCCAATATGCAAACGTTTGCTAAATGAATCGCTCGGAAAGCACGCCGGATCAGCCCGTGACGGCGACGACCGTCCGTCCGTGCACCCGTCCCGCGACGACCTCGGCCCCCACCGCGATGGCCTGCTCGGGCGTCACCGTGCGGGTGACGTCCGCCAGGAGCGCCGCGTCGAGGTCGGTCGCCAGGCGGTCCCACGCCCGACGACGGAGCTCGAGCGGGGCGTCGACGGAGTTGATCCCGAGCAGCGACACCGACCGCAGGATGAACGGCAGCACGGTCGTCGGCAGTGCGGAGTCCTGCGCCAGCCCGCACGCCGTCACGGCACCACCCCACCGGGTCGATGCCAGCACGTTCGCCAGCGTGGCCCCGCCGACGCTGTCCACCGCTCCGGCCCAGGTGGCACGCTGCATCGGCTTGCCCGGCTCGGACAGGGTGCCGCGGTCGACCACCTCGGTGGCCCCGAGCCGGCGGAGCGAGTCCGTGTTGGCCGCGCGACCGGTCGACGCCGTGACCCGGTACCCGCGGGCCGCGAGGAGTGCGATCGCCACGGTGCCGACCCCGCCGGACGCCCCGGTCACCAGCACCGGCCCGTCGTCCGGCGCGACGAAGCGCTCCAACGCCAGCACACTGAGCATCGCCGTGAACCCCGCGGTGCCGATGGCCGCCGCGAACGAGTCGTCGATCGCCTCGGGCAGCACGACGAGCGACCCCGACGGCACCACGGCCTGCGTTGCCCAGCCCCCGTGCCGGGTCTCACCCAGGCCAGCGCCGTTCAGCACCACCCGGTCACCGATCGCGACCTCGTGCACGCCCGGTCCGAGCCCCGACACCGTGCCGACGACGTCGATCCCCGGCACCAGTGGGTCGAGCCGGGCGACACCAGGGTTCCGCGCGAGGGCGAGGCCGTCCTTGTAGTTGACGCTCGAGTACGTGACGTCGACGAGGGCCTCACCCTCGGCCGGATCCGGCAGGTCGACGTCGGTGACGGTGGGCGGGGCTGCACTGGACACGAGGACGGCGCGGGTCATGCGCCGGACGCTACCCGGGCCTCCCGGCCTTCGGTCCGTTCTTTCCCAGAACGCGTGCGATGCCTGGTGGATTCGGGCGTACCGGGGCAGAAGAACCGACCAGGTACGCCCGATCTGACCAGGTACGCCCGATTCGACCCGGTGCAGAGTCGGCGGACCCGTCGGGCTGCCCGTTCTTTCCCAGAACGTGCGCGATGCCTGGTGGATTCGGGCGTACCTGGCCAGAACAACCGACCAGGTACGCCCGATTCGACCAGGTACGCCCGAAACAGCCCAGCCGCCCCAGCCC